>NZ_MQTS01000183.1:35620-55528 GCF_020532825.1 Arthrobacter sp. SO3
GGTGCCACGACGAACATAGGAGTCGCGGCAAGATTCGGACATCGTCCGGTGACAGGATAATCGCATGACCATTGCCCGATCGATTCTATTGTTTGTGCTTGCTGCGGCCGCCGAGATAGGCGGTGCCTGGCTGGTGTGGCAGGCGGTCCGGGAGGACAAGGCATGGTGGTGGGCCGGGCTGGGGGTCATCGCACTGGGAATCTATGGTTTCGTCGCGACCCTGCAGGCGGACGCGCACTTCGGCCGCATCCTTGCGGCATACGGCGGGGTGTTCGTGGCCGGGTCTCTCGCGTGGGGCATGATTTTTGACGGCTTCCGCCCGGACATCTGGGACATCATCGGATCAGGGATATGCCTGGTCGGGGTGGTTGTCATCATGTTCGCACCCCGGAGCGTCGGATGACCGTTTAGCGGCGCGGAGCCAGCAGGCTGATTCAGGGCCGGGGCGTACGCCATGGCAGCATCCGCCGCACCGCGCGGCGAGGCCGCCGCGCGGTGCGCCCTCCGCGCGGTGCGCCCTCCGCGGCGAGGATCCGGGAGGGTGCAGGCGCCGGCATGGTCAGTTCCCGGTGAGCTCCGCCTACAGCATCCGGACCCGGGCCTTGATGTCATCCCGGACCAGGCGCATGCGTTCCATGCCTTCGATGCCGCGTTCGGAGGGCTCATCCGTATCCCAGACCTCGGGCCGCTTGCCCTCGGGGGCTTCGACTTTTGCCTCGTTGCCCAGGACGATCACGACGTCGACCGCGTCCAGGACTTCGGCAGTAACGGGTTTGGGGTGTTCGCCGGCGATGTCGATGCCGAGCTCTGCCAGCGCGTCCACGGACCGGGGGTTCAGCGACGTGCCGGGTTTGGTCCGGCGGAGTGTACCGTGACGGTCCCGTTCGCGAGCTGGTTCATCAGTCCGGCGGAGTGTACCGTGACGGTCCCGTTCGCGAGCTGGTTCATCAGTCCGGCGGCGAGCTGGGATTTCCCGCCGTTCTTGCTGCAGACGAACAGGGCGCTGGGTTTTTTCGTGGTCCGGGTCATGCGTTTGATTCTGCCTTGTCTGCGTCGGGGGTGGCGGGCAGTGATGCCTGCGCTCCAGGGAAAAGGAGGTCAGTTTTCGCCGGAGCGGCCGTGGGCCAGGCCGGTGGGGAATCCGACGAGGACCGGTTCGGGTGTTCCGCAGCAGCCGCCGGGGGTGTCGGCGACGAACCCTGCGGGTCCGGCCGAGGGGGTGCCGCAGCTGCTCCCGACGTCGGAGGAGCAGACGCCGGTCTCGGGAAGCTCAAGCTGGATGGTGTCGGCCGCTTCCTGGTCCCCGGCCAGCGCCGCGGCGACGGAGCGGACTTGCTCGTAGCCGGTGGCGAGCAGGAAGGTGGGGGCCCGGCCGTAGGACTTCATGCCGACGATGTAGAAGTCCTGCTCCGGGTGGGCTAGCATCCTGGCCCCGTGGGGTTCGACGGTGCCGCAGGAGTGGAATTCGGGGTCGATCAGCGGGCCGAGCTCACGCGGGGCTTCCACGGCCGGGTCCAGGTCCAGCCGGAGTTCCCGGAGGATGTCCAGGTCGGGGCGGAAGCCGGTGGCCGGGACCACGACGTCGGCCTCGAGAGTGCGGCCGTCGGTGGAGGTCAAGGTGACGGCGCCGTCGGCCGTGGCGAGGGCGGCGATCCCGAACCCGGTGTGCAGTTCGATGGTTCCGTTCCCAACCAGCGCGCGGAGCCGGCTGCCCAGCTGGCCGCGCGCGGCCAGCTCATCGGCGGCGCCTCCCCCGTAGACCTTGGCGGCGGAGGCGCCGCGGATCGCCCAGACGATCTTCGTCGCGGGCACCTGGGCTGCGAGCTCGGCGAGGTTGATCAGGGTGTTGGCGGCCGAGTGGCCGGCGCCGACCACAAGCGCCGTGCGGCCTTCGAACCTCCCGCGGTCGCGGCCCAGGACGTCCGGCAGCGCTGAGGAAATCCTGTCCGCTGCGGCGGCTTCGCCGAGGGCGGGCACGCCGGAGGTGCCGAGCGGGTTGCGGGCGGACCAGGTGCCGGACGCGTCGATGACACCGGCGGCCTGGTACTCGCCGACCTCGCCGTCGGCGTGTTCGACCCGGACCACCAAGGGTGTGGTGCTGCGGTTTCGGCTGTGGGTTTTGTCCATGCCCTGCCGGGTCACTGCCACGACGCGGGCGCCGGTGTGCAAGCGGGACGCGATGGCGGGGAGCGTGGCGAGCGCGGTGAGGTACTGGTCGATGAGTTCGCCGCCGGTAGGCAGCGTCGTGGGCTCGGGCGCTTCCCAGCCGGTGGCGGCGAGCAGGCGGACGGCGGCTGCGTCCGTGTTGAACCGCCACGGGGAGAAGAGCCGGATGTGGCGCCACCCTTCGATGGCGGCGCCCGCGGTCGGGCCGGCCTCGAGGATGAGCGGCTCCAGGCCGCGCTCAAGCAGGTGCGCTGCGGCGGCGAGCCCGACGGGGCCGGCTCCGATGACAGCGACGGGAAGGGTAGCGGTTACAGCCATGGTGTCCTCTTCGGTCAGGAGTGGGTCGGTTCCTCGACGAGCGCGGTGGCGATGCTGTCGGCATCATCCAGCGCGGCGAGGTAGCGTTCGGCGTCGAGGGCCGCGGCGCAGCCGGTGCCGGCGGCCGTGATGGCCTGGCGGTAGCGGTGGTCCACGGCGTCGCCGCAGGCGAAGACGCCGGAGAGGTTGGTGACGGTGGTGGGTGAATCCACCTTGATGTAGCCCTCGGAGTCGAGGTCCACCTGCCCGGTGAGCAGTTCGGTGCGCGGCACGTGGCCGATCGCGACGAAGATCCCGGTGGCGGCCTGTTCCCGGGTGTCACCGGTGCGGGTGTCGGTCAGGGTGACGCCGGTGACCTTGGCGTCGCCGTGGATGGCGGTGACGGCGGAGTTCCACACGAAGCTGATTTTGGGGTTGTCCTTGGCCCGCTGGGCCATAATGCGGGAGGCGCGGAGCTCGCCCTTGCGCACCACGACGGTGACGGTCCTGCCGAAGCGGGTCAGGAACGTCGCTTCCTCCATGGCGGAGTCGCCGCCGCCGACGACGATAATGTCCTGGTCGCGGAAGAAGAATCCATCGCAGGTGGCGCACCAGGAGACGCCGTGGCCGCTGAACTTCTTTTCCTCCGGCAGTCCGAGTTCCTTGTAGGCGGAGCCGGTGGCGAGGATGACGGCGGGCGCCTCGTGGGTCTCACCGGCTGCGGTGACCACGCGCTTGAGGTGGCCGGTCAGCGTCACGTCGGTGACGTCGTCGAACACTACCTGCGCGCCGAATTTTTCGGCCTGCTGCTGCAGGCCGTCCATCAGCTCCGGCCCCTGGACCCCGCCGGGGAAACCGGGGAAGTTCTCCACCTCGGTGGTGTTCATCAGGGCGCCGCCCGCGGTGACCGCCCCGGCGATGACGAGCGGCAACAGGCCTGCCCGGGCCGCGTAGATCGCCGCGGTGTAGCCGGCGGGGCCGGATCCGATGATGATCAGCTGTTCAGCCATGGCGGTGCTCCTACTTGGCCGTGGGGGTGAGGGAGGCGATGAGGTCCTCGATGCGTGACTTGATCTCGTCGCGGATGGGGCGGACGGACTCGACGCCCTGGCCGGCGGGGTCCTCGAGTTCCCAGTCCTCGTAGCGCTTGCCCGGGAAGATCGGGCAGGTGTCGCCGCAGCCCATGGTGATGACGACGTCGGATTCCTTGACGGCCTCGGTGGTGAGGACCTTGGGGATCTCGGCGGACATGTCGATGCCGAGTTCGGCCATGGCCTCCACGGCGGCCGGGTTGACCTTGTCGGCGGGCTGGGAGCCGGCGGAGCGGACCTCGATCCGGCCCTTGGACAGGGTGGTGAGGAAGGCGGCGGCCATCTGGGAGCGTCCGGCGTTGTGGACGCAGACGAACAGAACGGAGGGTTTCTTGGCGGTTTCGGTGCTCATCGGGGTTCTCCTGAAGGTTCTTGAGGTCAGGCGGAAAGGGGGCTGGCGGTGAAGTAGCGTTTCCGGGCCCAAAGGGCCACGTAAACCAGTGCAACAAGGACGGGGACTTCGATCAAGGGGCCGACGACGCCGGCGAGGGCCTGGCCGGAACTGACGCCGAAGGTGCCGATCGCCACGGCGATGGCGAGCTCGAAGTTGTTGCCCGCGGCAGTGAAGGCCAGGGTGGTGGTTTTGGCGTAGCCGAGGTCCAGCCACTTGCCGATCAGCATGCCGGCGCCGAAGACGACCAGGAAGTAGACCAGCAGCGGCACCGCGATCCGGACGACGTCCAGCGGACGGGAGGTGATCGTACCGCCCTGCAGGGCGAAGAGCAGGGTGATGGTGAAGAGCAGGCCGTACAGCGCCCACGGGCCCAGCCTGGGCAGGAACGTGCCCTCGTACCAGTCCCGGCCCCTGGCCTTTTCGCCGACGGTTCGGGTGAGAAATCCGGCCAGCAGCGGGATCCCCAGGAACACCAGGACGGAGGCGGTGATGGCCCAGAAGGAGAAGTCCGCGCTGGTGGTCGGCAGCCCCAGCATGGAGGGCAGCAGTTGCAGGTAGAACCAGCCGAGCGCGCCGAACGCGATGACCTGGAAGACGGAGTTGATCGCCACCAGCACGGCGGCGGCTTCCCGGTCGCCGCAGGCGAGGTCGTTCCAGATCATCACCATGGCGATGCAGCGGGCCAGGCCCACGATGATCAGGCCCGTGCGGTACTCGGGCAGGTCCGGGATGAAGATCCAGGCCAGCGCGAACATGAACGCCGGGGCCAGCACCCAGTTCAGGACCAGCGAGGTGATCATGAGTTTCCGGTCCCCGACGACGCGGTGCGCCTGGTCGTAGCGGACCTTGGCCAGCACCGGGTACATCATCACCAGCAACCCGATGGCGATTGGCAGCGAGACTTCGCCGACCCTGACCGCCTCGAGGGCGGTGTTCAGGCCCGGGATGAAGCTGCCCAGGAGCAGCCCCAGGACCATGGCGGCGATGATCCACACCGGCAGGAAACGGTCCAGGGTGGAGAGTCTGCCGGCCACGGCAACCCCGCCTCCTGGAGTGGGCGACGGGTCAGTCTGGGTACTCACGGGACTCCTGTGCTGCTCAGCTTTAGATTGATGCTTGTCGATATGAAGTATTCCCAACTATATCGATGAATGTCAATCTGTGTGCATAATAGACACATGAATTCGCTGCAAACTGTTGAGCCGGCCCTCGACGCGGCCTGCTGTGCACCGTCCGCCCGGCCCATCCTCAGCGCAGAAGATGCCCGGCAAAAGGCGCTCGTCTTCAAGGCCCTCGCCGATCCCAACCGGCTGCGGCTGCTCTCCATCGTCAAGGGCGAGGCCTCCGGTGAATCCTGCGTCTGTGACCTCACCGAACCGCTGGATCTGGGGCAGCCCACCGTGTCGCATCACCTCAAGATCCTGGTCGACGCCGGGTTGCTGCACCGCGAGAAGCGCGGCACCTGGGCGTACTATTCGCTCGTTCCCGGCGCCATGGAGCAGACGGCCGGCCTCCTGGCCTCCCTGTGAGCCACCAGGGTCCGGCGTGCCACGCCACGGTCCGGACGACGGCCGACACCAGGACCGCAACCAGGGAGGATACCCATGGATAACGAGACCACCAGCACCGAGGACCGGCTGCGCGCGATGCTGGAGAACGTCAGGACGGCAACCGCCAACACCCGCCAGGCGATGGACTCACCGGGCGACGAGAACTGGGTGCAGGACGGCGAGTCCGATGCGGAATACCTGCGGGCCATCCAACGGGACACGATCGCCAGGCTTGACGCCACCGCCCGCGACATCGAAGCACTGCTGGCCAAGCGCCTGGACGGCTAGCCAGACGCGTCACGGCCCCCGCCGCGCAGGCGTCAGCGGGGGCCCGATCCACGTCAGGCCGGCAGGGAGCTGAGGGCTGTCAGCGCCGACAACTTCTCCTCGCCGATGGGTTCCTCGGGCAGCATCGGAATGAGAGCGACCCGGTCCGTCAGGGTGTGCACCTTCGTGATCTGTTCGATTTCGCTCGCGGCGCGGGCCCGCAGGAACGCCGTCTGCGGGTGTGCGGCGGCGATCGAGTTGTTGATGACCCAGGCCCACGGGTGAATTCCGGCCCGTTCCAGGTCACCCTTCAACTCTTCGGCTTCCAGTACCGGTGTTGTTTCGGCCAGCGTCACGAGAACGACCTTGGTCTGCGCCGGATCCTGCAGCCGCATGAGGGGCGTCACGAATCCCATGGTGTCACCGACCTGGCGGGCGATCTCCCGGTGGTACGAACCCGTGGCGTCCAGGAGCAGCAGGGTGTGGCCGGTCGGTGCGGTGTCGATCACCACGAAGTGCCGGCGGGATTCCTGGACCACCCTGGAGAACTGCCGGAACACAGCCACCTCGTCCGTGCACGGGGACATCAGGTCTTCAGCGAGGGCCGCGCGTCCGCTATCGTCCAGGCTCCGCCCCTTGGTCTCCATCACGTGATCGCGGTACTCCTGGATGGCCGCTTCCGGATCGATACGCGAAACCGTGAGGCCCGGGATGGAACCATGG
Source organism: Arthrobacter sp. SO3 (assembly GCF_020532825.1). Classification (GTDB taxonomy): domain Bacteria; phylum Actinomycetota; class Actinomycetes; order Actinomycetales; family Micrococcaceae; genus Arthrobacter. The sequence goes on from NZ_MQTS01000183.1 coordinate 42,109, forward strand.
AGTGTTTCGGTGAGGTGGGCTGCGGGGTCGGTCGTGGTGAGGTGGACCGCATGCCCGCGTTTGGCCAGGGCGACCGCGATGGCGGCAGCGACGGTGGTCTTCCCGACGCCGCCCTTGCCCATGCACATCACGAGGCCGTGGCCGTCGAGCTCCAGTTCGTTCACCAGGGCAGCCAGCGGGGCGTCCTCGATCTCGGGGACCAGCGCGGCGTCATCTGTGATATCGGCCCCGGATGTGGGCGCGAACAGGGATTCAAGCGCAGCAATGCCGACCATATTGCCCGGCTTCAGATCCAGGACATCGCGGGGCAGACCGGCGACCGCCTCGGGAATGGCTGCAAGGGCAGCAGCTTCCCGGGCGCGCAGTGCCTGCGCCAGATCCTCGCCCCCTGCGGCCTCCGGCAGGACGCCGTTGATGACGACGTATCCTCCCCCGATCCCGATCTGGTTGAGTTCGAGGTAAGTCCGCTCAATTTCACTGAGTGAGGATGTCTGCGCGCGGCTGACCAGGACAAGCCGGGTCCTCGCCGCGTCGGTGAGGGCCTGGACCGCCTTGGCGTACACCTGCTTGTGCTTCTCGAGTCCGGACAGGGGGCCCAGGCAGGACGGGTCCCCCTTGCCTGCCGCCAGGAAATCGGTCCAGGAGCCCGGCAGCTGCAGCAGCCGGATCGTGTGGCCGGTCGGGGCGGTGTCGAAAACGATGTGGTCATACTCGCCGTAGGAGCCCTCGTCGGCGAGCAGGTTGGTGAACTCGTCGAAAGAAGCGATCTCGGTAGTGCAGGAACCTGAGAGACTCTCGGCGATGCCGGCCAATTCAGTCTCGGGAAGGAGTCCGCGGACCGGCGCGATGATCCGTTCCCGGTACGCCTCGGCCGCCTGCTCCGGGTCAATCTCCAACGCTGAAAGACCGGGCACATCCTGAATGGGCGTCACCGTGTTCCCAATGGTCACGCCGAAGACCTGACCGACGTTGGACGCGGGGTCTGTGCTGACCAGCAAAACCTTCTGACCGGCCCTGGCAAGGGTGAGCGCTGTGGCGCACGCTACGGAGGTCTTGCCGACACCGCCCTTGCCGGTAAAGAACAGGAACCGGGGTACGTTCGCCAGAAACTCCACGCCGGGACCTAGCAGCAGCTCGTCGAGCCGCCGCAGCAGCCGCCGGACTTTTCACTCAGGCCGAGTTCCGGCCGGGCCTGCGGGTCAACCCCGGCTTCGCCCAGTCCGGCCAAGGCCAGCAGCTGTCCCCTGCTCGGGTACGTGCCGGTGGCGACCGTAACGCCGTCGACGATGGTGAGCGGAAGGCCCTTTGATCCGACCAGGTGCATAAATCCACGGACCGTCTCGTCCTGCGCGAAGGCGGTCGGTTCGCTGGCGAGATTGTGGCGCGCAATATCAGCACCGAGGCCCTGGAGATGACGCACGTCCGCCGTCACATCCACCAGGGACTGGTCCACGTCGGGGCCGCAAACACCGGTGTCACAGCAGAGGGCGGATTCGTAGATTCGGATAGCAGGCATGTGGTTCTCCTTTGTTGCGGCTTTCCTCCTATTGTATCGATAATCGTCGATACAGAGAAGTGGCGCCGGAGGCGGCGCCCCTCGTTGACCTTGCAGTTGTTGTCCCTATAAGCGCTTCATAAGGACGTTAACTGCAAGGTCAACGGGTTCAGTTCCGGTTTTCCGGGGGCAGCGCGACCTGGAGCTTGCGGACCTTGCCGCGGCCCACGATGTAGCCGCGGCCGGGGATGAAGTCCGTGCTGATCCGGCCCAGCGAGGTGCTGAGCAGGCTGTCGCCGTCGATGTCGCCCGGGTTGAGCAGCAGCCCGCGGCGGCCGGACTTGAACGGCTGCGCGAGGGACCAGGCCGAGGACCAGGTGGACGTCTCGGATTCGCCGACCACCCACTGTTCGGCCTTGATCGACGCCGTGACGAGCCGTTCGATGCCCGACTCCGCGCCCGTGTCGGTGAAGTCGGTCAGGCCTTCGATGAAGATCGCAAGCTTGCCGGGCGTGCCGGTGGAGTAATCCACCAGCTCATCGATGGCCTCCTCGACGTTGTCGGCGCCGACCACCGAGCGGTCCCAGAGCTTCAGGGCCGCCGCCGTGGAGCGCCGGGAGCCGACGTAGATCAGTTCGACGCCGGGGTTGGAACGGCGCAGCGCGTAGGCCAGGGTCACGAGGGCCACGGTGCGTCCGGAGCCCGGCGGGCCTGCCAGCAGCAGCGGGCCCTTGGCCAGGATCTCGGCCGGCTGGAGCGTCTCGTCGTCGACGCCGATGACCGGGAGGTCCGGGCTGCCGGCCGGCAGGATACCGAGGTCGATCTGGTCCGGCAGGCGTTCGATCTGCGGGGCGCGTTCGACGCCCTGGCGCAGCATGGCCTCGCTGAGCTTGTGCACCTCGCGGGCCTGCACGGCCAGGTTGGAGTTCCCGCCCAGAACAGCGAGCTGGACCTCGAGGTTGCCCAGCAGGCCGCGGCCCGGAGGCGACGCCTGGCCCAGGACATCCTTGGGCACGTCCATGGACAGGTAGTCGTCCTCCGAGGAAAGCCGCAGCACCAGCCGGCGCTGGATCGAGGCCAGCAGCGACGCCGGCACCGAGTTGGGGCGGTCCCCGCTGACCACGAGGTGGATGCCGAGCGGGCGGCCGTCGGTGGCGAGCTGCAGGAAGATGTCCCACAGCGCCGAGAGCTTGCTGTATTCGTACGCCTCGCGGAAGGCGGACATGCCGTCCACCAGCACGAAGATGCGCTTTTCCTCCGGCCGGCCCGCGAGTTTGCGGTACTCCACGATGGTCGACGCACGCACTTCGGAATAGCGCGCGGACCGGTCGTCGGCGAGGTCCCGGAGCCAGCGCAGCAGCCGGCCGACGCGTTCGACGTCGTCGCCGTTGATGATTTCCCCGACATGCGGGAGCTCATCGAGCATCTTCATCCCCGAGGAGCCGCAGTCGATGCCGTAGACGTTGACCGGCCCGCCTCGGGGGGTGACCGCGGCGGCGATCGCGATGCCGCGCAGCGCCGCGGATTTGCCGGAGCCGCCGGTGCCGTAGATGGCCATGTTGCCGTCCCGGTCCGGTTCGTAGAACACCGTGGGCTGGTCCTGGTGCGCCGGGTCGTCCGCCACGCCCAGCAGCAGGCGCTCGTCGGTGCGGGGGTTCGGCAGCAGGGAGAAGTCATAGCTCGTCGCGAGCTCATCGAGCCATGGTTTGCGCGGCGGCTCGATGGAAAGCACATCGGCGGCCCTGATGATGTTGGCCGTCATCCGGGCGATGTCGTTGGGACCGGCAGCTTCTTCCTCTACCGGGGTCTCCGGGGCCGGTGCGGCCCAGGCCGGCCCGGAACCGAAGGCCATCTCGACGATCTCGATCTGCGGGCGCTGCGGCTTCTCCGTGGTCCAGCCGCCGGCGTAGCCGGTCTGGAAACCCTGGATCCTGCCGGGGCCGGTCTTGGCGGCGCCGCGCCCGGGGATGGCGGGGTCGAAGTACGCCGCCGTCGGCACACCGAGGATGTCGATCGCGTCGTCCTCGTCGGCCATCCGCAGCGCCACCCGCAGGTTGGTGTTGGCGCGCAGGCTTTCCTTGATCACGCCGGCAGGGCGCTGGGTGGCCAGGATTAGATGCAGTCCCAGCGAACGTCCGCGGGCGGCGACGTCCACGACGCCGTCGACGAACTCGGGCACCTCGGTGGCGAGGGCAGCGAACTCGTCCACGATGATGATCAGGTAGGGGGGAGCCTCCGGATCCGCTTCGCGCTGGAGTTCCAGCAGGTCCTTGGCTTTTTTCCGGTTCAGCAGCCGTTCCCGGAAGTGCAGCTCCGCCCGCAGCGAGGTCAGCGCCCGGCGGACGAGGTGCTGGGAGAGGTCGGTGACCAGGCCCACGGTGTGGGGCAGGTGCAGGCAGTCCGCGAACGCGGCGCCGCCCTTGTAGTCCACAAACAGGAAGCTCACCCGGTCCGGGCTGTAGGCGGCGGCCATGCCCATCACCCAGGACTGCAGGAATTCGGATTTGCCGGCGCCGGTGGTGCCGCCGACGAGGGCGTGCGGCCCCTCGTTCTTCAGGTCGAGGTAGAGCGGTTCGATGCCCTTGGATCCGACGAGGGCCCGGAGCGTGCCGTTGTCCTTGCGGTTGGGCTTGGCGGAGGCGCGGACCGAATTGTTCTCGGTCCAGCGTTCCGCCACGGACGCCGGGCTGTCCAGGAAGTCCTTGCCGATCAGGGTGGCGTAGGAAACGGCGCGCGGCAGGTCGGAGTCGTCCTCCAGCGGTTTGCCGACGTCCACGACCGGGGAGAGCATCCGGGCGAGCTGGGCGGCGAGTCCGGCGTCGAGGCTTTCACAGCTCACCGGGAAGGTGTGCCGGCCGAGCCGGACCTGCCCGGTGGTGGTGCCGTGCTCGCCGTCGACCGCCATGAAGTCCCGGCACGCGGCCGGAAGCTGCTGGACCGAGGTGGCCACCCACATAACGTGCACGCCGGAGTCCGGGCCCCGTTCGAGGACCCGGGTGAGCCGGCCGCGGTCCACCGGGGCGTCGTCCTCGACGACCACCAGCACGGTGGGCAGCAGCGGTTCCGGGAGGTCCATGCTGAGCGGGTCGACGCCGGGCCGCAGGGCCGGGCGCGGGGTCTGCGACGCAGCCTCGCGCTGGTCGATCAGGTCTTCCAGCCGGGAGAGCAGGGCCGAGCCGCCCGCGGGGCCGGCGGCGAGGTGGTCGCCGGCCAGCGGGCTGTGGCCGGAGCCGACGTGCGGGAGCCACTGCAGCCATTCCCAGCGTTCCTTCGACTGCGCCGAGGTGATGGCGGCCAGGACGACCTCCGCGGGCGAATGAAGGCCGACGAGCTGCAGGACCATCCCGCGGGCGACATCGTCGACGAGGCCGCGGGAGCCGGCGAGGCCGAAGGACCCGGCGGAACGCAGCTGCGAGACGATCGGCACACCTTCGATGTCCCGGAACTGTGCCAGGCACTCCTGGATTTCGGCCATGTATTCGGCTTCGGTGTCGTTGCTGTTGGGCTCCTCGAACTGGATCCGCGAGGGCGCCGTGCCCAGCCCGAAGCGCAGGCCCAGGAACCCGGTGTGCTCGGGCCGGTGGGTCCAGAGCAGCGGGCCGAGCTTGTAGATCGAGTCGACCGTGTCGCTGACCGAGGGTGCCTCCTGCAGCCGGACCGAGCGTTCCACGTTCTGCAGCCGGGTGATGTCGGTGCGGAACACGGCCATGGACTCGCGGAACTGCTTGAGTTGTTCCTTGCGTTCCCGCTTGGCCTGCAGCTTCTGGTCCACGTAGTGGCCCACGATGAACAGCGGCATCATCAGCATGAACACGACGGAGAGCACGTTCTGGGTGACGGCGAACAGGATGCCGCCCATCATCAGCGGCGCGAGCAGCATGATGTAGGGAAAGGCGTGGTGCTCCTGGCGCTTGGGCCCGGCCGGGAGCATCCGCTTCTGCTGCTCGAATCGCGGCACCACGCGGGGCGAGCGGTTGAATTCGATCAAGGGTGAGGTCGGCGCGGAACCGTGCCCGGTGCCGAGCGAGACCACCGAGACAGTCGTGTCCCCCAGTGCCACGGTATCCGAAGAGCTGAGCGTGGCGCGGGTGACCGGCAGCCCGTCCATCAGCAGCCCGTTGGCCGAGTTCGTGTCCACGATCTCGACCGTCTCGCCCACCGTGATGCGGGCGTGCCGTTTGGAGGTGAGGGGGTCCGTGAGCCGGATGTCGACGTCGCGGTCCCGGCCGATGTAGCTGGTGCCGGACGGCAGCGAGAATTCCCGTCCGGCGTCGGGTCCGGACAGCACCCGCAGTGTCGCCGCCGCCGGGCCCCGGTTCGCGCCGGGCGTCCCGAACTGCTCACTCAGCCGGGTCAGCGAAACGATGGAGCCGGGCCGCAGCCCGGATTCGAGCAGGTTGTCCTTGCGGTCCAGGACGCTGCCTTTCATGCCGCCGGCGGCGAAGGCCACCTCGATGCTGAGGGACAGGTTCGACGGCGGCGGGGTCCCCCGCCGTGCCGGGTCGGCCGCCCAGAGTTGGGTGGCGATGTCCGCCACGGTGGCGAGCCCGTCAACCGTGACGGCGAGGTCTTTGGCGTCGGCCGGGTCGCGGCGCAGCGTCAGTCGGATTCTCACGCTTCGTCGGCTCCGCTCACGGTCAGGGCGCTGTTTTTGGCGGGGTTGCGTTTCAGGGCGTTGGGCGCTGCGGCGTTCTGCTGATCCAGCAGGTGCAGGTCGGCGGCGGTCACGAGATGTGAGGTGACGGCGTGTTCCACGAGCCTCGCGCGGCGGTTGGTGGCGAGCTTTCCGCCGCCGCCCCGAAGGCCGGCGACGCCGACTTTGTCGAGTTTGTCGCACACATTGTCCAGCTTTCTGTTGAACCGGGTCAGTGCCCAGCCCAGGGTCCTGGCGGCGTCGGCCGAGGACGGAATGGCGCTGAAGCCGGTCCCGTCACGGCGCAGCATGGGTTCGGCGAGGGCCACAATCAGGGCCTTCTGCGAGTCGGTGAAGAGCACCGGTCCGATGGTGGTGTCCCCGCCGCTGTCCTCCTCGCGCGCTTCCTGCCGGAAGGCGGGGGTTTGGAGATGCACGGCGAATTCGTAGGTGGTGGGCCCGGCCGTGAAGATGACGTTGGTGTGGCTGAAGACCAGCGGGATCCGGGCCCCCGGCGCGAGCCACGCCTGCATCCCGCCGGTCGCGTCGGCAATGGTCGCGGAGAGCATGCTGCCGACGTTGCTGAGCCACCAGATGCCGTCATAGCGGGCGATCTGCAGGAACTGACGGTGCAGGTACGGGTTGTCGTCCACCTCGAGATCGCCCTCCCGGCCGATGCTGAAGATGTCCTCGTCCGAGGGCTCATGCCACTCGCCGCAGAAATCTATTGCCAGATCCCCCATAATCCGTACCTTTCCGGAAGTCGTTTGGTTATTTGCTGACGCAGGCGATGGAGTCCGGGCCCAGTGGCGAGGAAGCCCCGTCACTGCGGACGATCATGACCTGGATGCAGCTGGGCTCGGCCGGGTTCGCGGCCATTTCGGCTTTCGGCTCGGCGGCGGCCTGGTACTGCCCGTCGTCCTTGATCGTGTGGACTCTCCACTTGTAGCTGTCGCCCGGTTTGGGCTGCGGGTTGGTCCAGCTGAAGCTGATCTTCCCGGCCGGTCCGGCCGTCCCGGTCAGCCCCGTGACGTCCGGGACGGTGCCGTTGTCCAGGGCGTCGGCGGGCGGTTTGCTGATCTGCCCGGTGGCCTTCGGCGCCGGCTCGGGCCGGGTGGTGCCCGCCACGATCCCGAGGACGACGGCGGCCACCACCACGGTGCCGCCGATGATCGAGAGCAGCAGGTTCCGGCGGCCGTGGCCGCCCGGGTGCCCCGCCGCGCCGTCGTCCGGGCCGCCGGCCGGATCCGCCGCGCTGGAGCGGCTGACCGTGGCCGCCACGTCGTCGTCGGGGGCCGCGGACCTGGCGGGGGTCCGCGGTCCGGAAGTCCGGCCGGCGCCGGGCGTATCGAAACCCGGCAGTGCGGGCGGGCGCGGGATGGTCGCGTTGTTGAAGGTGGTGGCGTTGTCGGCCGTGAAGCGGGTGTCCGCTTCGGGGACCCGCACCGGGAAGGTGGTGGCGTTGCCCGTGGCGTCCGGGTCGATCGAGGCGACACTGCGGACGCGGGTTTCCTCGAAGCCGTCGTCGGGGTGGTTGTCCTCGGCGCGCTGCTCATCCAGCACCTCGAACGAGGTCACGGAGAGGTTGAGTTCGGCCTGGATCCGCTGCAAGGCCAGGGCGAAGGCATGGGCCGAGGAGTAGCGGGACGCGGCGGACTTGGCCATCGCCGTCGAGAGCGCCAGTTCCAGGGATTCCGGCACGTCAGCGCGCCCCAGTTTCGGCACCGGCAGGTTGGTGATGCGGGAGATCAGCTCACGCTGTGAGTTGTCGGCTCCCGGCAGCACAAACGGCGACCGGCCGGCCAGCAGGGTGTAGAGCGTGGCGCCGAGCGCCCAGACGTCCACCAGGACGCCGTCGACCTGGTGGCCGGTGAACTGTTCCGGCGGGGACCACGGGATGGACATGCCCGCGTCCTCGTCCTGGTCGCCGGCGAGGGTGCCGGAAATGCCGAAGTCGGTCAGGGCGGGCCGGTTGTAGTCCGTGACCAGGATGTTGGCGGGCTTGATGTCCCGGTGCGCGATTCCGGCCCGGTGGGCGGTCTCGACGGCGGACGCCACCTGGATGCCGACGGCGAGGACCTCGTCAACGCTGAAGCGCTGCCGCCGGTAGCGGACGTCCAGGCTGGGCCGGGAGCAGTACTCCATGGCCAGGTAGGAATGCCCGGAATCGGTGATCTCGGCTTGGAAGATCGTCACGATATAGGGGTGCGAGGACAGCTGCGCCATCAGGTTCGCTTCGGATTCGAAGCGGCGGCGGGCCCCCTCCGTCAACAGGTCCGAGAGCAGCACCTTGACGGCCACCTTGCGGCGCGGCCGGTCCTGCTCATAGAGGTAGACGTCGGAGAACCCGCCGGAGCCGAGCAGGCTGATGTAATGGAAGCCCGGAATGATCGGCGGCGGGGCTACGGGCCGTTTTGAGCTCACGGGATCTCCTCAAAGCGCAGCGAGATGCCGTCGCCTACTTCTGCGATGTCGCCGTCGAGCAGGATGGCCATCTCGCCCTGCGCCAGCCGGCGCGGGGGCTGGCCTTCGCGGACCAGCACGGTGCCGTTGGTCGCCTTGAGGTCGCAGAGCATCACATGCCAGCCTTCCAGCCGGACCTCCACGTGCGAGCGGGAGATGTCCCCGCTGGGGCTGGCCACCTGGACCAGCTTGGGCATCACGGCGCCCTGGACGCGCGACACCGAGGGCTGGCGTCCCACGATGAGCGACTGGTCCAGGTCGATCAGGCCGCCGGTGGACAGGCGCATCCGGCCCAGGCGGGGCCGCCGCACCTGGACGCCGTCGCCGGGCAGCGGCTCTCCGCAGCGGCCGCAGTGCGAATAGGTGGACGGGTTGGCGTGTCCCTGCGGGCAGACCCGGGCCAGCACCATCGGTCCGGTGGCCGGATCCGGGCCGCCGCGCTGGGTGCCGGCCGGCCTTGGGGCGGCTCCCGCGAGATCGCTCTTCATGATCGTCTGGCCGTCGTGGTCCACGTCCGCTTCAGGCTGCGCGGCCGGGACTGGCGTTACAGGCACCTGAGACGCCTGCGGGATGTGGACTTGCGGGACCGGTACCTGCGGGGCATTGGCCTGCGGGGCGGTGGGCGGCAACGGTGCGGCCGGCGCGGACGGCTGCGTTGACGACCCGGACGACGGCGGGCGTCCGCTGCCGGTGCCGGTGCCAGTGCCGGTGCCGGTGCCGGTGCCAGTGCCGGTGCCGGTGAGCCAGGGCACGGAGTCAATCAGTCCGGTGGGGACCGCAGGCCGCGGTGCCGCCGGAAGTTCCGGGGCGGGAGCGGAAAAGGACGGCACCGGCGCGGATGCGGCCGGGTCCGGCGCGGTCCCGGCACTGGAAGTCTCCGGGCCGGCCGGTTCGGTGGCAGGTTCGCCGTCGGCGTCGGGGTCCTCGCGGACGGCGGCGTCTTCGATGTTCCGCATCACCGTCTGTTCCCAGAGGTGGTCGTAGCTGCCCGTCAGCTCCTGCTCGGCCGGTTCCCGCTCCGGTTCCAGCTCCAGTTGCGGCTCCGGCTCCTCCTGTTCAGCTTCAGGGTCCTGCTCCGGTTCCGGGTCCGGCTCTTCCTGTTCAGGCTCTGGGTCCGGCTCCGGTTCCGGCTCTGCGTGCAGGGTGCCGCCGAGCTCGAGATCCTCGCCGGGGTACGCCAGCACGGTCTCCGCGGAGGCGTCGTGATCGCGCAGCCCGGCCGCAATGTCGGCTTCGGATGCCGCCAGCATGTCCATGGCCGGCGCTGCGCCGGCAAACTCCACCCGCAGGCCCTGGAGCAGGACCACACCGTCAGTCAACGGAAGGTCCCGCCCGGCACCGGCCGCACCCGTGGCTTCGGCGCCCGGGACGGTCAGGCTGAATCCGTTGGCGGCTGCGAAGCGCCGTTCCGTCCAGGTGGTCACCTCGCGGCCGCTCAGTTCCACCGGTCCGGACGGCAGGTCAACGGTCAGGTCGATCTCGCCGCGCAGGAAGAATTGCACGGCGCTCCGGTTGTCCACGATGGCGAACCATGGCAGCCGGGCCAGCGAACCGCCCGAGGCCGAGGTCACGGCGTCGAGCACCTCGTGCACCTGGGGACCGGTTGCGAGGAGTTCCCACACGGATTCGACCAGGGCAGCCGTGCTGTCCGGGCGCAGCAGCACCACGGTTCCGGAGCGCACCACACCGAGCCAGCTGCCGGGCGTGTACCGCGCGGCAGCGGGCCGGTTACTTGCCATCATCCGGGTCCTCGCCGTCTTCCGCGACAGCCGCAGCTGCAGCGGCCGGTTGCCCGGCATCCGGCCCGGCTTGGGAAACCGGTTCCCCGGTGGGGGTGAGGTCCAGCGCATCGGTCCGGGGCAGGGTGTCCTCGTCCTCCGCCGCGGCGGCGCTGCGCGGTGTTGTCTGGGCGGCGCCGTCGTCGTTGGTGACATTGGTGGCGTCCAGCACGATGCAGGTGACATTGTCACGGCCGCCGCTGCGCAGGGCCGCCTGGATGAGTTCATCCACGGCCGCCTGGGGGTCCGCCTGGGAACGCAGGATATTGGAAATGTGGTCATCGTCGAGTTCGCCGTTGAGACCGTCGGAGCAGACCAGAAGCCGGTCGCCTTCCTCGATGGGCAGCAGCCAGTAGTCCGCTTCGGTCTCGTCGCCGGTGCCGAGCGCCCGGGTGACGACGTGCCGGCGCGGGTGCACGGCGGCCTGCGCCTGGCTGATCTGGCCGGCGTCGACAAGTTCCTGGACCTCGGAGTGGTCCACGCTGACCTGGCTGAGCTTGCCCTGGCTCAGCCGGTAGGTCCGGGAGTCGCCGATGTTCAGGACCAGCCAGTACGGGACGCCCATCTGCTCCACCACCACGACGCCGGAGAGTGTGGTCCCGGCGCGGGAGTCCGTGGCCTCGCGGATGCTCTCGTCGGCCATCAGGAGGTACTCCTGCACGACGCCGGCGGTGGCGTCCCGCTCCCCGCTCGCCAACTGCGGGATCTGGGCAAGCGTGCGCACGCAGATGCCGCTGGCGATCTCGCCGGCCTCATGTCCGCCCATGCCGTCCGCGACAGCGAAGACGGGATCCGCGGCGATGAAGGAATCCTCGTTCATTTCACGGCGCAGGCCACGGTCCGTGCCGTAGCCGACGTTGAGCCGCAGGCTCGAGGAACCCCTGGGCGGACTGTTTGAGGCACCGCTGGGCGGACTGCCCGGGGATGGCACCGGGTCGTTGTCGGGGCTCGGAGGGGATGGAACGGCGGCCGGCTGGGGATTCATGCCTGTCCTAGGTAGAAGGAGCGGTCACCGAAGTGCACGGTGGAGCCTGGGCGGACGTGGGTGGGTTCCCCTGCCGCGAGGGCGGTACGGATACCGTCCGGGGTGGTGACGGCGCTGCCGTTGGTGGAATTGCGGTCGGTCGCCCAGACTCCCCCGTTTCCGGCAAGGAGGTGGAGATGGGTCTTGGAAATGGATCGGACGGGATCGGCCACCGGGATGAGCTGCACGGAGTCCTCGCCGGGGTGCCCGGCGGGGTTCCGGCCGATCAGCGCGGTGCGGTCCAGTTCGATGTCGCGGCCGTCGTCCAGCCGGATGCGTAGCATCGCCACGGTGACAGGAGCCTGCGTGTTGCCGCGGACCTGGGTGCGGTCGTGGTCGTCGTCCGGGTGCGTGTCCGGGTGGAAGGGGACGGATGCTGCGGCCGGGGCGTATGCGGCGGCAGTTTCGGACGCTGTGGAGGCTGCGGCGGTTGCGGAGGCTGCCGCCGCAGCACCTGCCAGCGGCGAGGCGACCTGCCGGACCGGGGGGAGGTCCAGTGGCGCGAAGCTGTACGGGCCCTGGATGCCGCCGGTGGTGACCGGGTTGCGGCCGGACTTCACATCGAAGACGAGCGTCTTGGCGGCGGTGTCGTGCCAGCCGCGGAGCTGGCCGTTGCGGTCCCAGGCGCTGGAGAGCACCACGAGGACGGCCCAGGCCGTGCCCAGGAACAGAAGCGGTCCCAGCACCAGCACAGCGACGCCGAACCACTGGAAGGCCATGACCGCGGCGGCGGCGATCACGGCCAGCAGCACTCCGGCTCCGGTGATGAGGCCGCGGAGGAACACCGCTCCCCCGCCCGGGGCGTAGCCGTCGGCATCCGTGCTGCGGATCCCCATGAGGCGGTTGCCGGGGGTGACTCCGGACCGGCCCTCGAGCATGGCGAGGACCACCGTGTAGATCAGGGTGAGGCCCGCACCGATGCCCCCGAAGAGCACCAGCGAGGAAGTGCCGTAGACGATGAAGCCCCCGCTCTGGGTGCGGGTGATACCGGCGAAACCGACCGCCAACAGGACCGTCAGGATGGTCACCGGCGGCAGCCAGTCCAGCACCGCGGCTCCCAGCCGTTTTCCGGCAGCAGCGGGGACCAGTTCAAGCTTGCCCGGCATGGCGGGACCTCCCCCTTGTCCACGGCCCGTGGCCGGGCCCTGCGTTAGGGGGATACTACCGGGGATCGGTCCCTGCGCGTGGAGGTGCTGCTGTTTGCGCGCGGACCGGTTGCTCAGCGGCGTGCTGCAGGAGGTGCAGAAGGCAGCCCCCGGTCGGAGCGGCTGCTGGCAGCGCGGGCAGCGCTCGGCGTCGTCTGTCATGGCTCGTTGCGGTTCTTCCTGGCGGTCTGGCTGGCGTCGGCTGCGGCGTCGGCAGCAGCACGTCCTGCTGCCGCCGCCGGACCGGACTCCACTGTACCTGCGGGGTGTTCTGATCCTGCGGGCGCGGCACGCTTCCGGCGGGACCGGACTGGCTGCTGGCCCCGCTGTTTCAGGGCGGCCCGGCCGTCGGCCAGGAGGGAGCGCGGCGAGAACCGGGCCCGCTGCCGTCCCCAAAAACCGAGTGTTCCGGTCATCTCCTTGAGCGAGCCGTCCACGGTTTCCCAGTAGTGCCGGACCTCGTCCTCGCTCGGCTGGCCGGTACCGAAAATCGCGGCGTCGGCACGGTGGGCCAGCAGCGTGGTGGTCCCGCCGCTGGCCGGGAAGGCGTCGGCGAGCACGACGGCGGACTCACGCCGGGTGGCGCGCTGGTCCACCCCGGCGCCGAGGTCGGTGGCGAGGCTGACGACTTCGTTCCAGCCGCCGCCCACGCGCTGGGCAGGGTGGCCGTCGCGGAAGCGTGCCAGCCGGCGCCGGGACTTGAGCAGGGCGATCAGCAGCAGCGGCAGGGCCAGGATCACGACCGGGATCAGCGCGTACCCGATCGCAGCGAGGAGCGGGCCCCAGAACAGCCAGGGGTTGTTTTTCTTCTCGTCGGCATCCAGCGCGTCCGGTGAGGAGTCAGGCGGGAGGTCCGCGGGTTCCTGGGGCGGGGGCGGGGGC
>NZ_MQTS01000184.1 GCF_020532825.1 Arthrobacter sp. SO3
CGTCCTAACGTGAAAATAGGGTGTCCCCGCGGTCTCAGCCGGTGTGGGTGAGAGGTTCCAAGGTGACGGTGTAGCCGAGTTCCTCGAGTTGTTTCACGGCCCGTGCCCGGGTGCGGGCCGGTTGGCGTTTGGCGAAGTAGTCCGGCCCGGGGTCCCGGTATACCTCGCCGGTGGTGAGCAGGTGCCAGACCACGGTGAGGATGGAGTGCTCGACGGCGACGAGGGCCTTCATCGGTCCCCTGCGGGATTTGATGCGCCGGTATTTGGCGCCGAAGTATGTTGTCTGTGAGCGGGAGACCGCCATGGCCGCGGTGCCCAGTGCGCGTTTGAGGTACCGGTTCCCGGGTCTGGTTTTGGTTGACTTGACCCGCCCGGCGGATTCGTTGGCACCGGGAGCGGTCCCGCCCCAGGATGCGAGGTGCCCGGGGGTGGCAAAGACGGACATGTCCGCCCCGGTTTCGGCGATGATGACATCGGCGACCAGGCCGGAGACACCGGGGATGCTGGCCAGGAGTTCACGGGCGCCCTGAAAAGGGGCCATCAGCTCCTCAACCCGGTCATCAACGCGTTTGAGATCCTTGGTGTGGGCGTCGATCCGGTCCAGGAAAAGCCGGGCCATGAAGGCGTGGTGGTCATTGAAGCGGCCGGTCAGTGCTTCGATCAGTGCCGGTATCTTCGGGCGCATCCTTGTCTTCGCCAGGTCAGCGAGGACCCGCGGATCGTCCTGACCGCTGATCAGTGCCTCGAGCATGGCCCGCCCCGATGCCCCGGTGATGTCCGTGGCGACGGAGGAGAGCTTGATCCCGGAGTCCTCCAGCATCTTCTCCAGCCGCTGGATCTCGCGGGAGCGTTCATCAGTGATCGCGGTTCTGGTCCGGGTCAGGTCCCGGATCCGGCGGATATCGGCCGGCGGAACGAAACAGCCCCGGACCAGACCGTAGGCGCCGAGCTGCGCCAGCCAGGCAGCATCGGAAACGTCGGTCTTACGTCCGGGCAGATTCCGGGCATCCCGTGCATTGACCAGCTCCACGGTGAGCCCGGCGTCCTCGAGCAGGAAGTAGAACTGGCGCCAGTAATCACTCGTGGCCTCGATAATGACCAGTTGGACGTGTTCGGCGAGCAGATACTGCGCCAGTTCACGGACCTGGTTCGTCATTGCTGTCCACGTCGTGGTCTCCACGGATACTCTTCCGCCGGGTCCGGTGACCCGCACGCAGACCTTCGCGTCACGTTTGGAGACATCCAGTCCCGCGCACCGTTGACAGAGCACATCCATCCCACTCGCCTTCTCCCGTACCGCTATCGGATTCGTGGCGTGTCCCGGAACGGAGGGCAAAAGATGCAGAAATCTAACGTTCGTGCTCAAGGCAACAGTCCACGGTCCCCGCGGAAAAGGGCCCTCCACCACCAAGCTAATACACAGGCTCACAGGCACCAGGGAGTGATCAGGGTCGGATCCGGAACACCCCTCCAGTATCGTCCCGGCCACCGGACCGCCGGAAGAGGGACCTGCCGGACTCCAAGCCGCGGCAGCGCGGCTATTTCCCCCTCCCCGGAGGGGCGCGGCAGCGGCCCTGAAAAGCTAACGTGAAAGTAATGGGGGTCAGGCTGCGGTAGCCGGGGTGATGGTGACGTCGAAACCGAGGCTGTTGAGCTTTTTGATGGCGCTGTTTTTGGCTTTGAT
>NZ_MQTS01000185.1:0-9174 GCF_020532825.1 Arthrobacter sp. SO3
ATGCGGTCATGCTGATCTCTACTTTCGGTAGACCCCCATTTTAAGAGGGCCCACTGTCCGAGATCTCCGCGGCAGCCCAAACCCCCTGATAGGCGACACCGGCCGCGGGTGTTAGACATGTCCCAGGACCCATGTCGCTCAGGAGAAGAGGAACTGGTGGCTATAGCGCATTCAACGGGTGCAGGCCAGCAGGCCAGCAATGGCCGTACAGCGCGCCTGATGGACACCCTAAGGACGCAGTTGTGGCCAGTGCCTGCCCTCGCGGTGATCCTGGCCGTGGCCCTGGGTTTCGTCCTGCCGGCACTGGACGCTGCCGTGGACGATGGGATTCCCGACGGTGCCGCAGTTTTTCTGTTCAGCGGTGGCCCGGAAGCGGCCCGGTCCGTACTGCAGGCGATTTCAGGATCCCTGATCACCGTTACTTCCCTGACGTTTTCTCTCACAGTGGTAACGCTGCAACTGGCCAGCAGCCAGTTCTCTCCCCGGCTGCTACGCACCTTCACAGCAGACCAGTTCGTGCATGCGACACTGGCCTTGTTCCTGTCAGCCTTCGCCTTCGCACTGACCGTCCTTCGCAGTGTGCGGACCGAAAGCAGCGGGGGGACATCCTTTGTCCCCGAAATTTCCGTCACCGTTGCCTTTGTGCTCGCGATAGCCAGCGTGATGGGCTTGGTTCTCTTTCTGGCCCACCTGACCCGGGAAATCCGTGTTGAAACGATGATGCGCAGAGTCAGTGCCGAAACCCGGGAAACCATTGACAGGGTTTTTCCTAAGGACCGCTCCGAAGCGGTGCCCGAGGATCTCCTAAGCCAAGACAAAGGCACCCGAATCGTGTGTTCAAAATCGGGGTTCCTCACCTCCTACGATGCCGGGGCCCTCGTGCAGGCAGCTGTGGACAACGGGGCACTAATCCGGGTTGACCGCGAACCCGGCAGCTCACTGGTCGATGGCGTTCCGTTCGCCACTGTCTGGCCAGTTAGCCCGGGTTCCCCGCTCACCGTCGAAGCGAGCAGCAAGCTGCAGGCAGCCGCCAACGCCGCCGTCACCACAGGCTTCGAACGGACCAATGTTCAGGACGTCGGCTTCGGTTTCCGCCAGCTCGTGGACGTCGCCGCCCGTGCCCTGTCGCCGGGGATCAACGACCCTACAACAGCTGTGCATGTCCTGGGCCATTTGTCCGCGCTGTTGTGCCGGCTAACCAACCGCCATCCGGGCCCCCTGCAGCTCACGGATGACGAGGGCAGAGTGCGAGTCGTCCTGGCCATGCCTGCACTAGGGGACCTGCTAGAGCTGGTCATGGCCCAGCCACGGCTGTACGGAATAGCGGACCCAGCCGTCGCCGAACGGCTCCTGGAACTGCTCCAGGAGCTCTCATGGTGCGACAGCGAAGGCCGGTACCGGGCGGAGATCCTGGAACAGGTGGCCCGGATGCGCGAAGCGCTCAACACCGGAACCTATGCGCCCGCGGACCGCCAACGCCTTCTGGCCCTCGCCCAAAGAACTGAAACCATGCACCCCGGCTGAGCAGTCCGCGGCAGTCCACAGGCGGCGGCCCGGGCGAGTTCCAACGCCACACCCGGCCGCAGGAACAGCCATGGACGGATGAATAGACGTGCCGTTCCCGGCTCGGACCGGATCCGAGGCCGAAGCGGGAAGAGCCGGCCACAATTTGTCCGGCCGACTCACGGCCCCGACGTTGGTTCGTGGCCGCCGGTTGCCGCAGGTCCAGCCGAAGCCGGCAGCCTGCCGGCCGGCCGCCGGCGTTGGATTCTCAGCTGGAGAATGCGCACGGCCCCGGCGATCGTGACCAGAAGCCCGCCCGCCACTGCCGCAATGAACAACGCCATCCCCAGGGAAAGCTCGCCGGCCACGCCAAGATACTGCACGGTCACGCGATCCTGGTTCTGCAGGATGAAGATGATGAGCAATACCAGAAGAACCAGCCCCACGCTGACGGCAACCCAGATCATGCCGGCCCGCGTCACCGCCGAGTCTCCGGGCATGTCCGGCGACGGCTTCCGGGGGCGTCCCGGTCTGGAAGGCGCAGGTTTATTTTCTGGTCGCGAGACGGGGCGCGGCCCCGTCGACGGACCCGGTGCTGGATCAGCAGCCACGATTCTTCACCCCCATATCCGGAGCGGGCCGTCCAGGCAGGACGGATATTTCACAAGGTACTCCTCCCGGAAGCAAGCATTCCATGCCCGGTAGGGACCGGTGATGCGGAGCGAGTCCCGGTGTGCGGACGGATGAACGACGTCGTTCCGGGTTCAGGCCCTGACGGAGACGAGTTCCCCGCACCCTGCCGGTAAAAGCGGAAGCCGGGCCCATCGCCCGGATAGAGGCCCCTGAAGAACCAGTGGTCTCCGGCACCCATCAGCACGAAGCCGACGACGCCCACGATCGTGAACTGCGTGATAATCCCCGCGATGACCAGGGCGAAGCCGGCCACAGCGGCCAGAATCCCTTACACCGCGCGGGAAGCCACGCCGCGGGGCCGTCCGGACCGCAGTTCGAGGTTCAGGTCCGGATCGGTGGCGGCCAGGTCCTGTTCGAGCTTTTTAAGGCGTCTGCGCTCTTCATCCGCCCGGCCATGGGCACGGGACGTGATTGCGTCTATCATCGGCCTATTCCCAGCCACTATCCACAGGCCTTCCCACCCGGCTGCGGGCTGCCACAATGGTTCCGGCGACCGAGACTACCTCCGAGAGTCCGCGGCGCTGAGGACGACCCGGACCGCTGCAGGCTCCAAATGATCTGACGTTTCCCGCCGCCGGACCTCCGGTTTTGCGCGACGGAAGCGGGTTGGACAGGGTTTAGTGATGTGCTTGCGTGCGCAGCGACCACGGCGGGCAGGCCGGAACTGACGATGCCCGGTGAGAGGCCTGGCGTCGGGTCTGACCAGGGCCAAGGACGGTCCGGCTCAGTGGCGACCGGGAGTGCATGTCCCCGGGCGTCCTTGCCGCAGCTGCGGTGTCGGTGAAACGCTCACGGTCGGGTTTGTCCTGGGGAACGACGAGCCTTTTGGGACCTCCTTCCGCCTCCTTCGAATGAACGGGCTTCCGGTACGGCCTGTGAGGGTGCGGCGCTGAAGAGAGCCTTGACCGCTCAGCACGACGGGCACAGACTGGCACTGGCCGATGCTGCAGGACCGATACTGTGAGAGGACAGACGAATGGACGCTGCCGGTACGTTCCTGATCGTGGTCGGTGTCGACGGTTCCGAACCGTCGCTGGCGGCCCTTCGCTGGGCGGTGGACGAAGCGCGCATGCGCCACGGGCAGGTCCGTGCCGTCACCGCGTGGCATTATCCTCCTGTGCCGTCAACGGTGGAAGACAGCGGGGGCAACGACTCCTTTCACGCCGCTGAGCGTGTCCAGGCCGACGCGCTGAAAGCCGTCGCTGCTGAGAGCGTGGACATCACGGGAAATCTCGTTCGGGATGCCCCCGTCACCGCTCTGCTGGACGCCGCCACAGACGCGGACCTGCTCATTCTGGGATCCCGGGGGCACGGAGGATTTGCCGGGCTTCTGCTCGGATCCGTCTCCAGCCAGGTCGCGCACCATGCCCCCTGCCCTGTCTTGATTGTCCGGCCCAGGAGCGGCACCTGATTCCCTAGCGCCAAAGCAGTTCCGCTCCTGAATTCTGACGCCGGCAGGCAGAAGGGGGAATGCGGATGATACCGATGCTCACGCTCGCATTTGCGGTGCTGCTTGTGTTGGGTGTCCTCAACTCCGAGCGGGCCAGCCGAACGGTTCTTTCCACCGCTGTGCTGTTCCTTCTCGGCGGCTTTGTCCTGGGCCAGGGGTACTCGGAGTTGTCCCGATAACACCCGCCGATCCCGTCGTCGGGGTTTTGGCCCAACTCGCCCTGTTCTCGGTCCTCTATACAGACGGCGTGAAAGTCGGGTTGTCCGACCTTCGCAGGGCTTGGCGTTTGCCCGGCCGGGCACTGCTGCTCGGGCTGCCTCTGACCCTTCTTGTCACCGCACTGCTGGCCCATTACATTGCAGGACTTCCCTGGCTCCAATGCTTCCTGCTTGGTGCGGTGCTCGCTCCGACCGATCCGGTGTTCGCGGCCGCCATTGTGGGGCGCAAGGAAGTCCCGGGACGATTGCGCCACCTGATGAGATTTTGCACCTCGTGGCGCTGGTCATTGTCCTGTCCATCCTTGCCCATTCCTCGACCGACGTCCTCGTCGCCAGACAATTCGACAGCCGGCCGCCCCCGACCTCGCTGCAGTTTGCCGGCGGTACACGCCTCAGCTGGCCTTGGGCCGGACGACCAAGACAGGACATGGCGCGTGGTTGATGACTTGGGTGCTGACCGAGCCCAGGTGCAAACCGGGAAATCCGCCATGCCCGCGGGAGCCAACGACGACAAGATCCGCGTCCTTGGCAGCGTCGAGTATCGCTGACGCCGGTGAATCACTGTTTACGACCTGCCCGCTGGCGGCCACGCCCTCATCTGCAGCGGAATTCAGCGCCTCAGCTTGCAGCGTCCCGGCGATGTGCTCCGGAGACTCCTCGGCGGCAATTTCACCCGCCGCCGTTTCCACTACCGCCGGATACCACGCCAGCGGCGGCTTGTTCCAGGCTGTGATCAGGCGGAGCTGCCCGTTGCGGTGTCGGGCCTCATCCATGGCCCAGCTCAGTGCTGTCTGGGAATGTTCGGAACCGTCAAAACCAACCACAATCACGAACGAACGGGTATTGGTCATTTGTCTTTCCTTTCACTGGCCTCAATGAGCATCCTAGACCTCACATGCCCGCGCCGTTCAGAGTCAGTGCTACGGTCGGCGCAGGCACTGGAGCCGGCCGTCACTGACATAGAGATTGGGCGCACGATATGAATTCGGGACCTCCGACACCGAAGGCGGCGTTCCATCCCAGGACGGCCGCGCGCCGGGACAAGGGACTGGGTAAGCTCCGCCTGCATGATGCGGTCGCGATGGCGGTCGGGGGCATGATCGGCGGGGGCATCTTCAGCGTCCTGGGTGTCACCGTCGCGATCGCCGGACATCTGGCTGTCGGAAGCTTCCTCATCGGAGGGGCCATCGCGATGGTGACCGCACATTCCTTCGCGGCGCTCTCGGCCCGGGCCGGACGCTCCGGCGGCCTCTTCGTCTACTTGCATAATGCCGGGTATCCGCGTGCCGGCTCCTACATCTCCTGGTTACTGATGTTCGGGTATCTGATCGCGTTGGCGGTGTACGGGTTTACCTTCGGCCACTACGCTGCGCACGCTTTTGGTTTGCCGGGGGTATTCGCGGACGGATTCGCCGTCCTGATCCTGCTGGTGTTTCTCGGGATCAACCTGCGCGGGGTGGGCGCATCGGCGCTCTCGGAAGACCTCGTGGTCCTGATCAAGGTCGCCGTTTTAGCCCTGATCTCCGCCATCGGGTTCGCGCACTTCTCCCCGGAGAGGCTTGCCCCGTTGGATGACAAGGGTCTGGCTGGCGTCATCGTCGCATCGGCGTCGATCTTCGTCGCCTACGAGGGGTTCGAGCTGCTCTCTTACGATTACGATGACCTCGTCAGGCCGCGCCGGACGCTGCCACGGGCACTCTACCTCTCGGTCGCGCTCGTCACGCTGGTCTACGTCGCCGTAACGATCGGCTCCCAAATGCTGGTCAGCGACAGCGTCATTGTCGCCCAGAAGGAAGTGGCGTTCGCGGCGGCGGGCCAGGCGGCGCTGGGGCCGGCGGGGTATTGGATCGCGAGCCTCGGGGCGCTTCTGGCGGCGAGTTCAGCGATCAACGCGACCCTGTTCTCGACGGCGCGCCAGATGCACGAGATTGCGCTGGCGAAGGAGCTGCCGGCGGCATTCACCAAGACACGGGCCGGTTTGCCCGTCACCGCACTGGTCTTCCTGGCGGTGTTCGGGTCCGCCTTCGCGATGCTGCCGGACATCACGGCCCTCCTCACGTTCGGATCGGCGGTCTTCCTGGCCGTCTTCGGAGCCACGAACCTGCTCGCCGCCCGGGTCCTGCCCGGGTTCTGGCCCCGGCTGGTCAGCGGCACCGGGTTTCTGGCCTGTCTCGGCGCTCTGGTCGTTCTGGTGATCCAACTCATCCTCCACGACCAGGCCACGCTGCTGCTCATCGGCGTATCGCTGGCCTCCGTCTCCTTCCTGCGGCTCACCTTTGTGTGGCACCGGAAACATGCCCCGGCAAGCGGCCCGACGTAAACCAAACCATCGCGATACAGGTTGGGGAACTCAGGTTGCCCCACGCAGCGGTACCACCATGACGGGGACGCCCGAGAACTCCAGAACCCGCAGGGTGTGGCTCCCGATATAAGGCGTTGCACTGCCGGGGCGGTCTACCAGGGCCACAACTATCAGCACGGCATTGACTTTACGGGCCTCGGCCAGGATTTCGGCTGCTACCCGTCCGGAGCGCTGGCTGAAGGACACCTCCACGCCTGCCGTCGCGGCCAGCGAGGCAACATGCCTGAATGCCGCTTCGGCAGCCAGATCGGAGTGTCGTGCCAACACGGCCGGGTCGATACTCCCGGGATGCTGGACCAGCGCCCCGGGGTCCCTGACCGTCACCACGCTCAGGCTCGCGCCGAGCCGGCGGGCATAATCGACGGCCACCTCGGCTGCCCGGAAGGCCGCCCGGGAGTCGTTCACTGCCACCAGGATCACGTCGTTCATGCACCCACCTTCCTATCGGCATCCTGTGCAGGCCCACGCGTGGTCCCTGCGTTCCGGTCGGCGGCCCAGCGCAGACGCAGGCTCTCTTCGAGTTCCTGCGCGTCAAGCTGTCGGCGGATATCCATCAGTTCCTTTTCCAGCCTGGGAATCCAACGGTTCTCAACCGCCCGCTGCCGGGTCCGGGTCGCAGCAAGTTCCGCTGTCAACAGCCTTTCGGCACGCTGGACGGCCGCATACCGAACCCCCGCCTCGAGCGCGCTGCGATGCACCGCGGCTGTGTAGGACAGGGCCGAGCTTCCGCCCGCCGGGGGCGTCACGGGGAGGTGGCACTCCGGATCTTCGGGATACGCCACGCCCATCGTGCTGCCCCACAGCAGCTGGACTCGTGCCGATTCCGGCGGTGCGGCCGTCTCAATCCGTCCGCTTCCATCCAGCGCGGCGGCGCGGCGCAGCCAGAGCGCAGCTTCTGTAGCCAGCTCTTCCCACTCCGTCCGCGTCAGCTCCGCACGAAGCTGGAGCCGTTCCAGCTCGTCCGCCAGAATGTGCTGTTTTCGATCCAACAGTCGTGCGCCGTGCCGGGCCGTCATCAGCCGGCGCTCTACCCGGACCTTCCCTGCACGCCCCGTGCTGCTCATGGGCGGTCGTCCCGCCTGGGAAGGTAACGTTCCAGGAACGTGGTCGACACCATGGTGAGCTCCTGTTCCGGCAACGCCGCCAGCGCTTCCCAGGCCCGGCCCAGGGTGTCGTCCAAGGACCGGATTTCGTCACGGCCTTGGTTAAAGAGACCGTTTTCCACCAGCTTCCTGTAACGGATGTAGCTGCGGTCGGTTTCGCTCAGCGCGGCGGCACCCACCAGTTCGGCCAGTTCGGTGGCCTGCCGCGCACGCGCCATGGCCGCAAGGACCTGGGCCGCCACATCGAGGTGGTCCTCGCGGGTCCGGTCCTTGCCTGCGCCGCTCCGCATCAGCCGCGACAGCGAGGACAGTACGTCTACCGGCGGGTAGATGCCGCGCGCGGCTATTTCGGGCGCAAGGACAATCTGCCCTTCCGTGATGTAGCCCGTCAGGTCAGGCACCGGGTGGGTGATGTCGCCGGCCGGCATCGTCAGCACCGGAACGATCGTTACGGAGCCATCGTGGCCCTTGACCCGCCCGCAACGCTCGTAAAGGGTCGCGAGATCGCTGTACAGGTAGCCGGGGTAGCCCCGCCGTGCCGGGATTTCCCGCCGTGCTGCGGACACCTCACGGACCGCCTCAGCGTAACTCGTCATGTCCGACATGATCACGAGCACGTCGTGACCTTCGGTGTATGCGAGGTGTTCGGCTATGGTCAGCGCGATCCGCGGTGTGAGGATCCGTTCAATGACCGGATCATCGGCAGCGTTCAGCAGGAGAACCAGTTCTCCCTCTGCAGAGCGTTCTTCAAGCCGGTCCCGGACGTAGGCGATATCCGCGTGGGTCAAACCCATGGCGGCGAACACCACCCGGAATGACTGGCCGCTCGAGGTTGCCTGTGCCGCGATCTGGGTGGCGAGCGTCAGGTGCGGGAGACCTGGTACAGAGAAGATGGGAAGTTTTTGTCCCCTGACCAGAGTGGTCAATCCATCAATGACCGAAATGCCGGTCAGGACAGGTTCCTGCGGCGGTTCCCGGTAAACCGGGTTCAGAGGCCAACCGCTGACAGGCAGGGTTGCCGTGCCCGTCACCGGCGGTCCGCCGTCGAGCGGTTCCCCGCGTCCGTTGCAGACCCGACCCAGCCATCCGGTTCCCACCTGGACGTGAAGTGGGCGGCCCTCAAAACGGATCCGGATTCCCCCCAGTGACATCCCGTCAGTGCTTTCAAGCACCTGCAAGGTGGCGAGATCCCGGTCCACTTCAAGCACCAGGCCATGCCGCCGCTCGCCGCCGTCCATGTCGATGGTGGCAAATTCATCCCATCCCACGCCATCTATCCCGCCAGCGACGAGCAGCGGCCCGCGGAGCTCCCGGACGTCTCCGTGTGAAATCTGCGCGGCGAAGCCGGAGTACAGCGGGAGTGATCCGGCAGCATCAGACACGCTGACCTTGGCCGTGACTTCCGGGTGGTTCACTGCAGGGCCTCCAATACCTTGAGAACCTCGCCGCTGCGGGCCTTCACGGCTGCAGCGTCCGAGGGACCTGTTTCTTCACGGGCCCGCAGGACAGGACTGAGATCGGCTTGCTCCACGGTAGTGGCGGCCACGCCCCGTTCCACAAGTTTCTGGCATGCGTCCACGACGTCGAGTACGAGGTCCAGCAGGGCGGCGCCTTTTCCCGGGGAACAGAACGCGTCATTGGCGCTCAGCGCGTTCTGCATCAACACTCCGTCGCGCAATAGGCGCCCGCCCAGCAGCACCATCCGTTCGTGGCCCGGCAACGACGAGGCTCCGATGATTTCCGCCAGCTCGGCCAGCCGGTCCGACTCGGCCAGCAGGGCAGCGGCGCGGGCACGGCGGGCGGCCCAGCCCGGGTCGCCGTTGTCCCCATGCCAGGCGCCGATGG
>NZ_MQTS01000185.1:9184-14459 GCF_020532825.1 Arthrobacter sp. SO3
CGGGCAAAGGAGCCGGTCCAGCTCACGGCGGGGTAATGCCGGGAGTAGGCCAGATCCCGGTCCAGCATCCAGAGGGACCGGACAAACCGCTGGGTGTCCGTGGTCACCGGTTCCGTCATGTCACCGCCGGGCGGGGATACCGCCCCGATTACCGTCACGGACGCAGTCCTGCCGCCGAGCGTGGTCACACGGCCTGCCCGCTCGTAGAAAGATGCCAGTTCGGAGGCGAGATTGGCCGGGTAGCCCTCCTCTGCGGGAAGGTCACCGTTGCGGTTGGCAAATTCACGAAGCGCCTCGGCCCAGCGGGAAGTTGAGTCCGCGATCACGACGACGTCGTACCCCATGTCGCGGTAATATTCCGCCACCGTGATCCCCGTGAAGATGCTCGCCTCACGCGCCATCATGGGCATGTTTGAGGTGTTGGCGATGATGACGGTCCGGTCGATCAGCTTTCCCCCGGTGCGCCCGTCTTCGAGCTGTGAGAGCCCAGCGAGGACGTCAGCCATTTCGTTGCCGCGTTCCCCGCAACCCACATAGACAATGACGTCAGCGTCGCTCCACTTTGCGATCTGCTGCAGCATCATGGTTTTGCCGGTCCCGAATCCACCGGGAACCGCGGCAGCGGCACCCCGCGCCACGGGGAACATCAGGTCCAGGACCCGCTGCCCGGTATGCAGCGGCACGGTCCCGGTGTGCCGGGCCCGGAATGGACGCGGCCGGCGCACCGCGCACTGTTCGGAAAGGGCAACCTCGAGGCCGTCAATCACCGCGACCGTGTCCAGGACGTGGACCCTGCCTTCGGGAGCGAGCCAGCTGAGTTCACCGGACACGCCCGCCGGTACCAGCACCCGGTGCACCACCGACCCCGAATCCGGCACGGTACCCAGGACATCGCCGGCAGAAACCTTGGTGCCGGCCACCGTCTCCGGCTTGAAAGTCCATTCGCGGGCCAGCGCCGTAGGGTCTTCCACGGACCCGGACCGCTCGGGCGTCAGCCACATCGGGGCCGACGACAGAGGGCGCATGAGCCCGTCGAACACCTGGCCAAGCAGACCCGGACCCATGAGCCCGGAAAGCTCCCCGCCGGTCGGAACAGCAACATCGCCCGCTTTCAGCCCACCCGTGTATTCATAAGCCTGCAGCGTGGCCCGGGTCCCGGCAATCGCCACCGTTTCGGCGCTGATACGCCTTGGCCCGACGGCGATCAGTTCAAGCATGGACAGCGCTTCAACCCCCTCGATTTCCACCAAGGGCCCGCTGACACGCACCACAGCACCCTCCCTCCGGCCCACTACCGGCTCCACGGCTCACCCGCCCCTGGCATCGAATCCAAGGTCATCCCGGCAAGCACAGGCAGGGAAAGGTCCAGACGGCGTGACCCTGCTTCGGCGACGACGCCGCCGTCGGGGCTTTCGGACACGGTGGCGTCCGGACCGAGCAACTCCCGGCACTGTTCCGTCAGCCGGGCCCTCAACCCTGGGTAGCGGGGGTCTGACGTGAGTCCAACCGCCGCGTCCCGAACCCGGCGGCGGAGTTCCAATCGGAGGGAACTGTGTTGTGCCAGGACCAGCTCGTGCGCTTCGCGGCGCGCCCGCGCCGAGCGCAGTGCGGCCTCCGAGCGGGCGGCGGCCTCGCCCTCGTCCGCCGCGGCGGCGAGGATTCCGGCGGCTTCGGCCCGTGCGGCCTCCAACAGCGCCTCGGCCTGGCTGCGGGCAGCGTCCCGGAGTTCAGCCGCCTTCTTCTCCGCCGCCGCCCTGAGTGCCATTCGTACCGGCCCCAAGGCCGCGTCGGACTCCGGAGCGAGCCCGGTCATGATGGCAGCACCACGGTCATGGGTGAGCGGGGATCGGCCAGGACTGGCTCCAGTGCCTGCGCGGAATGTGGTGTGAGGATGACGATTGCGGTGTCCCGGGGCAATGCCGTCCAGGCGTGAAGGAATTCCTCATCGGTGGAACCAGTGAAGACGCTGACACCGGCGAGCCGGAACCCGTCCAGCAATGCCTGTTCGCCGATCGCGGCAATCGTTTCGAACATCGCTCCAGCTCCCCGTCAGGCTTTGCCGATAAGGATGATGGCGATGATCAGGCCGTAGATGGCGATCCCCTCCGCCAGCCCCACCACAACCATGGCCCGGCCGAAGATTTCGGGCCGCTCGCTCATCGCCGCGAGGGCAGCCGATCCTGTGTAGGCAACGGCAAATGCCGCTCCGATCGAGGAACCGGCCACGGCTATCGCGGCGGCGATCAGGGCTGAGCCGCCGGCGCCCGCAGGTGTGTCAGCTGCTGCCACGGCGAGGGCCGGAGCCACCCCGGAGGCTGCTGCCGGCGCTGCATTCAGCGCGCCGGCCAAAACGGCCAGGGCACCGCCCATCACGGCGATGTTAAGGGCCGCCAGGATCTTGAATGCAGACTTGCGCCAGCGTCTGACCAGAAGGATGGCTCCTGTCGCAGCGATGAGGAAAACGGGGATGGCGCCGAACCAAAGGTTCATGGCAGCTGCCTTTCAGCCGGTGGAGTGGTATGGAAGACCGATGCCGCGGTGGCCGGGTGTGCAGTGGCGGCGGTGACGTCCGGGGACCACGGCCTGAACGGGCGCCCCTCGGACTGAAAGATGCGGGAGAACAGTTCATAGTATTCAAGGCGCAGTGCCTGGATCCCCGCCACCAGCGCTTCCAGCGCAAAGGTCACGAGGTTTCCCACAACGAACAGCAGAACAGCCGCGGCCGCGCGCCAGTCGGGCGCCCACAACGCCGTCGTGCCGTTCCACACCACCATCAGCAATGCAGCGTGGGTGAGTCCGAAGGCAGCGAGGCGTGCAAAGGAGACCAGGTTCGAGCCCAGACGGATCACGGTATCCACGAGCTCGATGACCGCCTGGAAAATGGCGGGGGCCCCTCCCCCGGCCTCAGTGAAGAGTCCGATGAAGATGAAAACCAGCGCGGCAAGGGCTATAAGGGCTGCCACCGCCATCAGCAGCCCGGTGCCGGTGCTGAGCCCCCAGACGAGAAGCGCCACCGCAAGGAACAACAGGGACCCGGCCACGCCGGAGCGGGCATAGAGCGCATATCCCCAGCCGCCCTCGCGGACACGGTTGATGGTGCCCAGGGCATAGGCGCCGGCAAGCAGGAATGCTCCGACACCCAGTCCTGCCACCAGCAGCGGAACCGGATTCGCCAAGGGGTCCAACCAGAGCACCGGCACCAGGCCGGTGGGTCCGAAGGCCTCCCCGTACAGCGCTCCGAAGAACATGGCGGCCAGCCCCGCTCCACACACGAAAAGCCAGGTCCTTTGCAGTTTGGCTAATTTCTTGATCCGGCCACTGCGCAACAACAGGCCGCCGGCCAGCAAGATCGCACCGTGCCCCACATCGCCGAACATCATTCCGAACATCACGACATAGGCGATCCCGGCGAGGCGCGAAGGATCCAGGTCCGCATACGGCACAGTCCCGTAGGTATCCACCAGCGTCCGGGATACGCGTGTGCTGCCGCTCCCGCCGCCGAGCATAGTGGGCGGTTGGATCCACCTGGGCCGGGGCAACGGGACGACCGCCGCCCCCAGCGGGGCCAGGGCCGCCCTGAGATCCGGGATCGCCTGCCGCGGCATCCACCCCGCCAGCGCCGCCGACGGTCCGGAGACAATAGCCGCTTCCGCTGCCTTATCCAGTTCCTCGGCGCCGTCGCCGGCTGTGTACGGTAGGTCCAGCTCGACGAGCCGGCTCCGTGCCACTTCCACGAGCATGGCGCGCCGGTCCTGTTCAACCACCACCAAAGCTACCCGTTCCATTCGGACGGGGGCCGGCGAATCACCCCGCTTCATCGAGCACCTCACTGGACCCGGCGCCCGCAGCAGCGGCAGTCAGCGCCGCCCGGACCCGCCACGCATCGGTGGACAGGACGGCAATGGCGCCCAGAACCACGTCCGGTCCGGGCATCGAAGCACGAAGCAAATGGAAACCATCCTTCTCCACGACAGCGCAGATGCGGGCCTCTGCACGCCACAGGTCCTTCGGTGATGCAATACCGACCAGCACCGTCCGCAGGGACGGCTGCAGCGCCGAAGTGAACTCGGCAAGACTCGCGGCGGCTTCCCAGGAGCTGCCCAGGACGGGGCGCAACAAGTGAAGGACCGGCGCAGGTGGTCTCACGCCGTCGACCGTCAGCATCCGGGCGGCTGTAAGGGCGCACACCGCGCCGCACCACGGCCGCGCCGGTGGTGCCACAGCGGCCAGCCGCCGCAGCCAGACCACATCTAGTGCGTCCCTGAGCGCGCCCGGGCCGGCGCCCCCGACGTCGCCCCAGGCTGTGGCGCGCAGGATAGTGGCCAGCTCCTCAACCGACCCGGCGGAACCCAGCCGGGGCCATGCGGTGGCAAGGGCACCCAGGTGATAGGGCTCGGGAGCCTTCGCGCCGCCGGCGAGTTGGTGCGCCAAAGCCATGACGTTCTCGATTTCAAAAGCCCCCGCCGCCGCCCGAGCCAGTGCGGTGCCCGAGGCCGGTAGCCAACCGGCAAGCACGCGCAGTTGCCACAGGACAGTCTCCTGAAGGGCGCGTTCCGCGGCCGCAAGTCCCGGCGCCCCGCGAAGCCGTTCCGCATAGCTCGACTCCTGCAGGGAGGAGAGAGCACGTTCAAGAGTCGGCTGAGCTGCCGCCACGCGGCTGGCACCGGCCCCCACACGGCGATGCGCCATCGACCGTGCCCGAACACTGGCAGCCACCCAGTCTGCCTTCACTTCTGTCCCGGGATCTGCGGAGCCAGCAGGGTGTCGATGACTTTGCCGACGACCGCCGGGATGAGAGCCCGACCGGATTCTTCCAGCGCCGCTGCATCGTGGCGTGCCTGATCCAGCAGTGCCGTGTCACGTTCCGAGGCTGCCTGTTCGACCCGGGCGGCGGCCCTGGCTCGCTCGGCACCGGCGTCAAGCCGGGCCCGGGAAAGGATCGCCGCCGCTTGTGCGCGGGCCTGCGTCACGTCCCGCTCCGCGCTGAGCCGTGCTTCCTCAACAAGGGCGGCACATGATGCGGCGTCTCCGGCCAGCGCAGCCAACACAGGCCCCAGCTCAGCGGCCGGACCCTGGTTGTCGGTAGCCGGCACGCCAGCCGGACCTGCAGGACCAGGAGCCCCGACAGGCCTGAATTGGTCCAGAATGCTCAATCTCGCCATCGCACCTCCCGGGAATGTCCTCAGGGCCACAGTCTAGGTGTAATAACCACGGACGTTGGTGACGGGCGGCGTGGATAGGTGACAAAAAGAAGACCTCCGGGTGGAGTGGGGCT
>NZ_MQTS01000186.1 GCF_020532825.1 Arthrobacter sp. SO3
GTTGGTGGTTACCACACACACCGAACGACTAAGAGGTCTTCATGGTCCACCGTAATGCCCGTCTGACTCCTGCCGGTAGAAGCATTCTTGTCCAGCGTGTTCTTCAGGGCCGTCCCGTGGCCCACGTGGCCAAGGAAATGGGTGTTTCGCGGACCTGCGCCCACCGGTGGTTCCGGCGATATCTGGAGCACGGCTGGGCCGGTATGGAGGATCGCTCGTCCCGCCCGCGTTCCTGCCCGCACGCGACGCCCTCGGCGAAAATCGACGAGGTCCTCGCGGCGCGGGTAAAGCACCGCGAGGGCCCGGTCGAACTGGCCGAACGCTGCAACGTCCCGGCCCGCACGGTCTCCCGGATCATCGCCCGGGCCGGGCTGCCCCGGTTATGGGAACTGGACCCGATCAGCGGCGAACGCATCCGCGCCGGCCGGGCCACCGACCACCGCTACGAACG
>NZ_MQTS01000187.1:0-5788 GCF_020532825.1 Arthrobacter sp. SO3
AACCACCGCCGCGGAAGCCCCCGTCCCCACCCCGGCGCCGCTGCGTCTGGTCCCGGAAAGCACGGCACCTCCCGGACCCCCGGCGGCTCCTGCTGTTCCACCAGTGCCGCGGCGGTGGTTGGCCGATGAAGAACGGGAGATCTGCGCAATTTCCCGCAGCACGGTTCAGGCGGCCATCGAGGTGCTGGCCGGCACCCGGCCGGCGCAGCAGCTTGCCCGGCGGCTCGACGAGCGCTGCCTTGCGGCACTGCAGCACCGGGCTGCCCTCACCCGGAGGGTGCCAAGCGGGGCGTCGCCGACGGCGGGGCGGCTGCACCGCAACTCCTCGGTCCGCTCGGTCCGGGCCTGCCGGGTCTCTGCGGACGTCTATGAGGCAAGCGCCGTGGTGGTCGAGGAGCTGCGGGTCCGCGCGGTCGCTCTGCGGCTGGAGCGCAGCAGGCTCGTGTGGCGGGTCACCGCGCTGGAAATCGGTTGACAGCCGACGCGCGGTGCCGGCTGGAAGCCGCTGGGGGCTCACTGAGCGGAACAACGGAAGGAGGAGACGGACGCAACGAAAGAGGACCGGAACATGTTCCGGTCCTCTTTCGTGAAGGCGAGTCTTTCAAGACGGCGACTCTTCAATGACGGCGCCTTCAGGGTTGGCGGCAGTGGGCGGTCAGTGCCCGCTCCGCTAGCGCCGCTTCTTCTTGCTGGCCCGGCGTGGGCTGTCCTGCCCGGCAGACTTCGCCGGGTTGCCGGAGCGGCCCGAGACCTTGGACTCGACGTGGGTCTCGGCTGAACCGTCCTCGCCGGGGGCCGTGTACTGCAGCTGGGCCGGCTTTTCGGGGGCCTCCAGCCCAGCGGCCCGGATCTGCGGTTCGTGATGTTCGGTGTGCTGGCCCGCGGCGTCCGCCACGACTACGTCCTCGGCGGGGGTGACCTCGACTTCAAGGTTGAACAGGAAGCCGACGCTTTCCTCCCGGATGGCCTCCATCATGGCCTGGAACATGATGAAGCCCTCGCGCTGATATTCCACCAGGGGATCGCGCTGGGCCATCGCGCGCAAGCCGATGCCTTCCTTCAGGTAGTCCATCTCATAGAGGTGTTCCTGCCACTTGCGGCCGATCACCGAGAGCACAACACGGCGCTCGAGCTCGCGCATGCTTTCGTGCCCGATGGCCTCCTCGCGTGCCTGGTACACCAGGCGTGCGTCGGAGAGGATCTCTTCCCTGAGGAAGTCCACGGTGATCCTCGATTTTCCGCCGGCTTCGTCGATGAGGTCGCGCGGGGTGACACTCACCGGGTACAGGGTCTTGAGGTTGGACCAGAGGAGGTTGAAGTCCCAGTCGTCGCCGGTACCCTCGGCGGTGGCTGCGTCGATGAACGCGTTGATCGTGTCCTCGAGGAAGAACTGGACTTTTTCGTGGAGGTCGTCGCCTTCGAGGATCCGGCGGCGGTCGCCGTAGATGGCTTCGCGCTGGCGGTTCAGGACGTCGTCGTATTTGAGGACGTTCTTCCGCTGTTCGGCGTTGCGGCCCTCGACCTGGCCCTGGGCCGAGGCGATGGCGCGCGAGACGAGCTTTGATTCCAGGGCGACATCGTCCGGCACCGAGCTGTTCATCAGCCGCTCGGCCGCGCCGGAGTTGAACAGGCGCATCAGGTCATCGGTCAGCGACAAGTAGAACCGGGACTCGCCAGGGTCACCCTGGCGGCCCGAGCGGCCCCGCAACTGGTTGTCAATCCGGCGTGATTCGTGCCGCTCGGTGCCCAGCACGTACAGGCCCCCGAGGTCGAGGACCTCCTCGTGCTCGTCCTTGACCGACTGCTTGGCCGCTTCGAAGGCTGCGGGCCACGCCGCCTCGTATTCTTCGGAGTTTTCTTCCGGATCCAGGCCGCGTTTGGCGAGTTCGGCGACCGCGGTGAACTCGGCGTTGCCGCCGAGCATGATGTCGGTACCGCGGCCGGCCATGTTGGTCGCAACGGTCACGGCACCCTTGCGCCCGGCCTGGGCCACGATCGCGGCCTCCCGGGCGTGGTTTTTGGCGTTCAGGACCTCATGCCGGACGCCTTCCTTGGCCAGCAGCCCGGAGAGGTATTCGCTCTTCTCGACGCTGGTGGTGCCGACCAGGACGGGCTGGCCCGCGGCATGCCGTTCGGCGATGTCCTTCACGACGGCGGCGAACTTGACCGCCTCGTTCTTGTAGACGAGGTCCGCCTGGTCGATCCGCGTCATGTCGCGGTTGGTGGGGATGGCGACGACGCCGAGCTTGTAGGTGCTCATGAACTCGGCGGCTTCGGTCTCCGCAGTACCGGTCATGCCGGCGAGCTTGCCGTACATGCGGAAGTAGTTCTGCAGCGTGACCGTGGCGAGCGTCTGGTTCTCGGCCTTGATCTCGACGCCTTCCTTGGCCTCGATCGCCTGGTGCATGCCTTCGTTGTAGCGCCGGCCCGCGAGGATTCGGCCGGTGTGCTCGTCGACGATCAGCACCTCGCCGTCGAGGATGACATAGTCCTTGTCCCGCTTGAAGAGTTCCTTGGCCTTGATGGCGTTGTTGAGGAAACCGATCAACGGGGTGTTGGCGGACTCGTAAAGATTGTGGATGCCGAGGTAGTCCTCGACCTTTTCGATGCCTGCCTCAAGCACACCGACGGTGCGCTTCTTCTCGTCGACTTCGTAATCCTCTTCGGACTTGAGCCTGGTGACGACCTTGGCGAACTCGCTGTA
Organism: Arthrobacter sp. SO3; assembly: GCF_020532825.1. GTDB lineage: Bacteria > Actinomycetota > Actinomycetes > Actinomycetales > Micrococcaceae > Arthrobacter. The sequence goes on from NZ_MQTS01000187.1 coordinate 2,705, forward strand.
CCAGCGGTTGGTGTCCCCCTGCCCGGGTCCCGAAATAATAAGCGGGGTCCGTGCCTCATCGATGAGGATGGAGTCCACTTCGTCGACGATGGCGAAGTGGTGGCCGCGCTGGACCAGCTCGGATTTGTCCCAGGCCATGTTGTCGCGCAGGTAGTCGAAGCCGAATTCATTGTTGGTGCCGTAGGTGATATCCGCGGCGTACTGCTCGCGGCGCAGTGAGGGGTCCTGGTTGGAGAGGATGCAGCCGCTGGTCAGGCCAAGGAACCGGTACACACGGCCCATGAGGTCCGACTGGTATTCGGCCAGGTAGTCGTTGACGGTAATTACGTGCACGCCGTTGCCCGCAAGGGCGTTGAGGTAGGCCGGTGCGGTAGCCACAAGGGTCTTGCCTTCACCGGTCTTCATTTCGGCGATGTTGCCCAGGTGCAGTGCGGCGCCGCCCATGAGCTGGACGTCGAAGTGGCGCATCCCGAGCGTGCGGGAGGAGGCTTCGCGGACGGCGGCGAAAGCCTCGGGCAGGAGGTCGTCGAGCTTCTCACCGTCAACGTGGCGTGCGCGGAGACGGTCGGTCTCCTCGCGCAGCTCGGCATCACTGAAGGTCTTGAGGGAGCTCTCCAGGGCATTAATGGAATCGGCATAGTTCCGCAGTTGTCTCAGGGTTTTCTTGTCACCTGTGCGGAGAAGTTTTTCGATAAGTGATGCCACGTGAAGTTGCTCCCAGTCTCAAGCTGCCGAATTCTGGCGTATTCAGTCTACGGGAGAGACGCAGGGCCGGTTACGCCTGTTCCCTCTGAGCGGATACACGCCGTCCGGCCCCGGACACGGCGTCCGCAAGCGCCGGCGCGAGGTCGCCTTTTGGCGAGACAACAACCCGGTCCAGTTCCAGCCACCCTGCCATGAGCTCCAGTTCCGCGGCGAGTTCGACGGCGGTGTCGGCGGGCGCGCCGGGCTCCGCGTGGGCAGCCCGCGCCAGCAGCAGGCCGTTGGTCCGGTCGGCCTTGAGGTCCACCCTGGCCACGATTCCGTCGCGCAGCAGGAAAGGCAGCACGTAATAGCCGAAGCGGCGTTTCGGCTCCGGGGTGTAGATCTCGATGCGGTAGCGGAAACCGAACAGGTCCTCCAGGCGCCGCCGTTCAAAGACCATCGAGTCGAAGGGGCTCAGCAGTGCGCGGCCGGTGGCGGCACGCGGGAGTCTTGCCTCGGCGTGGCGGAAGACGGTCTTGTTCCAGCCGGACACCTTGACCGGCAGCAGCCTGCCCGTGTCGACCAGGTGGTCCAGGGCTATGGCGGAGGCCCGCATGGGCGTCCGGAAATAATCAGCAAAGCACCGCAGGGTGCCGATCCCGTGGGCTTGGGCAGCGGCATCGATCAGCCGCGCCAGCGCAGCCGCGGGGTCCGAGTCCGGGTCGGCGCCGGCCGCGCCGACTGCCGCGGCCGCGCCGACGCGCGCGGCGTCAGGACCTGCCGGCAGCCGTTCGGGCAGCACCCTGGCGGTCAGGGTGTAACGCCGTTCAAAGGAGTCCGTGCGGGACGCGGCCGAGATGAGGCCCGCTTCGAAGAGGTGTTCGAGGACCCGCTTCACGGCGTTCCAGTTCCAGCCCCAGTTGTCCTGCTGCCGGTCCTCCACATGCCCGAGACGGGCGGTGAGTTCGGCGGCGGTCATCGGGCGGCCGGCGGCGAGCGCCTCGAGAACCCGGGCGGAGACCCCGCTCCGCAGCTCGGAGTCCATGGAGTGTGCCCCCACCCATTTCCTGCTCTGCCACAGGAGAAGGTCCGGGAAGTGGTCGGGACGGATGAAGCTGGCCTCGTGGGCCCAGTACTCCATCATCCGGCGGGGGTGGTTGCCTGCCATCCGCTGGAGGATGTCGCGGTCGTAGTTCCCCAAGCGGGAAAAGAACGGCAGGTAGTGGCTCCGGGACAGGACATTGACGGAGTCGATCTGGACCAGCTGCAGCCGGGCAAAGGTACGGCCCACCGCCCGTGCTGTCACGAGTCCGGCGGGCCGCACTTTGTCCAATCCCTGGGCTGCCAGTGCGATGCGCCGGGCCTGCTTGAGGCTCAGCAATCCCTGCACGTCAGTCCCTTCGCTGGATGGTCAGAACCAGCTTATGCGCTGGCCGGCTCATCCTCGGAACGGTAGGCGATGATCTTCTCGTCCAGCGGGGCCTCGCCCGGCTCGCACCTCTGGTCGAGGGAAATCACTCCGTAGGTCCACCCGTCGCGGCGGTAGACGACAGAGGGCGCTTTTGTCTCCTTGTCCACGAAGAGGTAGAAGTCGTGACCCACAAGCTCCATGTTGTCGACGGCGTCGTCGAGCGTGAGGGATGCGGCGGGGAAGACCTTCCGGCGGATGAGCACGGGCGAGTCTCCGGCCGGGATATCGTTCTCGATCTCATACGGCGATTTCTCGGCGGGAGCTTCCTTGGGCTCGAGCCAGTGGTTCGCCTCTTCGTAAATGGGCTCGCTGGTGCTCGCGGGCTCCAGGGTTGCCGTCGCCTCGGTGACTGACTTGGGGGCGTGCCGGCCGTGGTGGACCTTCTTGCGGTCCTTGGCCCGGCGCAGGCGCTCCAGAAGCTTGTTGTAGGCGAGATCGAACGCGGCGAACTTGTCTGCGGCGCTGGCTTCGGCACGAATCACGGGGCCCCGGCCCAGGACGGTCAGCTCAACTGTGAGCATCTCGTCGGCCTGCCGGGCCTTGGTCTCTTTGGAAACCTTCGCGTCCACCCTCTGGACTTTGTCCCCCAGTGACGCGATCTTCGAGATCTTCTCGTCGGCGTACTCGCGGAACCGGTCCGAGACCGTCAAATTGCGTCCGCTGATCATGAACTCCATGGTGCCCTCCAAATGACTTCGGTGACACGACGGCGGCACTTCCCGGGGCTGATCTGACTGACAGTCGAGCCCCTTTCCGAGCCGCTATCGACAGGTACATCTGTTCTTGGTACCCATCTCCGACGTTAGTTCATAGCCCCCTCTTATTCATCCTTTTTTGGTTTATTTTTTTCATTTACGGGCCCCTGCCCCGCCAGCACGCGGACAGCGGGGCCGCCGTCGATCGTGAGCGGCGGGCGTGTCGCGGCGAGG
>NZ_MQTS01000187.1:5822-18782 GCF_020532825.1 Arthrobacter sp. SO3
CCCTCACCAGCGCTCCGGCCGCACCCAGCGCCCGGGCCGCCTCGGCGAGCGTGGCCCCTGTGGTGAGGACGTCGTCAATGATGAGGCACGGCTGTCCGTTCACCTCCGGAGCAAAAATCCCGCGGCGGACCCGCATGGATCCCCGCACGCGCTGCGCGCGGTCGCCGCGCCCCAGGCCCTTTTGTCCGCCGGCTCCTCCGGGACGCGGGGGGAGACTATGTCCGGCCGCGGCTTGCCGGGATGTCCTGATAGCGGTCCGCGGACCCGTCTTCCGCAGGGCGTTTACGGTAGAGAAGCCGGGGCTCCGGCCAAGTCCCGGCGCCCGGGGGCGTGCGAGCCTGCCGAGCAGTACATGGACCGGGCTGAAGCCGCGCTTCCGGTAGGCGCTGCTGCTGGTGGGTACCGGCACAAGGAGCAGCCCTTGGGAGTCCCCGACAGCGGCTCCGATGGCACCGGCCAGGCCCTTCGACAGCACCTGCGCGAGCTGACCCTGGCCGTGCCTCTTGAAGGACAGCACTGCCTGCGCCAACTCCGCTCGGTAGGCACCGGCTGCCACGACGGGAAGGAGCAGGGAGCCGTTCACGTCCATCAGGGCCGGGGCCTGGGCTTCGGCCCTGAACGGTTTGTTCATCAGTAGCCGGACCTGCCGCTCGCAGCCGACACAGAGCGCCAGGTCCTCAGCCCCGCAGCAGACGCAGTCCACCGGCGCGGCGAGTGCCACCACTTCTTCGGCGGCGGCGGCGGTCCTGTCTGCCAGCCGCGCCAGCGGCCGGTGGTAACCACCGCGGTGTCGCGCCGCAGTTGGCGCCGCTGGGGCCAGGTCGGGGTCAAGGAGTTCTCTGGAGGTCCTCACCAGCCAAGGCTCCGCCCCCGCGGCGTGCCGCGGTAGGCCCCTGGGGCGCTATGTGGACAAGGCTTGCCGGGAACCTAGGACGCCAGACGGTCGGGCCGCTCGTCCGATCCGCGTCCGCGGCTGGAGGCCTGCATCGGCGGGTTGATTGAGGACCAAACATCGTCAAGGGAGAGGCCGAGCACGCCCGCGATCGCCGCGATCGTGGAGAACGCGGGAGTGGCCACACGGCCTGTTTCGATCTTCCGAAGAGTCTCCGGCGAGATGCCCGCGGCCACCGCCACCTCGAACATGGAGCGATCTGTCCTCGCTCGACGCACAAGTGCGCCCAAACGGTGTCCTCGTTCGACCTCGGCGGGAGTGAGTGGGAGTCTGACCATGCTTCCAACTATAGTACCGGTATAGTATTACCGGTATATTTATTGGATAGTGAGAGGGCCACCGAGTGATCGAAATATTCAGCCCAACTGAACTACAGCGAGCGAAGGTGAGCGGAAGGTTCATCGCCACAGTTCTGCAGAGCCTGCAAGACCGGGTCAGCGTCGGCACAAACCTCTTGGAGATCAACCAGTGGGCCGGTGAGATGATTGCCGAAGCGGGCGCTCACTCCTGCTACGTCGATTACGCTCCCTCGTTCGGCCGCGGGCCTTTCGGACACTTCATCTGCACATCAGTCAACGATGCCGTGCTGCACGGAATGCCTCACGACTACGCCCTCGAGAATGGCGATCTCCTCACCCTTGACCTGGCGGCGTCCCTCCACGGGATCGTCACCGATGCCGCCGTCAGCTTCATCGTCGGAGTATCAAGAAACCCGTCGGACTCCCTGATGATCGAGACGACTCAACGGGCGCTCGAAGCCGGAATCGCGGCCGCCAACCCCGGAGCGCGTATCGGGGACATCTCCCACGCAATCGGATCCGTCCTTGCAACTGCCGGCTACCCCATCAACACCGAGTTCGGCGGGCACGGCGTCGGGTCGACGATGCATCAGGATCCCCACATCCCCAACACGGGCCGTCCAGGCCGGGGGTACCGGCTCCGCCCTGGGCTGCTCCTGGCAATCGAACCGTGGGTCATGGCGGACACCGCCGACCTGGTCACCGACCCGGACGGATGGACACTTCGAAGTGCGACAGGAACCCGTACCGCGCACAGCGAGCACACCGTAGCCATCACGGACGACGGACCCGTCATCCTCACGCTCTGACCTCCACCTCCATGGCGGAGCGACGGCCCTCGGGACGCTAGCCCGGGAAGGAAGGATCGATCGGCCCCTTGAGCTGCGGGGACCAGCCGCTCCCGAGTCGCTGGAAGATCCCTTCCGCGGACTGGGCATAGATTTCCTCCGCGCCGTTGCCCGCGCTGAGCGCGGTCAGCCCCGGCCACGGCGCGAGCTGCTGCGGCGCGGACGAGGTCAGGGACAGCAGTTCGGGAGTCACGGATTCGCTCGATGCGCCTTTCATCACCGCGACGGTAGTGTCGTCCACCCACACGCCCTGGTCGGGATCGTTCGACGCCAGCAGCGTCATCGGCACGGTGAGGTCCTTGGGCGTGCCATCCGCTGCCCGGATGATGCCCGCCACCTGGACCTTGGTCTTGCCGTTCTGCTCCGTGAGAATGAGTGCACGGGTACCCTCGCGTGAGACCCGGAACTCCTTGACGGACCGGCCGGCAAGCCAGGCCGGCGCCAGGGTCACGGCGGGGACGCTGGCCCCTTCGGCCACGCCGACAGGCCGGTAGGCGATCATTTCCGTGGCGCCGTTGGCCCCTGGCCCCGCCGACCAGACCCAGTCGTACCGGTCGAAGGACGGGCGGGTCAGGGTGGAGCGCGTGGTCAGCGCCCGGGCGGGCTGGCCGGGCACGACAGAGTACAACGTTCCGCGGCCGGCGTTGAGGAAGGCCGCGGCCTGCGAGACGGGAGATTCCGCCGGGGCGCGGGGCGCCAGGGCGGAGACGGGCTGGATGTCGGGAAGCGGCGAGACCCTGTTGTTCTCATACCGGACCAGGTCGTTGTTGCTCACGGCGATCTGCCGGGCCGGAACACTCTTGTCCCGGATCGGCGGGAGGACCGAGCCGTTGTCGTCCACCCGCACCAGGTCCTGGTTGGCCCGGAGCTCCACGTTGATGACGTCGGGCTGGCTGCGGAAGGTGAGGGCCAGCTGGGTCTGCATCCGCAGCCGGTCCTCGTTGGAGGCCTCCACGAGCTCCTTCGCCGTGAGGTCGACCTGCGCGGCGCCGGAGACGACCGGGACCGATTCGCGGGCCAGCTTGATGCCGGAGGGAAAGGCACTGACGACGGCGCCCTTGAGATACGGGGCCGGACCGCCGAGGAGGGCGCTGGTCATGGCCTTGACGGTCTTCTTCTTGATAAACCAGCGGATGTCGGGCACCGCGTAGGTAAACGTCGGGTCATAGAAGTAAATGGGGTAGGCGCCGTAGATGACCTTGAATGTCTCTTCCGGGATCGCCGTGCCGTCCGGGAGTTCCGCAATGCGCCACTGACCATCCACCTGGGTCAGTGTGGCGGGGATGTTCTCCTTGGTTCCCTCCGGCAGCCGGGTCGCAACCCCGTCCACATCGACGGAGTAGGAAACGTCCAGTTCGTAGTTGAAGACGTTTTCGACGCCGGTCGGCACCACCCGTGCGGCGCGGAAGACCAGCACCCGCTGGTCCGGCTTCCAGGTTACGGATGAGGCCTGTGTCAGGTATTGGCGTGCCACTGCGTAATCGTCCTCGTAGCCGCTGCCGGCGAGATAGAAGTCCTCGATCACGGCTTCGGGCCCGGCGCCCTCACGGGGCGCGGACGGGAAGAACACGGGGGCATTCTTGGGGTTCCCGGCGCTCTCATCCGTGCTCTTTCCCACCGGGCCCGAGCGCGGGATCTGGGCGCACGACGTCAGCAGGACCAGCAGCACCGCCAGCAGCGCGGCCCCCGCGCGGCTGGCCATCCTTGAGGCACTGCTCATGACCGCTCCTTCGTTCCGGTTCCCGCTGTTCCGGGGGATGTGGCTCCGGCATCGGCCGGACCTGGGACGCGCGGCCCGTCGTCGGGCCCGCTTCCGGCAGCCCGGTTCCCGCCGCCGGCGCGGGGCGCCGGTGTGGGGTCCAGCAGCAGCATGGTCCGTTGGCCAGCCGCGCCGTGCAGTCCGACGTCGACCGGCTCCAGCTGGAGGGGAGATTTGGTGATGGTCTCGCCTTGGCGCAGCGGGAGGGTGAGTCGGAAGTTGGCTCCGCTGCCTTTCCTTCCCCACGCCTGGAGCCAGCCGTTGTGGAGTTTCGTGTCCTCGGCAGCGATGGAAAGTCCGAGGCCGCTGCCTCCCGTCGTGCGTGCCCGGGCCGGATCGGCGCGCCAGAACCGGTCGAACACGCGTGCTGCTTCCGCCGGGGCCATGCCGATGCCGTGGTCCCGGACGGCGACTGCCACTGCATGGTCGTTGGCGGCCACGGAAATATTCACCGGGCGGCCCTCGCCGTGTTCGAGGGCGTTCAGGACGAGGTTGCGCAGGATCCGGTCAATGCGGCGGTCATCCATGTCCACGATAATGCTGCCCGCGGGCGCGTTGAGGGTGACCTGGGAGCCGTACTCGGCGGCCACCGGGGCCACGCCCTCCATCACGTGCGAAACGAGCTGCACGATGTCGCCCGGTTCGGCGTCGAGCGTGGCCACGCCCGCGTCGAAGCGGGAGATCTCCAGCAGGTCGGCGAGGAGGGACTGGAACCGCTCCACCTGGTTGTAGAGCAACTCCGCGGAGCGCTTGTTGATGGGGTCGAAGTCTTCGCGCGCGTCGTAGAGGACTTCCGCAGCCATCCGCACGGTGGTGAGCGGGGTGCGCAATTCGTGAGAGACGTCGGAAACGAAGCGCTGCTGCATCTGGGACAGTGTGGCGAGCTGGGTGATCTGCTCCTGGAGGCTGGCGGCCATGTGGTTGAAGGAAGCCCCGAGCCGGGCTACCTCGTCCTCCCCCTTGACCACCATGCGTTCCTGCAGCTGCCCCGCGGCGAGCTTCTCGGAGACGAGCGCGGCATGGCTCACCGGGCTCACGACATTCCGGGTCACGTACCAGGCCACGGCACCAATCAGGAGCGCCAGCACTGCGCCGCCGGCCAGCAGCACGTTCTGGATCTCATCGAGGGTCTTTTGCGCCGTGTTGAGGTCGTAGATCAGGTACAGCTCGTAGACCGTGCCGTTGAAGGTGACCTTGTTGCCGACGGCAATCCCGGGCCGGTCTTCTGTGCCCACGGGGAACTCCGTGGATGCCCAGAATTGCTCCTTGCCGGAATCCTGTACGGCCTTGCGCAGCTCAGGGGGAATGACGCTGATGGTGAGCTGGTCCGATGCCCGCGATTCCACCCAGCGGTTGCGGGGTTTGGTCTGTTCCGGCATTGCTTCGAAAACGTAGCGCCGCTGGATCACGGAGCCGCGTCCCTCGACGGCGTTCAGGGTGTCGTAGACGAGGGTAATGACGCTGGACTGGTCGGTGACCTGGGCGCCGTCGAATGTGTCCTGGACCTGCTTGACGTTGTACCGCGTCTCCGATTCGGCCTGGACGAGCCGTTCCTGGAACAGGTTGTTGGCAATCTGGTTGGACAGGTACGCGCCAACGACGGCGAAGGACGAGATGGCGAGCATCAAGGTCGTCAGCACGGTCCGGAACTGCAGCGACCGCCGCCATTTGCGGTGCACTGAGCGGAGGAGGTAACGGATGCCCGGGAGCAGGCGGGAGGCGCCGATGCTGACCAGCCTCGCCACCCGTACGCCCACGATCCGGGCGCGTTTCACCCAGATCCGGGTGCGGAACCGGAGGGTGTGCCACAGGGCGGCAGGACTGTCCGGGAGCCCGGGGCCGGGGACCGCCTGCTCCGGCGCGCCCCGATCCAGCGGGGGGCTCACCGGACCGGCTCCCGGGCGGCCGTCCGGCGGCTCAGGAACCTGCTTTGTAGCCGACACCACGGACCGTCAATACGACTTCGGGGGCTTCCGGGTCACGTTCGATCTTTGACCTCAGCCGCTGGACGTGGACGTTGACGAGCCGCGTGTCCGCGGCGTGCCGGTAGCCCCAGACCTGTTCCAGCAGGAGTTCCCGGGTAAAGACCTGCCACGGCTTGCGTGCCAGGGCGACCAGCAGATCGAATTCCAGCGGTGTCAGCGAAATGCGTTCGGTGCCGCGGCTGACGAGGTGTCCTGCAACGTCGATTGTGACGTCCGCAATGCGCAGCGTCTCGGGCGCCTTCTGGTCGCCGGGCCGGAGCCGGGCCCGGACCCGGGCGACGAGTTCGGCCGGTTTGAAGGGCTTGGGGACGTAGTCGTCGGCCCCGGACTCAAGTCCGCGGACCACGTCCGAGGTGTCCGCCTTGGCGGTGAGCATCACGATGGGCACGTCGGACTCGGCCCGGATCTGGCGGCACACCTCAATGCCGTCTATGCCCGGAAGCATAAGGTCCAGCAGCACGAGGTCCGGTTTGGCGGAGCGGAAGACGTCCAGCGCCTGCCCGCCGTCAGCGCAGAAAACGGGTTCGAACCCGTCATTGCGCAGCACAATACCGATCATCTCGGCCAGCGCCTCGTCATCGTCCACTACCAGAATGCGTGCCTTCATATGTATATATTCCCTTATTGCAATGGCTTTGTCGTATTCAGCAGTGCCCCGGCATGGCGCCGCCGGCGCCCGGGCGGCACATCGAGGCTTCGCTGGCCGGCCGGTCGGTGTGACAAAGCCGCGTCCTTCCCGCATGCTGTGGACAGGAACCCGTCAACAGGTCCGGCATCCCAGGAGGATTCTGTGAGCACCCCGATCTACCAGCTTGCCCTCGGCACTGACTTTGCCCGGCTGCAGCCGGAACTGCAGGAGTACTTTTCCCTCGCTCCCGGCTCCGGCCACTACGGCGTCGGCGAGGGGGTGTTTGAGGTCGTTGGCTGCCGGCAGGAGTGGCTCCGTCCGCTGCTGCGCCTCGCCACCGGCGAGCAGGCTTTCTTCCCGGAATACGGGGAGGGCATCCGGTTCCGGATTGAGAACCACGCCCATCTGGACCCGTTCGGCCGTTCCAGCCTCACCGCCCGGCGCGAGATCTTCTTCCCGGGCACCACCCGGTTGTTCCACGACACCACGAGCTTCGATGATGCCGGCAGCCGGCGCGGACTGCTCGATTACGTCGGGCGGTACCGGCGGCTCGTTACGGACCTCAATCTCAGCGTCACCGCCGGCGGCCGGCTGCGCGGGGTCTCGGAGGCATCGAGGCTGTTCCTCGGACCGCTGCGGATTCCCCTGCCGGCAGCCCTTGATGCCAAGGCCTACGCCGAACAGTGGTGGGCGCCCGAGGAAGGCCCGGCCGGAAAGCACCGGATCCAGGTGAAGGTGATCCAGCCGCAACTCGGACTGGTCCTGGTCTACGCCGGGCACTTCGACTACCGGCTGGAACCGTACCCCGGCGGAGTGGCGGCCCCGGGCTACCTTCCGGACCACGCCAGACCGGACCGCTGGGAAGCCCGCAGCTGACGGCAGCGCTGATCCGTGCTGACCGGCGCTAGCCGAGCGCGAGCTGGTTGAGGCCGTCTGCCACCTGGGTCAGCCGGGTCAATACCGCCGTCGCGGACGACGGCGAATGCCTGGCCAGCCCGTCCGACGGCGTGACCCGCAACCCGCCGAGAGTCGGGGCCGTCAGGCCCAGCTGGCGCCACGGCCGCCAGAGCGTTTCCACGACATCGGCAACGCGGGGCAGCTCCGCTGCGGGGTTGGAGACGTCGAGCGCTCCGGCCCACAGCCGTTTGCCTGACTCCACCGCGCCGGCGAGCTGTTCCCATTGGCGGGATGTGAGGGCGCGCAGGGGAACGGCGATCCCGTCCGCCCCGGCGGCCAGGATGCGGTCGAACGGCGCCTCGACTTCCGGGACGCGGATCACCACCTCGACGGCGCCGGCCACGCGGAGGGCATCGATGACCAGCTGCCAGGCCTCGGTGGCTTCCCTGCCCGGCACGGAGCGAAGGGTCCGGTAGCCGCTGGAGGTGGGAATGGTGCCGGCCAGCACCGAGGCGATCTCTGGCTCGTCGATCTGGACCACGATCCGGGCACCCGGGGCCGCGGAAGCCACCCGGCTGAGGTAGCTGCCGGCGCCGGCCGCCAGCGAGGCCGCAAGGTCCCGGCGGGCTCCATGGTCGATCAGGGCCCGCTCGCCGTTGTGCAGGTGAAGGCCCGCGGCGAGGCTGAGCGGACCACGGAGCTGGATCTTGATGTCCTGCGCCGGGGTGTCCTCGGCGCCGATCACGTCGGCGAGGATGTTGATGTCGGTGGACAGGGCTGAACGTGCGCGCCGAAAGTCCTTGCCTGGCCGGTCGACGATCCGCCAGCCATAGGGCTGCACGTCCACGGAAAGGTCCACGAGCAGGGACGCTGTCCGGCCGAGCGCGTCGGAGCCGACGCCCCGGTCCGGCAGCTCGGCAAGGAAGGGCAGGTGCGGGGTGCCGAGCTCGCCGCGGATAATGCGTGCAGCCTCGACCGGGTCCTCGCCGGGCCAGGTGCCCAGGGCAGTGGCGGTGACTTCTTCGGGCCCGGCCGCCTGTGATGTGGCCACGGCTAAGCGGGGGCGGAGACGGCCGGGCCCGCGGGGCCGGGCACCTGGCCGGCGGTCAGGGCGGAATCTGCAGCCTGGGTATCGGCGGCCAGCGCCGCCTCGTGGTCCTCGGCTATGGCTTCGTGGTGCCGGATGACTTCGCCGATGATGAAGTTCAGGAACTTCTCAGCGAAGGCCGGATCCAGGTGGGCCTCGGCGGCGAGCCTGCGCAGCCGCGCGATCTGGGCCGTCTCCCGGCCAGGGTCACCGGCAGGAAGCTTGTGGGTTGCCTTCAGGAATCCAACCTTCTGGGTCGCCTTGAACCGCTCGGCGAGAAGGTAGACAAGGGTGGCATCGATGTTGTCGATACTGGAGCGGATCGACAACAGCTCCGCCATCACCGCGGGATCCACCTGACCGGCCAGCGAGCTGGCCCCGGGGTCAAAGGAATCGGCGTCGGGATGAGTATGGTTCTGCTCGGTCATTGACCCAGTCTAGGGGCACCGGCGCTAATGACTTCTGCTGTTAAGCGCTGCCGGCGGGGCCTCCGCACCGCCGGCTTCGGACGCACCAAGGGACATGCCCACCGTTCCAACTGAACGGTGGGCATGTCCCTTGGTGTGCGCCGAGAACGGTCAGCTGTGGAGTACCTCGCGGAAGGCCTCGCGGCGTCGGGCCTGCTCGTCCGGGTCCGGTACCGGCAGTGACGCGATGAGTTTCTTCGTGTAGCTGTGCTGCGGGTTGCCCATCACCTGGTTCCCGAGCCCCTGTTCCACCATCTTGCCCTTGTAGAGCACGCCGACCCAGGTCGAAAGGATGTCCACCACGGCGAGGTCATGGCTGATGAACAGCGCCGCGAACCCGAACTCCCGCTGGATCTCCTTGAAGAGCTCCAGCACCACGGCCTGCACGGAAACATCCAGCGCCGACGTCGGCTCATCAGCGATGAGCAGCTTCGGGTTAAGGATGAGCGCCCGCGCCAGGGAGGCGCGCTGCCGCTGGCCGCCGGAAAGTTCGTGCGGGAACCTGTCAGCGTACGACGCCGGCAGCTGCACTGACTCGAGCAGCTCGCGCACGCGCTGGCGCGCCTCAGCCGGGGTGGGGTTGCCGTGGATGACGAGGGGCTCGGCGACGCAGTCGCCGATGGTCAACTGAGGGTTGAAGGACGCCGCGGGGTCCTGGAAGACGAAGCCAATCTCCTTGCGGAGCGGCTTGAAGGTGCGCTCCTTGAAATTCAGCATTTCGTAGCCCAGCACCTTAAGACTGCCGCCCGTGGTCCGGTTGAGCCCGGCGATCGCGCGGCCGATGGTGGTCTTGCCGGAACCCGACTCCCCCACCAGGCCGAAAACTTCGCCTTCGGACACCGTGAAGCTGACGCCGTCGACGGCCTTGAAGGCCGGACTGCCCAGCCGTCCCGGATACTCGATGGTCAGGTTCTTTGCCTCGACCAGCACCTTCCCGCCCTGGTGGGCGCGTTCGGTCATGCCTTCGGAGGCGGAATTGCGGCCCAGGTGCGGGACGGCGGCCAGGAGCTTCTTGGTGTAGTCCTCCCGGGGATGGGCGAACAGCACCCGGGCGGAAGCCTCCTCCACGACGTCGCCCTGGTACATGACCACCACGCGGTCGGCGAGGTCGGCGACAACGCCCATATTGTGCGTGATCAGCACGATGGACGTCCCGTACTTGTCGCGCAGGTCGCGCAGCAGCTCCAGGATTTCCGCCTGGACAGTGACGTCCAGGGCGGTTGTGGGCTCGTCGGCCACGATCAGACCGGGGTTCAGGGCCAGCGCGGCGGCAATGACGACGCGCTGCTTCTGGCCGCCCGAGAACTGGTGCGGGTAGTAGTTGACCCGCGTTTCCGGGTCCGGGATGCCGACCTTCCGGAGGGCATCGATGGCGCGGGCCTTGGCATCCTTGGCTGAGATCTTCTTGCCGCTGCCGGCGTCGACATGAGCCCGGATGCCTTCGGCAATCTGCCAGCCCACGGTATAGACCGGGTTGAGTGCCGTGGACGGTTCCTGGAACACCATGGCGACGTCGCGGCCGCGGATCTGCCGCAGCTTGGCCGCACTGACGCTGATGACGTTGTTGCCGTTGATCAGGACGGCGCCCTGGCTGGTTGCCGTTTCCGGCAGGAGGCCCAGGATGGTCTTTGCCGTCACGGTCTTGCCGGATCCCGATTCGCCGACGATGGCGACAACCTCGCCGGGATTGACTTCGAGGCTGACGTCCTTGACGGCGAAGACGTCGCCGCCGTCTGTCGCGAACGTGACCTTGAGGTTCTCGATGTCCAGAACGGGGCCGGAGCCGCTGGCCTTACGGTCTGGAATGGAGCCGATGTTGATGCTCATGAACTGCTCGATTCTGCTTCAGGGGCGCCCTGCACGCCGGCGGTCGGGGCGGGGCCGGCGGCGGGAGCCTTTTTGCTCCCGGCCTTCTTGCGGCCCCTGAGCCGTGGATCGTTCAGATCGTTCATGCTCTCGCCGACCAATGTCAGCCCCAGCACGGTCAGGACGATCGCCGTACCGGGGAAGACGCCGGTCCACCAGATGCCCGAGGAGGCGTCAGCCAAGGCCTTGTTGAGGTCGAAACCCCATTCGGCGGCGGAGGACGGTTCGATGCCGAACCCCAGGAAGCCGAGTCCGGCAAGGGTCAGGATCGCCTCGGAGGCATTCAGCGTGAAGATCAGCGGCAGCGTGCGGGTTGCGTTCTTGAAGATGTGGCGGCCCATGATGCGGATGCTGGAGGCACCCACCACCTTGGCTGCTTCGACGTATGGCTCCGCCTTCAGCCGGATTGTCTCGGCACGGATCACGCGGAAGTACTGCGGGACGAACACCACGGAGATGGAGATGGAACAGGCAATAATCCCGCCCCAGAAACTGGACTGGCCGTGGTTGATGACGATTGACATCACGATGGCCAGCAGGAGCGAGGGGAAAGCGTAGATCGCGTCGGCGATCACCACGAGCGTCCGGTCCAGCCAGCCGCCGAAGTAGCCGCTGAGCAGGCCCAGTGCGACGCCGAGGAAGATCGACATCGCCACGGCGACGACGATCACGACCGCCGCCGTCTGGGCTCCCCAGATCACGCGGGAAAAGACGTCGTAGCCGCCTACAGTGGTACCCCAGAGATGGGTGGCGCTGGGGGGCGCCTGTGCCGGGAAAGTCCCGGAGGCATCGCTGAGCTGGGCAAAGCCGTAGGGCGCGATCAGCGGAGCCAGCGCCGTCGTCAGCAGGAAGGCGACGGTCAGCACCAGGCCGGTGACGAGCATGCCGCGCTGCAGCCCGACGCTTTTGCGGAAGTGCGAGATCACCGGCAGGCGGTACATGAGGGGCTGCGTGCGCCCGCTTGTTGTCGTTGCAGTCATGGCTAGTACCTCACTCGCGGGTCGATCAGGGCGGCGACGACATCCACGATGAAGTTCGTGATGGCAACGATGACCGCCAGCAGCACGACGATGCCCTGGACAGCGACGAAGTCGCGGGAGTTCAGGTATTGGACGAGCTGGTAGCCGAGGCCCTTCCACTCAAACGTCGTCTCCGTGAGGACGGCGCCGCCCAGCAGGAGGGCAATCTGGAGCCCCATGACCGTGATGATCGGGATGAGGGCGGGCTTGTAGGCATGCTTGGTCACCAGCCGGAAGTTGCTCACGCCGCGGGACCTGCCGGCCTCGACGTAATCCTTGCCCAGCGTGCCGATGACGTTGGTGCGCACCAGCCGGAGGAAGACCCCTGCAGTCAGCAGGCCCAGGGTCACTGCCGGCAGGACCGAATGGGCCGCGACGTCGCCGAACGCGGCCATGTTGCCGCTGCGGAGCGCATCAAGCCAGTAGATCCCGGTCGGCGCGGCCAGGGTTCCCATGGCCAGTTCGGTCCGGGTGGAGGCCCGTCCTGCGACGGGCAGCCAGCCCAGCCAGATCGAGAAGGTCAGCTTCATCAGCAAGCCGGCGAAGAACACCGGGGTGGCGTAGCAGAGGATGGCGAAGAACCGCAGGACGGCGTCCGGCACCTTGTCGCGCTTGTAGGCTGCGATGAGGCCGAGCGGGATGCCGACGATCAACGCCACGATCAGGGCGTTGATGGCCAGTTCAAGGGTTGCTGCGCCGAAGGTGGCGAGCATTTCGACGACGGGCCGGCGGTCGGTGATGGTGGTGCCGAAGTTGCCGGTCGCCACCTGCCCGACGTATTCCAGGTACTGCACCAGGATCGGGCGGTCGTACCCGGCGTCATGAATGCGCTGCGCCAGCGCTTCAGGGGGAAGCCTGCCGCCCTGGGCGGCAGTGATGGGGTCGCCGATGACCCGCATCAGGAAGAAGACCATGGTCACCAGAATGAAAATGGTCGGAATGATCAGGAAGAACCGGACCAGGATGTATGTCCCCAGTCCCCCGCCCGAGGATTTTTTCTTGGACGGAAGAAGTCCGTCGGCGTCGCTGGGCGGCGCCTCTATCAGTGTTGTCATTGGTACCTAAAATTGTGCTTTCGCGGCCATGGGCCGGCCCCGTGAACTGCAAGGTGCGTCAATGACCAGCAAAGGCGGGGCGCCTCGAGGGCGCCCCG
>NZ_MQTS01000187.1:18831-22271 GCF_020532825.1 Arthrobacter sp. SO3
CTTGAAGGAGGCATCGAGGGTGGTGTCGACACCCTTGACGCCGCTGCCGGAAATGGCAACCTGCGCGCCCTGGAGCAGCGGAAGCGTGGAGATGTCCTTGGCGAGGGCATTCTGGGCATCCTTGATCGTGGACTCACGCTCGGTCTTGTCCACGGTGGTGAGCTGCTTGTTGATCAGATCCGTGACAGTGGGGTTGTTGTAGTGGTTCTTCAGGAAGCCGCCGTCCGGGAAGAACGGCGTCAGGTAGTTGTCGGCGTCGCTGAAGTCCGGGAACCAGCCGAACTGGAACAGCGGGTATTCATCGGCGCGGCTGGCCTTGCTGTAGGTGACCCATTCCGTGGACTGCAGGTTGACCTTGAACAAGCCGGACTTCTCCAGCTGGTCCTTGATCATGGCGTATTCGTCGCCGGAGGACTTGCCGTAGTGGTCCGGGTTGTACTGCAGGTTCAGCGACACGGGGGAAGTCACACCAGCGTCGGTCATGACCTTCTTGGCCTTGTCCAGGCTGGGCTTGCCGGCGTCGCCGTAAGCGTCCTTGAACGATTCGTTGGCACCGAGGAAACCGCTGGGAACGTTGGAGTACAGGGGCAGGTAGGTGCCCTTGTAAACCTGGTCCGCGATCGCCTGCCGGTCCACGAGGTTCGCAACGGCCTGACGGACGGCCGTCGCCTTGGCCGGATCGGCATCCGCAGCCTTGGCGCCGAACGGCATGGTGTCGAAGTTGAACGTGATGTAGCGGATTTCGCCGCCGGGGCCCACGTTGACCTTGACCTTGGAATCCTTCTTCAGGTCATCGATGTCGGTGGCGCTCAGGCTGCGGTTGGCCACGTCGATGTTGCCCTGCTGGATGTCCAGCTTCATGTTGGTGGGATCCGCGTAGTACTTGATCGTGGCGCCGTCGTTGGCCGGCTTGCCGAGGACTCCCTTGTAGTCAGGGAACGCTTTGAAGCTGATCAGCTCGTTCTTCTTGTACGTGTCGACCGTGTACTGGCCGTAGAAGGCCTTCGCCGCGACGATCGAGTCGTCATCGAGCAGCTTGTCCGCCGGGAAGACTTCATCGTCCACGATCGGCGCGGCAGGGCTGCTGAGGATCTGCGCGAAGGTCTGGTCGTTGGCCAGCTTCAGCTTGAAGACAACGGTGGTGGCGTCCGGGGCGCTGACGCTTTCCACGTTGGCCAGCAGGCTCGCCGGGCCGGCGGGATCGTTGATCTTGGTCTGACGGTCGAAGGAGAACTTGACGTCCTTGGAGTCGAGTGTGTGCCCGTTGGCCCACTTCAGCCCGGACTTGAGCTTGACCGTGTATTCGGTCGGCGAGGTGAAGGACGCGGACTCGGCCAGGTCCGGAACGGGATCCGCGCTGCCTGGTTTGGAGTTGAGCAGGAAGGAGTAGATCTGGTTCATCACCATGAACGAACCGTTGTCGTACGAGCCCGCCGGGTCCAATGCGGTGACCTTGTCGGTGGTGCCATAGGCGATTGGACCGCTTGCGGCGGCCGATGACCCGCCCGAGCCGCCTGACGGCCCGGTGCAGGCCGTCAGTGCAAAGGCGGAAACCCCGGCCAGCGCGATAACGCCCTGCCAGGCCTTTTTGTTCATTGCCATCTGTGAACTTTCTGTTCGATGCGTTCCAGCGCAGCCCAAAGTGAAACGGTGACTCGTCGGGCGGCACGCTTTGCTGATTCCTAGATTCAACCAGACGATCGGCCGGTGAAACGTTGAATTTTGTGAGTTGAGACACAAAATTTACACGAACCGAAGGATTCTGCCATTTTCTTCAGCATTCCATCCGGATCTTCGGCCAGGTGCAGCGGCTCCGGCCGCATGCCCGACGATCGGCCGCACGGCCGCACGGCCGCCGGCCTTGGCGTACACACGGCAAAGGGCCCCGCCTCCCGGCGGGACCCTTCACTCGATTCGGTTGTGGCGCTCCCCTAGAGTGCGGCCCGCTGCAGCGAACGCGCCGCGTCGATCGTGGCCTGTCCCAGTACCCGGCTTCCCTGGTACAGCACCACGGTCTGCCCTGGGGCCACTCCGCGCAGCGGCTCTTTCAGGGTCACCACGAGGTTGCCGTGCCCGGCGGTGCCGGCACCGCCGTCGTCACTGCCGCCGTCGTTGCCACCGCCGTCGCCTGCGCCGGGGCGTTCCATGCGGGCCGTGGCGGGCACGGGGTCTCCGTGGGCGCGGACCTGGGCGTGGCAGTCGAATTCCCCGCCGGTGTGCACCTCGGCGATGGGCAGGCCGGCCCAGGAGACCTTGATGCCGCGGATCTCGTCGATGGCCAGGAGCGCTTCCGGCCCCACCACCACCTTGTTTTCCTTCGGCCGGATTTCCAGCACAAAGCGCGGCCTGCCGTCGGCGGCCGGGGTGCCCAGCTTCAGGCCGCGCCGCTGGCCCACCGTGAAGGCATTGGCGCCGGGGTGTTCGCCGACCTTCGCACCGGACTCGTCCACGATGTCACCGGTGGTCATCTCGATCTTCTCGGCCAGCCAGCCGGCCGTGTCGCCGTCCGGGATGAAGCAGATGTCATGGCTGTCCGGCTTGTTGGCGACGGAGAGCCCGCGGCGTTCGGCTTCCGCGCGGACCTCGGCCTTGGAGGGCGTGTCAGCGAGCGGGAACATGGAGTGCTTGAGCTGCTCGTGGGTGAGCACGCCCAGAACGTAGCTCTGGTCCTTGGCCCAGTCCGCGGCGCGGTGCAGTTCCGGGTTGCCCTCGGCGTCGGTGATCACCTTGGCGTAGTGGCCGGTGCAGACGGCGTCGAACCCGAGGGCGATCGCCTTTTCCAGCAGCGCGGCGAACTTGATCCGTTCGTTGCAGCGCATGCAGGGGTTCGGGGTGCGCCCCGCGGCGTATTCGTCGATGAAGTCCTGGACCACGTCTTCCTTGAAGCGCTCCGAGAAGTCCCACACGTAGTACGGAATTCCGAGCACGTCGCAGGCCCGCCAGGCGTCCCGGGAGTCCTCGATGGTGCAGCAGCCGCGGCTGCCGGTGCGCAGGGTTCCGGGCATGCGGGACAGCGCGAGGTGGACGCCGACGACGTCGTGTCCCGCCTCGACGGCGCGGGCTGCGGCAACGGCGGAATCGACGCCGCCGCTCATGGCTGCAAGAACTCGCATACTGACTTTCGTTGGGGGTCGGTGGTTGTGGCCGGCACCGGCGGCTGCTGGCCGCGGAAAGATCACCAGCGGAAATAGCACAATGCCTGCGGCCCCATTCTATCGCCACGCCGATTCCACACCCAAAAGACCTTGACGGCCCGGCACGGCAATTCTAAAGTCAAAAGTAATGGTTTTAGATTGGTTGCCGTGGCCGGCAGGTCCGGATGGGGCGGCGGCCCGAGGAATCGAGCAGAGCATGGCCAGCGAAAACATCGTGATCGTGGGCGGCGGACTTGCCGGCGCCACCGCCGCCAAGACGCTCCGGGCGCAAGGGTACGGCGGGCC
>NZ_MQTS01000187.1:22303-26211 GCF_020532825.1 Arthrobacter sp. SO3
AGGAGGACCTGCCCGTGGTTCCGGCCGACTGGTGGGCGGCAAACGGCGTCGAAGTGCGGCTGGGCGCCCCCGTGACGGGGATTGATCCTGCCGCCCGCACCGTGGCGGCCGGGGACGGCCCGGGGCTGGAGTATGCCTCGCTGCTGCTGGCCACCGGGGCGCGCCCCCGGGAGCTTCCGCTGCCCGGCAGCGAACTGGCGGGGGTGGGCACCTTCCGCACGGTGGACGACAGCCGGCAACTCAGGGAGGCCTTGGCCGGCGGCGGCCGGAACCTCGTCATGATCGGCTCGGGCTGGATCGGAATGGAGCTGGCCGCGGCGGCGAGCGCCTATGGAAATTCCGTCACGCTGCTGGGGCTGGAGGACGTGCCGCTGACCGCCGCGATCGGGCCCGAGCTGGGGGGCTTCTTTCGTTCGCTGCATGAGTCGCACGGCGTCAAGTTCCGGCTCCCGGCCTCGGCCGCCGGGATCAGGGGCCAGTCAGGCCGGGTCACCGGCGTGGTGACGGATTCCGGGGAGGTCCTGCCCGCGGATATCGTGATCATCGCAGTGGGCGTTGTCCCCGAGGTGTCGCTGGCCGAAGCGGCGGGCATTGCATTGCGGAACGGCATTCTCACGGATGCGTCGCTGCGGACCTCCGCGGCCGGCATCTACGCAGCAGGGGACGTCGCCAATGCCCTGCATCCCTTCACCGGCGCGCACCACCGCAGCGAGCACTGGTCCAATGCCCTCAACGGCGGGAAGGTGGCGGCCCGGGCGATGCTCGGCCTGGATGCGGCGCTGGACGCGGTCCCCTACTTCTACACCGACCAGTTCGATGTCAGCATGGAGTATTCCGGCTTCCCGTCACTCGTCGCGGGGCCGCCCACGATCCGCGGCTCGCTGGAGGGAAAGGAATTCCTTGCGTTCTGGCAGCGCGGCGGCCGGGTGGTCGCGGGAATGAGCGTCAACTGGCCGGGCGCCGGCAAGCCCCAAAAGACCATCAAGCAGCTCATCTCCGCGAAGACCGCGGTGGACTCCCGTGCCCTGGCCGACCGGGACATCCCGCTTGATCAGCTCCTGCCGGCCGGGTAACTGCTGCCGGCGCCCTGGCCCGTGCCTAGTTTGTGCTGCCGGCAGCGTGGCGGGCGACGGTTCCGGCGGTCTGGATGCTGGACTCGTGGCCGGCCATGCCGGCCTGGCGCGCCCGGGTGTAGGCGCCGGGCAGGGCAAGCAGGAGCGCATCGACGTCCGCCCCGGTGGAGGCATGCCCCAGGCTGAAGCGCTGGGCGCCGCGGGCCGTAGCCTCGTCCAGTCCCATCGCCAGCAGCACGTGGGAGGGCCGCGGAACTCCCGCCGTGCAGGCCGAACCGGTGGAGGATTCCACCCCGGCCAGATCCAGCAGGAAGAGCAGCGAATCGCCTTCGCAGCCGGGAAAAGTGAAGTGCGCATTGCCGGGCAGCCGTCCGGCGCCGGGAGCGCCGCGCAGCACGGCGTCGGGCACCGCGGCCAGAACTCCGTCGATCAGCCGGTCCCGGAGCGCTGTGATGCGCGCAGCCTCCTGCAGAAGTTTGGCTGCGACGGCTTCGGCCGCAGCGGCAAAGGCCGCAATGGAGGCGGTGTCCAGGGTTCCGGAGCGGACGTCCCGTTCCTGTCCCCCGCCGTGCTGGACCGGGGTCAGTTTCACGGCGCGTCCCAGCAGAAGAGCGCCGACGCCGACCGGGCCGCCGATCTTGTGCCCGGAGATGGACATGGCGTCGAGCCCGCTGGCCCGGAAATCCACGGGCACCGAGCCGAACGCCTGGACGGCATCGGAATGGACCGGGACGCCGGCCCGGTGCGCCAGTTCGACGATCTGCGCGACGGGCTGGATGCTGCCCACTTCGTTGTTGGCCCACATCACCGTGACCAGGGCGATCGACGCCGGGTCCCGGGAGAGCTCTGCCTCCAGCACTGCCAGGTCCACGACGCCGTCTGCATCCACCGGCAGCCAGCAGACCTCGGCGCCCTCGTGCCGCTCGAGCCACTCCGCGGTGTCCAGCACGGCATGGTGTTCGACGGCGGAACACAGGATGCGCGTGCGGGCCGGGTCCTCGGCATGGCGGGCCCAGTACAGGCCCTTGACGGCGAGGTTGTCGGCTTCGGTTCCGCCCGAAGTAAAGATGACTTCCGAGGGGTGCGCGCCTGCCGCCGCTGCCAGTGACTCGCGGGCGTCCTCGACCGAGCGCCGGGCGTTGCGGCCCGATCCGTGCAGCGAGGAGGGGTTGCCGGTCCGGCCCAGTTCGCGGGTCAGCGCAGCCAGGGCCTCCGGGGCAAGGGTGGTGGTTGCGGCATGGTCAAGGTATACGGGCACAGGGCAATTCTACCCGCGGCCGTGCCGCGGCACTGGTGTAGATTCGAGCGGTGAAAGCGCCCGTGTACCTGGTCCTGGCCACCCTCTTCTGGTCCGGCAACTTCGTCGTCGGCCGGGCCGCTGTCACCTCGATGTCCCCGCTGGATCTGACCTACTGGCGCTGGACTTTCGCGGCCGTGCCGCTGCTGCTGCTGGCCCACTTCGCGGAAAAGCCGGACTGGCGGGCGGTGCTGGGCCGCTGGCCGGCGCTGCTGCTCCTGAGTGCGCTGGGCATGAGCGCCTACACTCTCCTGCTGTACGCGGCGCTCGGCCACACCTCCGCCGTCAACGCCTCCCTGATCACTGCGGCCAGCCCGGCCCTGATCGTGGTGATGGCGATTGTCCTGCTCGGCGAAAAGGCCACACGCCTGGGCTGGGCGGGCATCTGCCTCGGCCTGCTCGGAGTGCTGCTGGTCCTCACCCGGGGCGAACTGCAGCGCATCGTCAGCCTGTCGATTAACACCGGCGAACTCATGATGATCGGCGCGATCTTCGTCTGGGGCTGCTACACGATCATCGCCCGCAGGCTCGACATCCCGGCCATCACCTCCACCGCCATGCAGGTCTTGATTGCGTCGGTCACGCTGACGCCGTTCGCCCTGGCCCTGGATGTGCGCCTGCCCGAGACTCCGGCCGAGGGCTGGTCGCTGGCGTACATCGTGGTCTTCCCCTCCCTGGGCGCCTACCTCTTCTGGAATCTGGCTTTGAAAACCACCCCGCCGGGAACCGCCGGGAACTACCTGAACCTGATCGTCGTCTTCACCGCGGTCATCACGGTGGCCCTGGGCACTCCGCTCACCCTCGTCCAGATCGCGGGCGGCATCCTGGTGATCGCAGGCGTGCTGCTGACCGGGATGAAAGTTCGGGGCAAGGCCCCGGAGCCGGCAGCCCCGGGCCGCGTCGCCTAGGTCAGGCTGCCGGACCTGTCCGCTGTGCCAGGCTGCTGAACCTGTCTGCTGTGCCAGTCTGCCGGACCGGCCCCTTAGGCGCCGGGCCCCTGAGGGCCGATCCTCGCGCAGCACTGCGCCGGCCGCGCGGCCCCCTGCGAGCGCAGGTCCTCGATGGCGAGAGCCTGGACCCGGTCCGGATCGATGCCGCAGCCGGCCGCGGCCCCCGTGAGGAAGGCGCCGTTCATGGCGCAGACCACATCGGTGTGGCCCTCGGCGATCCGGTGGAACGGACAGTTGAGCAGCACCAGGCCTCCCTCGGCATCGGCTTCCGGACGGTAACCCTCCGCGGCGAGGAACTCCTCAAATCCGCTACCCGCCGCTGCCGACCGGGCGTCCACCGGCCCCGCCGCGTCCTGCTGGGCCCGCGCCTCCGCCTGCCCCCGCGCATGGGCGGTGCGCAACAGCGCATCACGGGCGGAACCGCCGTCGGCCGCTGACTCCTCGATGGCCGAAACCAGCAGCTCGGCGGCGAGGTCGTAGTTCCGGTCCGGCACTGACGCGGCGACCTCCCGGACGGCGGCCAGATACAGCTTGGCCGGGCGGCCCGAACCCGGCCCGCCCCTCCCGCCAAGTTTGCGGAATTCCACG
>NZ_MQTS01000188.1:0-6382 GCF_020532825.1 Arthrobacter sp. SO3
GGTGGTGGGGGTGGCCGGCTCCGCGGGCCACCCGGCATCGCGGTTGGTCCTGGCCTGGGAGTCCAGCCGGATGAGGATACTGAGGAACCGCGGCAGCTCGTGGCTGCCCCCTTCCGGGGCGGGTTCGCGCCGCAGCCTGGCCGAGATGGCGCGCACCAGCTCCAGGCAGTTCGCGCCGCCGTCGAGCACGGGCCGGACCAGGCCCAGCCGCGAACACGTCTCCAGGGCCGGCCAGAGCGTTGTTTCGGCTTCCGTACGGTTTCCCGCCTGTTCGAGCGCGCCCGCCAGCAGGATCCGGGCATTAAGTTCTGCCCGCGGACCCAAATAGGCTGCTGCCCGCGACAGCAAGTGGCGGGCGGCTTGCACCGTGTCCAGTCTGCCGGGGGAGTCTGTGCCCCCGTGCCCTGCGTCAGCCATGGCGGACCGCAGCTGGGTGGCCAGCTGGATCTGGTACCTGGTTTCGGCCAGGCCATCCAGCCGTGGTCCGGTGCTGCCCGCCGCTTCCAAGGGACCTGCCGCGCCCGGTACGTCACCGTGGGGTGCCGCGTCGATGGTCCTGGGGCTGATGCCCAACTGCACGCGCTCCAGCTTCAGGACCAGTTTGAGCCGGTCCAGGCCCAGGCTGTCGGCCACCAGATCGCCTTCGTCGAGTATTTCCCGGGCCCGTGGGGTGTCCCCCCGGAGTGCCTTGATTCTTGCGAGGGTGGCGTATGTGGACACCATGAAGTCCACCACCCCGCCTTCGGAACCCAGCTCGCGGGTTTCTTCCAGCAATTTCTCCGCTTTATCGAGTTCGCCGCGTTCATAGAGGAGCTGGCCCATCATCGCCCCCGCGAGCCGCGCCGCATGAGAGTATCGCCCTGCCTTGCGCCGGCCGAGTTCCACGGCCGCGGTGAAGTGCTGGTCCACGCGATCCAGATCGAGCAGGGCGTAGGCGGCAAGACCCGCAAAACACTGTCCGTACACACCACTGAAGGGGCCGGAGGTGAGGCCGTGGAACTTTGCGGCCCATCGCTGTTGTTCCAGGGCGGGACGGTAGTCGCCGTCGTGGATCTTCTTGAACGTGGAGACGTTCGCTGCCACGGAGACGATCCATGGCCGGAGCAGGTCCGCCTGGGCGAAGCACTTGCCGTCCAGTTCATCCACGTGGTTGACCCTGTCGCTGTACATGTCGATGCAGCTCTGAACAACGAGCCCTTCGACGCCTAGTTCAAAGCGGTCGTGTTCGGTCAGGGTCGCATCCGCGGGCATCACGGCCTCGGCCAGGTCCAGGGCACTTTGCGCCGCTGCCGATTGGTGCAGCAGGGTATGGGCCCAGGCGACGGCTGTCTGGAGCCGGGCCTGCCCGGCCACGTGGCCGGCCGGGATCTTGCCGACGAGAGCCAGCAGGGTCGACATGCTGGAGTGTTCCACCAGCCACATGGCGCGGGATTCGACGATCTCCACCGCGAGTTCAACGTCCCCGGCGGCGAGGGCGTGGTCCACCGCGTCGCTGGGGAATCCATTGTCCGAATACCAGCGGGCGGCGATCAGGTGCAGTTCCTTGGTCCGGCCCGGGTAATCGCGCTCCAGGCGGCGGCGCAGGTAGTCTTCAAAGAGGTGGTGATAGCGGTACCACGTGCCGTCCTCGTCAAGCGGCTGCAGGAACAGATCCTGTGCCTGGATTTTCTCCAGCATGGCCTGGCCCAGCTCCACCCCCGAGAGGGCGGAGGCCAGCCCCGCGCACAACCGTTCCGGAACCGACGTCATCAGGAGGAAATCCAGCGTTTCGGGGTCGAGGGTGTCGAGGACGTTTTCGGCCAGATATTCGCCGATGGACGCGTGCCGGCCCGAGAGACGTTCGATCAGTTCTGAGGCCTCACGGTGGTCCCGGAGGGACAGGGACACCAGTTGCAGCGCAGCGATCCAGCCCTCGGTCGTCCGGTGAAGGCTGGCCATGTCTCCCGCATCCAGATCCAGCCGGTTGATGCCGACCAGGAAGTCCTCGGATTCCTCCGCATCGAACCTCAGCGCGACGGCGTCCACTTCGAGTAGCTGGTCCCGCACCATCAGCCGGCCCAGTGGCAGGCCCGAGCGGGTGCGGCTGGTGATGATGAAGGACAGATGTGAGCCGCCGGCATCCAACAGCCGTTCCACGACCGCCATGGTTCTGGGCTCCGTGACCAGGTGCCAGTCGTCCAAGGTTATGACGATGTCCTGGCCGCCCTCGTCGATGGCGTTGATGAGGGCGGGAACCACGTATTGCTCAGCGTCATCGGGCCGCTCTTCGAGCAACTGCTGGAGTTCCTCATCGAGTCCGGGCCGGGCTTTACGGATTGCCTGAAGGAGGTGGGAGAGGAACCAGATGGTGTTGTTGTCATCCCGGTCCAAGGACAACCAGACGGTCACGAGGCCCTGGGACGCCAGGCTTTCCATCCATTGGGCGGCAAGGGTCGACTTGCCAAAACCGGCCGGGGCGTGGATCAATGCAAGCCGCCGTTTCCGGTCCGCATGGAGCATCTCAGTCAGCCGCGTGCGGCGAACCCACTGGCCAACAGGCTCGGGCGCGCGGAACTTGCTTGACGCGCTGGGTGGTCCTGTCGGCATCCGCCACCTCCTTGTGGTCCGGCGGCCGCCGGGAATGCATTCGGCCCTCTAAAATCCTATGGGAACGGCAGGGACAAAGACAGTGCAGGTCCGCCCGGGGCCTGTATTCAGTCTGGTCAGCGGACCGGGTGGCCCGCAACCACCCTGCCGGGTAGTTTCCGTTACGCGTGGTCGACTACCCGGGTGGGTGGCCGCAGGACGGGGCTACTCGGCGGAGGGCCGCTGCCGCTGCCGTTTCGTTGCTGACCGCTGTTCCTTGGCGGCGAGGCGCCGACGGTTCGAACCCCGGGTGGGTTTGGTAGCCCGGCGGGGCGCAGCCTCGGGGGCAAGACCCGCCGCCACGAGGTCGGCGAGCTTGGCCAGGGCGATCTCACGGTTGCGCAGCTGGGAGCGCCGCTCGGAGGCGGTCACGGTGACCACCCCGGCGATCAGGCGTCGTCCGAGACGCGAGAGCAGCATCAGGCGTTGGTCCTCCGAAAGCACCGCAGAGCCGGCGATGTTCCATGAAAGCTCAACGCGGCTGTCCGAGGTGTTGACGTGTTGACCGCCTGGCCCGGACGAACGAGAGAACCGCCAGCCCAGTTCCGACGCGGGAATCGTGAGCGCGGGCGACACCTCCAGATCCATGCACCCAGCGTTGCACAGTATGGGCGCGATCAAAGCACCGCATCCCCGCGCAGGCTCAAAACCGCGGAAGCCAGGCCTGCCGCTGCACGTAACCCAGGCAGCCGGGGGTAGAAGCAGGAAGTCGTCGTAGGTCCGCGTCGTTACACGAGCGGCCACGGGTACCGCATGCCGGTGCGGTCAACCGGCAGCATCCCAGTGAGCAGCAAGCGCTGCACCCGGCGCTGCAGGGCGGCGACTTCCGCGTCGTCGAGGAGACCCGCCACTTCGGGCGGCACGGCCTCTGCCAGCGGGGTGATGTCCTCGAGCAGGGCAGCGGGGATAGGTGCACCCGCGAAGTCCCAGATCACGGTGCGGAGTTTGAAACCGGCCGAGAAACACAGCCCGTGATCGATGCCCCACACGCGCCCGTCGTGGCCGCGCAGCACATGTCCGCTCTTGCGGTCAGTGTTGTTGGCGATGCAATCGAACAGGGCTATCTGCAGCAGGATGCGGTGGGTCTCGGGTGAGTCCGCGTACAGGGTGAAGTAGTGCTCACTGAAGTCGCACTCGACGAACCACTGGAGCGACCCGATTCCCAAGGGGGCGTCCGCGCGGATCACCGTGGGCGGCACTATGCCCCATCCCAGGTGCTCGCTCAGCAGATACGCGGCACGTTCCCGCCGGTAGAGCCCTGGCTCGAAATCCAGGAGCGGCCGTTCCCCGGACTCCGGTTTGTAGACTGCGTAGGCCGAATCGTCGCCGCACGAGACCCGGACGAGGAACGCCGCGTTGCTGCCGCGCGGGATGCGCCCCAGCAGTTCCACGCCGCCCTCGCCGAGCAGTGTCAGCTCCCGTCCGGACACCGGCTGTCCCTTTTCACGGCGCCCTCAGTCCGCTCAACGGCTCCAGGGTGGAATTCACCGTCAGGACGGCGGGCGCCTGACCCTCCACATACGAGATGACCGAGATCGAACCCGGGTTGATGATGATCCGCTGGAAGTGGTCCAGAGGTGTGCCGAGGGCGTGGGCTACGGCGGCCTTGATCGGGTCGGCGTGGGAGAAGCAGACAACGACGCCCCCGTTGTGTGCTGTGCGCAGTGCCTCGAGCGCTCCGACGATCCGGGCTTGCATCTCCGCGAAGCTCTCCCCGTTCGGGAAGCGGAAGCCCGACGGGCTGTGCTGTACGGTCTGCCATTCGGGCAAGCCTGCCAGCCCGGCGAGCTCGGCGCCGGTCCATTCGCCGAAGTCGCACTCGATCAGGCCGGCATCCTCGTTCACCCCGAGGCCGGTGGAGGCCGCCGTGGGTTCGGCAGTCTGGAGGGTGCGTTCCAGCGGCGAGGAATAGACGCCATCGATGCGAAGACCTGCGAGCCGTTCCGCGACGCGTGCTGCCTGGCCCCGGCCCCGCTCGGACAGGTGCAGTCCCGGGGCGCGTCCGGGCAGCACCTTTCCCGTGGTGGGCGTCTCCCCGTGGCGCACCAGGAGGAGGAGCGTGCCCTCAGGTGTCGAATGTGGTGTCGGGGATCTCGACGGCGGTGTTGCACTCATCAGCACCCAGCGTAAGCCGTACCGGGTGCCCCCGCGCTGGAATTTTGAGAATTCCCTCGATTCGCCCGAGGTTGGAGGCTACCTTAGAGAGGTGAGTGATCGCCCCGATATCTTCACCGCTGGTGAATTGCGTGCAGCCGGGCATGTCCACAAGGACCTGCGCCACGAGATACGCGGCAACCTGCTTGCCGCGCTCGCCGTCGGCCGTGATCCGTGGCCCGGGATGTACGGATTCAGCCGCACCGTCCTTCCCCAGCTTGAGCGTGCCTTGATCGCAGGGCACGACGTCGTCCTGCTCGGCGAGCGGGGGCAGGGCAAGACACGGCTCCTCCGCACCCTGGTCGGGCTGCTTGACGAGTGGTCGCCAGTGATCGAGGGATCGGAACTGAACGAGCACCCCTACGAACCGATCACGGAGCACTCCCGTGCCCGTGCACTCACCGAAGGGGACCGGTTGCGCGTGGCGTGGCGCCACCGCTCGGAACGGTATGTCGAGAAGCTCGCCACGCCGGATACCTCCGTTGCCGACCTCATCGGCGACGTCGATCCGATGCGGGTGGCTGAGGGACGCCGGCTCGGGGACCCGGAAACCATCCACTACGGCCTGGTCCCGCGCTCCAACCGCGGCATCATCGCCATCAATGAACTGCCCGACCTCGCCGAACGGATCCAGGTCGCGATGCTCAACGTGATGGAGGAGCGCGACATCCAGATCCGTGGCTACGTGCTGCGGCTGCCGCTCGACGTGCTTGTCGTCGCGTCTGCCAACCCGGAGGACTACACCAACCGGGGCCGGATCATCACGCCCCTGAAAGACCGCTTCGGCGCCGAGATCCGCACCCACTACCCGATCGAGCTCGAGGACGAGGTGGCCGTCATCCGGCAGGAGGGGCGGCTGGTGGCCGATGTCCCGCACGTCATCCTGGAGATCCTGGCCCGCTACACCCGCGCGCTGCGGCAGTCCCCGGCCATCAACCAGACTTCCGGAGTTTCGGCGCGGTTCGCTATCGCGGGCGCCGAAACCGTCGCCGCGGCGGCGTTGCGCCGGGCCAGTGTGCGCGGGGAGGATGAGGCAGTGGCACGGATTGTCGACCTGGAGGCGGCTGTCGAAGTCCTCACCGGCAAGATTGAGTTCGAATCGGGAGAGGAAGGGCGGGAACAGGACATCCTGGACCACCTCCTGCGGATGGCCACCGCGGAAGCCGTCCGGGCGCATTTCCACGGCATCGAGATGGGGGCACTCGTTGCGGCGCTCGACGGGCACAGGACCGTGACCACCGGCGACCAGATCACCGCGCGGGAGTTCCTCGAAAATCTTCCGACACTTGATGGCTCCGGGCTCTACGACGAAATCAGCGGCCGCCTGGCCGCCAGGAACGACGGGCAGCGCGCCGCCGCGATCGAACTTGCACTGGAGGGTCTCTTCCTCGCCCGGCGGATCGCCAAGGAGTCCGACGACGAGGAAACCATCTACGGCTAGCAGTTGGGCCCAGGCTTGAAACAGGCACAGGGAAGGCAGCATCATGGGCGTTCACAACCGGTCCTCCAGGTACGGCCGGTACACGGGAGGACCAGATCCCCTCGCCCCGCCGGTGGACCTGGCCGAGGCGCTCGACGCGATCGCCGAGGATGTTATGGCGGG
>NZ_MQTS01000188.1:6438-12207 GCF_020532825.1 Arthrobacter sp. SO3
TGCAGGAGTTCCTGCGCCGCGGCGGCCGGAACCGGGAGGGGCTCGACGACCTCGCCGGCCGCGTTCAACAGCGCCGGAATGAACTCCTGGGCCGCCACCGGCTGGATGGCACCCTCACTGAGGTCCAGAAGCTGCTCGACACTGCCGTGCTGGAGGAACGCAAGCAGCTCGCCCGCGACGCCATGATGGACAACACCGACCGGGCGTTCCGGGAGATGCAGCTGCAGGACCTGCCTTCGTCCGCGGCGGCAGCGGTCAACGAACTCGCCACCTACGACTGGCAGTCCAGCACCGCCCGGGAAGCCTATGACCGCATCAAGGATCTGCTGGGCCGGGAGGTCCTTGACCAGCGGTTCGCCGGCATGAAGCAGGCGCTTGAGAACGCCACCGATGCGGATCGCGCGGCCGTCAGTGAAATGCTGGGGGATCTCAACGAGCTGCTGGACAAACACCGGCGCGGCGAAGACACCGCCGCGGACTTCCAGGCGTTTATGGCGCGGCACGGCCACTTCTTTCCCGAAAATCCCCAGTCGGTCGAGGAACTGATTGACGCCCTCGCCCAGCGCGCGGCCGCGGCCCAGCGGCTCCTGCAATCCATGTCCCCCGAGCAGCGGGATGAGCTGATGAGCCTCTCCGCCCAGGCCTTTGGTTCGTCCGACCTCATGGCCCAGCTCGATCAACTTGACTCGAGCCTGCGCGCCCTGCGCCCCGGCGAGGACTGGACCGGCTCCGAACGCTTCGACGGTCAGGAAGGACTCGGGCTGGGTGACGGCACCGGCGTGCTCCAGGACCTCGCCGAACTCGACGAACTGGCCGAGCAGCTGTCCCAGTCCTACAACGGATCACGCCTCGACGACCTGGATCTGGATGCCCTCGCCCGCCAACTCGGGCAGAAGGCCGCCGTGACGGCCCGCACCCTGGCGGAGATTGAGCGGGCGATGCGGGACGGAGGCTACCTGCGGCGCGGGGCGGACGGTGATCTCAGCCTATCCCCGCAGGCCATGCGTCGGCTGGGCAGGTCCCTCCTGCGGGACACCGCCAAACAGTTGTCCGGGCGGCAGGGCCGCCGGGAGACGCGGGCCGCGGGCGCGGCCGGCGAGCAGACAGGATCCAGCCGCCAGTGGCAGTTCGGGGACGCCGAACCGTGGGATGTCACGCGCACCATCACGAACGCGATCAGCCGCACGGTGGCCGACGGCGGTGATCCGGCACACGGACTGCGCCTCGGCGTTGACGATATCGAGGTGGAAGAAACGGAAACGAATACGCGGGCCGCCGTCGTCCTGCTCGTCGACGTGTCATTCTCGATGGCCGCCGAGGGCCGGTGGGTGCCGATGAAACGCACGGCGCTTGCCCTGCACCACCTCGTCTCAACCCGTTTCCGCGGGGACCGGCTGCAGCTGATCACCTTCGGCCGCTATGCGCAGTCCATGGACATCGGCGAGCTCACGGCCCTGCCAGCCCGCCAGGATCAGGGCACCAACCTGCACCACGGCCTGCTCCTGGCCGGTCGATTCTTCCGCCGGCACCCTGCAATGCAGCCCGTCCTCCTCGTGGTCACCGACGGGGAGCCCACCGCGCACCTGCTGGCCGACGGAGAGTCGTGGTTCTCCTGGCCCCCTGACCCGGAGACCATCCGCGTCACGGTGGCCGAGCTCGACCGCCTTGGGCGTGTTGGGGCGCAAGCCACGTTCTTCCGACTCGGTGATGATCCAAGCCTTGGGCAGTTCCTCCAGCGCATGGTCCGCCGAATTGACGGCCGGGTGGTCGCGCCCGACGCCGGAGACCTCGGGGCCGCCGTCGTGGGGGAGTACCTCCGCGCACACTTCCGCGGCCGCCCCTACGACGACGCCGACTGGGCTTCCTGAGCGGAACCCGCATTCATGGCCTTGGCGCACCAACTTGCTGGTGGGGCAAAAGCCGCCGAGCCATATCGTCTGGGTGCCCTTGCTGCCCGTCCGTGGTGCGGTCGCTGTCCTTGTAGACCGACCCGGGAGTGCAACGCCTTATATCGGGAGCCACACCCTGCGGGTCCTGGAGTTCCCCGGTGTCCCCGTCATGGTGGCACCGCGCGTAGTTGAGGGCCGGCGCGTCGATGACGCCGGCCCTCAATCATCGTGCTGGAGTGCTGAATCGTCAGCCGTTGATCACCTGCGGCACCCCGAGGGCCTTGAGGCCTTCGACGCCGAATTCGAGTCCGTAGCCGGATTGCTTGGCCCCGCCGAAGGGGATGCGGGGGTCCACGGCGCCGTGTTTGTTGATCCAGACCGTGCCGGCTTCGAGCCGGGCCGCGACGGTGCGGGCTGCAGCGGGGTCGGAGGACCAGACGGAGGCACCGAGTCCGACGTCGAGGGCGTTGGCGTTGGCGACGGCTTCGTCGACGGTGCTGTAGCGGATGATCGGCAGGGCGGGGCCGAACTGTTCTTCGGTCACGAGGGGGTTGTTGTTGTCGATGTCGGCGATCAGGGTG
The DNA here is from genome assembly GCF_020532825.1 of Arthrobacter sp. SO3. Taxonomy (GTDB): domain Bacteria; phylum Actinomycetota; class Actinomycetes; order Actinomycetales; family Micrococcaceae; genus Arthrobacter. The sequence goes on from NZ_MQTS01000188.1 coordinate 8,909, forward strand.
GTGGGGTAGAAGTGGCCGGTCCGATCCGTGTCGGGGTTGCCTCCGAGCAGGACCCGGGCGCCGGAGGCCTTGGCGGCGTCCACGAGACGGGCGACGATGTCGTATTGGGCCTTGTTCTGCAGCGGGCCGAGCACGTTGGCCTCGTCCAGGCCGTTGCCCATGGGCATCGCGGCGGCGACGGCCGTGAGTTCCTCGCAGACGGCATCGTAGATGTCGGTGTGGACGTAGAGGCGTTTGACGGCCGCGCAGGTCTGGCCGGTGTTGATGAACGCGCCCCAGAACAGGCCTTCGGCGATGGCTTTGGGGTCGGCATCGGGCAGGACGATGCCGGCGTCGTTGCCGCCGAGTTCCAGGGTGAGGCGTTTGACGGTGTCGGCGGAGGATTTGATAATGGCCTTCCCGGTGGCGGTGGAGCCGGTGAACATGATCTTGCCGATGCCGGGGTGCCCGGCCAGGGCCTCGCCGACGTCCCGGCCGCCGGAGACGACGGTGAGGAGGCCTTCCGGCAGCTCCTCGTTGAGGACCTTGGCCAGCGCCAGGACGGAGAGCGGGGTGTATTCGGAGGGTTTGACCACGACGGCGTTGCCCATCCGCAGGGCGGGGGCGAGCTGCCAGACCGTGATCATCATGGGCCAGTTCCAGGGGCCGATCGCGCCGACGACGCCGATGGGCCGGTAGTGGAGTTCGGCGCGGGTTTCGCCGTCGTCCACCACGGTTTCCGGCTCCAGGGGTGTGGTGGCGGCGACGCGGAGCCAGGCGGCGCAGGCGCCGACTTCGAAGCGGGCGTTGGGGCCGTTGAGCGGTTTGCCCTGCTCGCGGGAGAGCAGACGGGCGAGTTCCTCGGCGGAACGTTCGACGGCGTCGGCGGCCTTCAGGAGCGCGGCGGACCGGGCGTCGTGGCCCAGGCCGGCCCAGGCCGGCTGCGCGGCCGTTGCGGCGGCGATGGCGGCTTCGAGGTCCGCAACCGTGTGGACCGGAGCCTGCCCGACCGCTGCGCCGGTGGCGGGGTCCAGGATGGTCCGGGTTGCACCGGACGTCGGGGTGATCGAGGCGAGAAGGGCGTCGTAGGTTTCCATCGGTGTACTCCACATCGAGTAGGTCAGAGAACGCGGCCGGTACGGCCTGCGAGCGTTGCATCAAGCGTGCTCCGGCAAGGCGCCGATGGTCTTGTCTATCCGTGAAGGGCTTTTGTGCGGGAGCGAACAGAACGCCGAAGGCATTGCCGAAGGACGCGGACCGGAGCGCGTCCGAAGCAATAGCACTTCGTGGACTTCCTCGACGCCGGCGCCGTCGGTTTCGGTACTGACGCCTCGAAGATCGACGTGGAGAATCCAGCCGCCGTCCAAGCTCGGCTCGCCCGATTGGCGCTGGAAGCCGAGGTGGTTGCGGTAGCCAGCCACAACTGGGTGGACGATCCGCTATCCGGTGAAACCTGGCCGATGCACCGCACCGGTTTTCTGTCGACCTACCTCGCCGCCATGCAGGCGGCGCACGGCCAGGTTCTGTTTACCGGCTCCGATATCGCTAACGGCTTGTGCGGATTTATTGACGGCGCAATTGAGAGCGGCATGAGGGCCGCCCGTGACGCAGCCTCCCTCCTGGCGCTGCACAATTCCTGAACGTCTCTGCCGTTCCCAACCAAACTTCGCTCCTGAACAACAACCGATCGCTGAGCGACAAGAGCGTGACCCGCGCCACCTGCCATGCTGGATTTCACGGTGCAACGCACCCCCATTTCCCAGACCGAAATTTCTCAGACTCATGACCGTTAAGAAGGATCCGATGAGTATTTCAAAATCCGAGTCCCCGACCGCAGAAGTCAGTCCCCGCACGGAGCACTCCACCGCGCTGCGCGCCGGAAGCGTTGGCGTCATGGGCATTCTTTTCTTTGTCTTGTCCGCCCAGGCGCCGTTGACCGGAATCGTCGGGGCGTCCCCGCTGGCCGCGGCCCTCGGCAACGGACCCGGCGCGCCCGGCGCGTATCTGGTGGTGGGCATCGTGATCGTGATCTTCGCCGTCGGGTTCGTCGCGATGAGCCGCAAGATCCAGGCCCACGGCGCTTTCTACGCCTATATCACCGCCGCCTTCGGGCGAAAGATCGGCGCCGGCGCGGCGTGGCTCGCGCTCCTCGCATACAGCACGGTCCAGGCCGCGATGTACGGGCTGTACGGCGCGGCGTTCTCCGGGGTTCTCGGAACCGCCGGGGTCGTGGTTCCCTGGTGGCTGCTGGCCATGATCACCATGGCGGGCGTGCAGGTGCTGGGATCCCTCAATATCGAACTCGGGGCGCGGGTTCTGGCGGTGCTCGTAGGCCTCGAGGTCGCGATCCTGCTCATGTTCGGCTTCACGGTGCTGTTGCGGGGCGGCGGACCGGAAGGGATCAGCCTGGCTGCCTCCTTCTCTCCCGCAGCGATCGGCGCAGGCGCCCCGGGCGTAGCCATCATGTTCGCTGTCGCCTCGATGTTCGGCTTTGAATCCACGGCCATCTACTCGGCCGAGGCCAAGGATGCCCACCGCACGGTGGCCCGTGCCACGTACCTTTCGGTGGGGGTCATCGCGGTCTTCTTCTCCTTCATTTCGTGGATGCTGGTCAGCTACTACGGCCCCTCGCACGTCATCGACGCCGCGGGCGCGGCCCTCGATTCCGGCGACTCCACTTCCTTCGTGCTGACGCCCATGGTGGAGCTGTTCGGACCGTGGGCCGGAACGGTCACCGGCATGCTGCTCGTGACCTCCCTGCTGGCCGGCATCATCGCCTTCCACAACGGCATCAACCGCTACCTCCATTCCCTGGCCCTGCGCGGGTCGATGCCCCGCGGAGTGGCCCGGACCAACCGGCACAAGGCCCCCGCCGTCGCCGCCAGGATCCAGACCGTGGTCGCTTTCCTGCTCGTGGCGCCGTTCGCCGTGCTGTCCCTGGATCCCGTCCTGACTCTCTTCTCCTGGTTCAGCGGGTTGGCCGTGGCGGCGCTCCTGGTCCTGTACATGCTCTGCTCCCTGGCCGTCGTCGCGTACTTCCGGCGCGAAAGGGTGCCCGGCCAGCTCTGGCAGACCGTGGTGGCGCCGGTGCTCGCCACCGTGCTGCTTGGCTGGGTCCTGTCCCTCGTGATCAGCAACTTCACTGCACTAATCGGTGGCAGTGCCGAAACGGCCGTAGGCCTGCTGCTGACTGTGCCCATTGTGTTTGCCGCTGGCGTGCTGGTCGAAGTTGCCGTGGAGCGCAGGGCCGCGCGATCCGAGGTCTTCGCCTAGCGACCAGCCTTAGACGCAGAAGGGGCGGTGCCGGACAGAGCCGGCAC
>NZ_MQTS01000188.1:12240-17279 GCF_020532825.1 Arthrobacter sp. SO3
GGGGGATTCACCGAAGGCATCACGGAAGGTACGGCTGAAGTGGGCGGCATCCAGGAAGCCCCAGCGCGCGGCCACGGCCCCTACCGGCATGCCGGCCAGAAGCGGATCCCGCAGTTCGCGGCGCGCCCCTTCCAGCCGCTGGGTCCGGATCCAGCTCGCCACGGTGGTCCCGGATTCATGGAAGACGTTATGCAGATGCCGGGTGGAGATGAAGTGGGCCGCTGCGATGGACGCCGGCGAGAGCATCGGATCGGCCAGGTTGGCGTCGATGTACTCGCGGACGGAGGCCGCCAGGAGGGCCTGCGGCCGCATCCGGTCCGGGGACATGTCCAGTTCCGAGTGCAGCATCGTGGAGACGAGATCGAGGGCGTTCGTGGCAAGGCGCGAGCCGCTCGGGCCGCTGAGCGCATCCAGGTTCTCCGCGAGGTGGGAGATGAACGGCCCGACGATCCCGGCGAGGCCCCCGTCCGCGGCCATCCGCACGGCCGAAAGCTGCGCGATGCAGTCCGCCGGCAGGGACAGCGCATCCCAGGGGAACATCATCACCATGAGCCGGGCGTCCCCCTCGAAGGCAAGGGTGTAGGGGCGGCTGGTGTCGTAGATGGAGAGGTCGCCGGGGCGCAGGAGGGCCTCGCGGTTGTCCTGGATGAGGAGTCCGCTGCCCTGCAGTTGGAGATTGAGCTTGAAGTAGCGCTGACTGGACTGGGCAATCAGCGCCGGCGTGCGGTGAACTTCATGGCTCGTGGAGGAGACTTCGACGATCGCCACGCGGTCCAGCCTGCGGGCCCGCATGCGGCCGCGGAAGTTGTCCGGATCCCTGCTCGAGGCGCCCAAGGGAACGAAGGACTCCGCGATGAGGTGCCTCCAGTGCTCGAAGGAGGCTGCCGTGCTGGTGTGGAGGTCCTGTCCGGCGGGGCTTGACGATGGGCGGGCTGCAACTGCGGTCATCGAAGATCCTGACGCCGTCGTATTTCGGGGACTGTTTCGAGGAATGTGTTGTAGAACACATTCCTCAGGGTAGCGCCGCAGCCCGCCGATGTCATCTTTTTTCGACGCTCGGCGAATAAAGATCGCGCGCAGGCCCAAGAGACCTGGCGGGCCTAGCAGCCCAGCAGGGTCAGGAATCCCTCCAGCTGCTCGTTCAGCCCGAGTTCCACCTGGCCTTCCGGGGCGAGTGCCGCCGCGATCTGCGCGCCGAGGAGGAGGTTGAGCAGCTGGCCGGCCAGGGCGGCGTCGTTGACGGCGGTGGTGACGGCCCCGGCGTGCCGGGCCTCGGCCAGGTACTGCCGCATGGCCGCAAGCCACTGCTCCATCGAATCCCGGTGGATCCGGGCCTTGCCGGGGTCGTTGATGGCCTTCTGCCAGAACGGGATGACAATCCGGGCCTCATTGATCCGCTCCTCATCCAGCGGCAGCACCTCGACGCAAAATGCCCGCAGGGCCGCGAGCCCGGCCTGCCCGGCGGTGACTTCCGCGATGCGCTCGTTGGTGCGGTTGAAGACGTGCCCGAACGCGAAGGTCAGCAGGTCATCCTTGGTGGGAAAGTACGGCTTGAGGGCGCCGTTCGCAAAGCCGGCCTCGAGGGCAATTTCCCGCATGGTGGCACTTTCTATCCCGAGCCGGGCGATAATCCGCCATGTGGCGTCGACGAGTTCGAGCCGCCGCTGGTCGTGGTTGACAATCTTTGGCACCGGACAGCTCCCCAAATATTTTGCGTCGGACTCTTGTGGCACAGCTTACATTTCCGTATTCTCTACAAGTATAGAAAATAAAGTTCTGACCCGCCAGGGTCCCCAATCGAAGGCCGTCATGATGACCGCACAAGCTGACACCCGCACTCCGTATGGCCCGTACAGTCTGGCCGCGGACGCCGAAATCACCGCAGTCCAAGGCATCCTGCGGGCGGCGGGCCTGCTGGGCAACACCAAACGCATCGCGTACCTGGGCCTGGTGGACCCCGCCAGGAATGCGCCGGAGGCAAACGAGGACCGCCGGTTCCGGGTATTCCTCCATGACATGTCGGGAGGACGCCCGGCGGACGTGACGGTCTCGGTTTCCGGCCGTGCGGTGATCTCTGTCGTCGAGCTGGACACGGCCCAGACCGGCGAACTCCCCGTCCTGGAGGAGGAGTTCGAGGTGGTCGAGCAGCTCCTGGCCACGGACGAGCGGTGGCTCAAGGCGCTGGCCAGCCGCGGCCTGGACGTCAGCAATGTCCGCGTCGCCCCGCTGTCTGCCGGTGTGTTCGAATACCCGGAGGAAAAAGGACGCCGGATCCTCCGCGGCCTGGCCTTCGTTCAGGATTTCCCGGAAGACAGCGCGTGGGCCCACCCCGTGGACGGTCTCGTGGCGTACGTCGACGTCGTCAGCAAGGAAGTCACGCAGGTGCTGGATACCGGCGTCGTTCCGGTTCCCGCCGAACACGGCAACTACACCGATCCGGAGCTGACCGGGCCGCTGCGGACCACGCAGAAGCCCATCACCATCACCCAGCCGGAGGGACCCAGCTTCACCGTCACCGGAGGGAACCACGTCGAGTGGGAAAAGTGGAGCGTCGACGTCGGCTTCGATGTCCGCGAAGGCGTGGTGCTCCACAACCTTGCGTTCCGGGACGGCGACCGGCTGCGTCCCGTCATTAACAGGGCGTCGATCGCAGAAATGGTGGTCCCGTACGGGGACCCGTCACCGATCCGCTCCTGGCAGAACTACTTCGATACCGGCGAATACCTCGTGGGCCAGTACGCGAACTCCCTGGAGCTCGGCTGCGACTGCCTCGGTGAGATCACCTACCTCAGCCCCGTCATCAGTGACGCCTTCGGCAACCCCCGCGAGATCCGTAACGGCATCTGCATGCACGAGGAGGACTGGGGGATCCTGGCCAAGCACAGTGACCTCTGGACGGGCATCAACTACACCCGGCGCAACCGCCGCCTGGTGATCTCCTTCTTCACCACCATCGGCAACTACGACTACGGCTTCTACTGGTACCTCTACCTCGACGGCACCATTGAGTTCGAGGCCAAGGCCACCGGCGTCGTCTTCACCTCCGCCTACCCGGAGGGCGGATCAGCCAACATCTCCCAGCTCGCCCCGGGTCTGGGCGCCCCGTACCACCAGCATCTCTTCAGCGCCCGGCTGGACATGGCCATCGACGGCTTCACCAACCGGGTGGAAGAAGAGGACGTGGTCCGGCAGGTGATGGGCGAAGGCAACGAACGCGGCAACGCCTTCTCCCGGAAGCGCACCGTCCTCACCCGCGAATCGGACGGCGTCCGCGAAGCCGACGCCCGCAGCGGACGGACCTGGGTCATCTCGAACCCTGAGTCGCGGAACCGGCTGGGCGAAGCCGTGGGCTACAAACTCCACGCCCAGGGCCAGCCCACCTTGCTGGCGGATCCGGAATCCTCCATTGCCCGCCGGGCCGCCTTCGCCACCAAGGACCTCTGGGTGACCCGCTTTGCCGACGACGAACGGTACCCGACCGGCGATTTCGTGAACCAGCATGCCGGGGGAGCGGGACTGCCGGCCTACATCGCACAGGACCGGGACATCGACGGCCAGGACATCGTGCTCTGGCACACTTTCGGGCTGACCCATTTTCCCCGGACCGAGGACTGGCCCATCATGCCGGTGGACACCGTGGGGTTCAAGCTGCGGCCGGACGGCTTCTTTGACCGCAGCCCCGTGCTGGACGTCCCCGCCTCCGCCCAGGCAGCCGGCGGCCATTGCCATGCGTAGCAGCTAAGGCATGGCGCGGATCCGGGCGTGCGGCCGGTCAGCCGGCCCCACGCTTCACGCCAGGATGTGCGCCGCGGTCACGGCCGGTTCCTGCCTCTTCCACATGTGGCTGGTGGCGGAGAACCAGCACACGCTATGGCTGAATGCGGTGATGGTTGCCATGGTGGCCGTGTGCCTCCCGTGCACCGTGCACATCTGGCGGCACCTGCGCGTCGGAGCACTGCAACGGGTCATGGTCAGCGCGCTGGCCATGGCCGTCCTGCACGCCTTCCTGTTCCTGGGAGCCGGGCCCGCCGGCCACGACCACGCATCAGCGGCCGCGGCCGCTGCGGGACCGGGAGGCCACCCCGCTGCCCTGTCCCTGGGGGTCATCGGGCTGGAAATTACGACGGCGTTGCTCGCCGCGACATTGGTGGCACGGCTGCGGCTCCGGGGCCGGCGTGCCTCCGCTGCCTTCGCGGCGGCGTAGCGCGGCCGGGAAATGACCCGTGCGGCGGAACGGGGTCTGCCTGGTTCGCCAACCATGAGATGGGGGCTAACGGGACCGCCTAAGACCATGTGGCGGATGCCAGGAGCGCGAAGAGCGGTTCGAAGTCTTACCTGCTGGTGCCGTTGCTCCTGGCGACGATGCCGAGGCCGCGGTCGGGGTAGGGCCGCATGACGTTCCAGAATCCCGCGCCGGCGCCGAAATGCTCCACCCAATGGCCCCGGGTCTGTGTCGGCCGGCGGAACTTGGGGGAGAGGATCCGGGTTCCGTCGAGCTCGCCGTCGCGGAGGTGCATCCGCAGGAATCTGCCGGCGTCCAAAACGTCGCCCACGAGGCCGCCGTAAGCGGGGCCGTCTACATAGAACGGGTTCAGGGACAGGTACGGGCCGTGACGGTCCCCGGCAATCCCTGCCGGCAGCAGGCCGCGCCACAGGCGGTCCATGGCCCGGGGCGACTTGAGTTAGCCGGTCGCCTTGTCCGCGCCTTCTTGATAGCGGAATCCGGTGTGTTCCATGCCGAGGGGTTGCAGGATGGCCTGGTCGACGTAGGCCTCGAACGGCATCCCGGCAGCAGCGGCGATGACCTCTCCGGCCGCCAGGTAGCCGACGTTGGAGTGCCGGGCGCTGCGTCCGGCCGGATGGCGGTAGGCGCGTCGCCTGCCCGCCAGACGGCGGAGCAGGGCCTCGGGGTCCGGGGGCTCCGCATCGGCGGGTGCACCCAGCGAATGGGCAGCGGGTTGCCGAAACCGGCGGTGTGGTTGAGTAACTGGCCCACTGTCGGCGGCGGCGTCCGGGGTAGCGGCAGGTAATTGACGTAC
>NZ_MQTS01000188.1:17289-31882 GCF_020532825.1 Arthrobacter sp. SO3
GGGGCATCCAGATCGAGGCGGCCCTCGTCTACGAGCCGGACCGCAGCCGTCGCGGTGACGATCTTGGACATGGAGAACCAAAGATACGACGTCGAGGCGGTCGCAGGTGTGTTGGCTGCACGGTCGGCCCGACCGTACCCGGCGGCGAGGATCGGCCGCTCGCGATTTACCACGGCCACGGAGAGGCCAGGGATGCCGCCCCGGCTCATCATTGTGGTGAGGGCCGCCGCCACGCCCCGCGGTGATCTGCCGGCCTCGATGCCTTCGCCCGGCTGGCCCGGGCCGGCGTCTTCAATCCCCATGGCGCTCCTCCGCCGCGGCCCCAGTGTCGGAACTGGAGTGTTCCGACCCCGGCGCAAATCTACGCCTTTTCAGGATTCCTCTCCAGAGCAGGTCATTGCCGGCCTGGCTCATGCTGTCTGTCCCGTTCGCTGGCGCGTGCCGCCGAAGGAGACGAGAATGGGCTCGTGGCAGTCCCTCGCCGTGGCGGGGACGGCAACCCGATGAACGCCGCCGCCCGAAAGATCCAGCGCATCTATCTCACGCTGACGCTGGGCAATACCCTTGCGGCCTCCTTCATCTGGGGGATCAACACCCTATTCCTCCTCGACGCCGGACTCAGTAACCTTGAGGCTTTTGCGGCCAACGCCTTCTTTACGGCCGGAATGGTGCTGTTCGAGGTGCCCACCGGAGTAGTTGCCGACGGTTGGGGGCGCCGCGTCTCGTTCCTGCTCGGCACCGCGACACTGGCCATATCCACGTATCTCTATTACCTGCTTTGGCAGCTTTCTGCGCCGTTCTGGTTATGGGCGGCAGTGTCTGTTCTGCTCGGTCTGGGCTTCACCTTCTTCTCCGGGGCGGTGGAAGCCTGGCTCGTCGACGCGTTGCGTTTCTCCGGCTACGAAGGCGGCCTGGAGGCGGTGCTCGGGCGCGGGGTGATGGTATCCGGTGTCGCAATGCTCTTCGGCTCGGTGTCTGGCGGTGTCATCGCGCAGGCAACCAATCTCGGCGTGCCGTTTCTGATTCGCGTGGGCGTTTTGTTGGCCATGTTCATCGTGGCCTTGCGGCTGATGCACGACGTCGGTTTCACGCCCGAGCGCTCGGGCCGTCCGCTGCAGGCGACTCGAGCCGTTCTTGCCGCGTCGGTGGAGAACGGATTGAAGAACCCGCCGGTGCGATACGTGATGCTGGCCGCTCCGTTCAGCGCCGGCGTCGGAATCTATGTGTTTTACGCCCTGCAGCCGTATCTGCTTGCGCTCTATGGCGATCCGCGGGCGTACTCCGTGGCCGGGCTGGCGGCGGCCATCGTGGCAGGGGCGGAGGTGGTCGGGGGGTGGCTGGCGCCCCGGATTCGGCGACTGGTCCGCAAACGCACGACTGTGTTGATCCTCAGTGTCGGGATCAGCGCGATGAACCTGCTCGTGCTCGGCTTCACCCGGTTGTTCTGGGTGGCCCTGGTTCTCCTGGCTCTGTGGGCCCTCGTTGACTCAACAGGGATCCCGGTGCGGCAGTCCTACCTGAACGACATGATCGCCTCGAAGCAACGGGCAACGGTGCTCAGCTTCGACTCGCTCATGGGCTCAAGCGGTGGCGTGGTGGTGCAGCCGCTGCTCGGTCGGACAGCCGACGTGTACGGCTACGCTGCCTCGCTGGCGATCGGCGGCATTATCCAACTGATCGCGGTGCCCTTCCTGCTGGCTAGCCGTCGGCAGCACCATCCGGCTGACCGGGCCAACGCCTCCACCGGGGCGGCGGATGCGGAATCCCTGCCGTCATAGGCACGGATTTTAGGGCGGAAACAGTAGGCTCCGCGGGGTATTGGCTCTCACGCCCCAAGCCTCGATGGTGCGCATCAGCACCTTCGAGGTGGGATTTCGCGGTGTCCACCACCTGGTGCTGGGTTGGTTGACGACCCGGGACGGGAGGCCCGGGCTTTGGCAGGACGCCGCCGGAAACACCCAGGCTGCCGGCGGGCGTCGTTGCCCAGTGGATGGCGGCTGGGGGCTTCCAGGAACCTGAATACCGCTGATCAAGAGGGAGAAGTTAGTCATGCTGAAAGATCTCGATCTCATCGCCGTCCTGCCCGCAAAGGGCATCGCCCGGGCCAGTACCTTCTGCCGCGACGTGCTGAGACTTGAGCCCGCGGACGCCATGGACGAGGTGAATCTGATGTACCGACGCGGTAAGGGGACGTCTTTCCTGCTGTACAAGACCGACAATGCGGGCACGGCGAAAAACACCCAGATGGGCTGGGGAACAGACAACCTTGAGGCCGAAGTGGAGGAGTTGCGCGGCCGCGGCGTCGTGTTCGAGGAGTACGACTTCCCGGGTCTGAAGACGGAGAACGGTATCGCCACGACCCCGGTTGGCAAGGCAGCGTGGTTCCTGGGCAGTGAGGGCAACATCCTCAATCTCTTCCAGAGCCCGGAGCGCCGGCGGTGCAACGCGCCGTCCCTGCATCATTGGGGGACTCTGCAGGGACGGCGTACTCCCCACGCTACCTTGGGCCGGCGGCGCGGCAGCCGGAGTGAGTGAAGTCTTAACGTTTCCCTAGCGCCTGTCCCGTCCGCTGGCATAACGGACGGCCTAATGTCACGTTGGCCGCGTCCGTTCGGCGGCCCGAACTTCAGCCCGTCACGACTCCGAGTTCCGCACCCCAAGTAGCCGTTCGGGTCAACGTTCGTGCCGTGGCAGCGGGGCCCGCGTTCCTTGACGTCGTACACCCAGGTCGTCCTCCAGGCCCGCCCTCCCGATGGATCCGTTTCAGCTGCCTGCCGGAAGGGGATGTTAGCGTGAGTATCCATTCGATGACGGCATGAACTTCAGCATTCCCCCGAACCGGCCTGACCTCCGGTACTGAAGAACAGGACCTGCAAATGATTGAAATCCAGAGCTCCGCCGACGGCACGAAAATCGCCTTCGAACGGACAGGTGAAGGGCCGGCGCTGATCATCATCGGCGGTGCACTGAACAGCCAACGTTCGGCCGGCATGCTGGTGGCCCGGCTGGCCCCCCACTTCACCGTCTACGCGTACGACCGCCGCGGGCGGGGCGAGAGCTCCGACACGCTTCCCTACAGCCCCGGCCGTGAAGTGGAGGATTTGAAAGCTGTGATCGCTGCGGCAGGCGGCTCGGCCTACGCTTACGGCCACTCCTCGGGTGCCATCCTGGCTCTCGAAGCAGCGGCTGCGGGACTGGCCATCTCCAAACTGGCGGTATACGAGCCGCCATATCTGACCGGGCATGCCCCCGACGAGCCCTGGGAGAACTTCAGGGACCGGGTCCAGGCGGCACTGAATGAGGGCGACCGGGAAGGCGCCGTCGAACTGTTCATCCGCCATACCGGCTCTGACTTTGACGAAGGAATCAAAACAATGCCGTGGTGGGCCGCGCTCCTCAGCGTCGCCCACACCCTGCCGTATGACCTCACCCTGACAAGCGACGGAACCGTCCCGGAGAGGCTGTCGAACATTCAGGTCCCCATGCTCGGAATCTACGGTGGTGCAAGCCCGTCCTGGGCCGGGAATGCCATCAATGCCGTCGCCGCGGCCGTTCCTGGCATGAAAAAACTACAGCTGGAAAATCAAAGCCACGCAGTCTCCGAGGATGCTGTTGCACCCGTGCTGATCGAATTCTTCACCCGCACCTCAGCATAGGGGGAAGGTGCCGCCGTCTGGCCACGTGCATTAAGAGAGCGGAAGCGACGGCAGTGGAGGAGTCCTTAGCCCAGCAGAGAGACGGCGTGGGCGATGACGAGGGCCAGGAGAACGAATCCTCCGGCGGCTTCGAGTCCCATCATCATCTTGGCCCGGGGCGACAGGGGCATGGTGTCGGTGGGGCTGAAGGCCATGGAGTTGGACAAGGAGAAATAGGCGTAGTCAACGAAGGAGGCGACCCAGCCGCTTTTGACCGAGGACCGCGTCGAAACTTCCGTGACGGCGTCGTGGTCTTCGTCCTGGGGAAAGCGGAAGTCAGCAGCGGGGAGGTTGTCCCGATGGGAATTCCGCCGTGCGACCGGGCCGCCGCGGTCCAGTTCCCAGAAAACGAGGGCGAAGGCGATGATATTCGTTGCCCAGATCTGCAGTGCCGCCAGAAGGAGTGTGCGCCCGTCGCCGCCACCGGAGGCGGTCAGCAGAATGATGAGTTGCACCAGTGCGACGCCATTGGCGGCGACGAGGAGGAGTGCCTGGCCCGTGGCTACCCGTTTGGACCAGCGTGTCTCTTTCTGCATGCGGCGTGGGTTAAGGATCAGCAACGGAATCAGCATCACGAGTCCGATTCCCACCACGGTGTAGCGGATGACCGGCAGGAAGGTGCTGGGCAGCGCGGCGTAGAGGCCCAGCGCAATGAGCAGCCCGATTACTGCCGGCCAGCGGTGTTCGGAGCGGTCCTTCAGGTTTGCGGTATCAGACATCCACCGAGTCTAGGCAAAGCAGCGGTTCACCCGGCCTGGGCGCGCTTCTCTGAGGGGTGGAAAGCTCTTCCAGCATTGTGGATGGCCCGCGGGGGTCCACGCCGCGGGATAAGCCAATGCACCCGGAGCCAACCGGCCGTGATCCGAAAGACCTGGTTGACAGCGGGCACTGGTGCTCCTGGATTCTTAGTGCTTTAAGTCCGTTTTTGGGCTGGTCATGCTTCATCTTCATGCCGTTGCTGTTTCATTTGAGTGGCTTTCCGCCAGAATGCAGGGGTTGCACGTGTTGGTGGCAGGGCGTTCAAAGCCAGGTTGCGCGCAGCCAGTGTCCGCACCGAGGGGCCGACGGTGCCCGCACCTTCGGGCGGCGGGCCCGGCAGCGTGCGATTACCTTGTCCACCGCGAACTTCCCCTTGCCGTGCTGGGAGCACCTGCCGGACGTCCCCAACAGATCTCACAACCGTGCCCCGAACGGGGCGCGCCGGTTCCTGGCCGGCCGACCGGGGGGAGTCCTCGGCTTTACCTGCAAATGGGAAAGCCTCCGCGCGAGTCCAGGACTCAAGCGCGGAGGCTCTGGCTCTCCAAGCTGGGGGGACTGGAGAGCCACTTTGAGTGTACTAGTAACCCGACGTCATGACCGCTGGGATGCCGACCGTGCCCGGCACCTTACTTTGGGAAGCCTTTCGGGCCTACAGTTGGGCTTCTAGAACCGTCGACAGGAGTGCCCCATGATTACCCTGCAGATCGAACATCGAGTCCGGGACTTCGGCATGTGGAGGAAGGCTTTCGACAGCGACCCACTGGACCGCGCAGCGTCGGGGGTGCGCTCCTACCGGATTTCGCGTCCGCTCGACCAGGAGGACTACGTGATGCTGGAGATGGATTTCGATACGCAGGAGGCTGCCGTGGACTTCTTGGGGCGGCTGCAGAACGATACGTGGAAAACCGGCGTGACGGCGCCGGCGCTCGTGGGTGAGCCATCGACCAGGATCATCGAGACGGTGTCCAGCGAAATGGTGGACGCCCCCTAATTTCCTCGGGTACCCGTCCGCGAAGGCGGCCCGGCTCATTGCGGCCGGTTCGACGGCGGGGCGATGAGCCGTGTGCGCACGGCCACGCCGGCGCAGAGAACGACGGCCACGCCGCCGATGATGGTGGTCCAGTCCAGATGCTCGCCCAGCAGGAGCCCGGCCCAGCAGATGCTGAGGACTGGCTGGATAAGTTGCACCTGGCCGACCTGCGCCATCGGCCCGACGGCCAGCCCGTGGTACCAGGCGAAGAAACCGAGGAACATGCTGACGACGCCGAGGTAGGCAAAGGCGGCCCACTGCAGGGCTGTGCCCGAGGGCGGCTGGTGGGCCATCGAAAGGGCCGACAGGAACACCATCAGGGGAGATGCGAGAACGAGCGCCCAGGAGACTGTCTGCCAGGCGCCGAGTTCGCGCGCGAGCAGCCCGCCCTCCGCGTATCCAACGGCTGCGGCCACGACGGCACCGAAGAATAGCAGATCTGACCAGTGCAGCCGTCCGAATCCACCGGACTGTGCGGAGGCGAAAGCGATCGCCGCCGCCGCGCCGACACCGGTGATGAGCCAGAATGCCGGCGGCGGGCGTTCCCTGCCACGGAGCACTGCCATTGTTGCAGTCCCGGCAGGCAGCAGCGCGATGACCACCGCGCCGTGGCTGGCGGGGACGGCGGCGAGCGCGAACGACGTCAGCAGCGGGAAGCCGACGACGATACCGCCGGCAACAACGGCCACGCGTGCCCACTGGGCGCCGTGCGGCAGGCGTTGCCGGGTAAGAGCTAAGGCGCATGCGGCGAGAATCGCGGCTACGACCGCCCGGCCGGATCCGATGAACAGGGGCTGAAGCCCGCCCACCGCCACCCGGGTGAAGGGAACGGTGAAGGAAAATGCCACTACGCCGAGCAGGCCCCACCACAAGCCGGTGGGCGGCCGGGAGGATAGCGGCAGTAAAACAATTGTGGTAGCGCTACTATTGTCTCTCATGTCCTACGATAGCAGTTCACGCATGGCTGAACGACTCCGGAAATGGATCGCGGCCGCCCCTCCCGGGTCCAGGCTCCCGTCCACGCGCGCGCTGGTCGCCGAATACCAGGTGAGTCCCGTGACGGTGCAGAAGGCACTCCGGAGCCTTGCGGGCCAGGGCCTGATCGAGAGCCGCCCCGGCATCGGGACCTTTGTGCGGGAGGTCCGCACCGCGCTGCCCGCAGACTACGGCTGGCAAACGGCGGCCCTGGGTTCGCCCCACGCGTCACTTCGGCCAGTTTCCACCGCGATGCGCACCGCCTCCAACGACGTCATCGCCTTCCACTCGGGCTATCCGGACCGGGAACTCCTGCCGGACCGTCTGGTGCGGGCGGCACTAACCCGCGCGGCCCGCGGGGACGCGGCCTTGTCGCGTCCGCCCGCGGCAGGACTGCCGGAGCTGCAGTCCTGGTTCGCCCAGGATCTACGGTCCTCCACTGCGGCCGGTGCCACCCCGCCGGCACCTGGCGATGTCATCGTGCTGCCCGGAAGCCAGAGCGGGCTCAGCTCCGTGTTCCGGGCCCTGGCCGGCAGCGGGCAGCCCGTGCTGATGGAATCCCCGACCTACTGGGGAGCCATCCTCGCTGCGGCGCAGTCCGGAGTCCAGGTGGTCCCGGTGCCGAGCGGACCCGGGGGCCCCGATACGGAAGAGCTGGACAGGGCCTTCGAGGAAACCGGCGCACGCCTGTTCTATGCACAGCCGAACTACGCCAACCCCACAGGTGCGCAATGGCCGGCAAGGGGCCGGGAACAAGTGCTGGATGTCGTCCGGGCTCACGGCGCCTTCCTCGTTGAGGACGATTGGGCCCACGATTTCGGGATCACCACCACCGCCGTGCCCGTGGCGTCCGGCGACAGTTCCGGGCACGTCGTCTACCTTCGCTCCCTGACCAAAAGCGTGTCCCCGGGCATCCGCGTTGCCGCCGTAATCGCACGGGGACCGGTGCGCGAGCGCATTCTGGCCGACCGGGGTGCCGAATCGATGTACGTCAGCGGGGTGCTGCAGGCAGCGGCTCTCGACGTCGTGACGCAGCCTGCGTGGCAGACGCACCTTCGCGGCCTCCGCCACCAGCTCCAGACCCGCCGGGACCTGCTGGTCGGCAGCCTGCGGGAGTACGCCCCGCAGGCCCACATCGAGCACGTACCGAGCGGGGGACTGAACCTCTGGGCACGCCTGCCCGACGGGACCGACCTCGACCGGCTTGCCCATGACTGCGAGAGAGCCGGCGTCATCATCGCCCCCGGCACCGAGTGGTTCCCGGCCGAACCCACGGGACCGTTCATCCGGCTTAACTACGCAGGCCCCAACCCCGGCGCCTTTCCCGAAGGCGCGCGCCTCCTCGGCCAGGCCCTGGAACGCAACAACCGCTGACAAGCGGCGATATCACCGCAGGAAGGGGATACCGCCGCAGGATGAGGCGATACCACCGCAGGATAATCTGGATGTATGACTTCCGCAGCGCAATCCACCGTCAGCCTGGACGGCCGCCTCGACGCCCGCTTCGCAAGGGAGCTGGAGGAAATGGCCATTCCCTGGCAGGCGGAGCCGGTCCCGGACCCACGCCTTCTCGTGCTCAACGAGTCCCTGGCCGCCGGGCTGGGCCTCGACCCCGACTACCTGCGGGGGTCTGACGGATTACTACTGCTGACCGGAAATCTGGTCCCCAGCGGCGCCACTCCGGTGGCCCAGGCCTATGCCGGCCACCAGTTCGGCTCGTTGTCCCCCCGTCTCGGCGACGGGCGCGCGCTCCTGCTCGGTGAGATCACGGACGCGGAAGGCCATCTCCGCGATGTCCACCTCAAGGGCTCCGGTCGCACACCGTTCGCCCGCGGGGGTGACGGCCTGGCCGTGGTCGGTCCGATGCTGCGGGAGTACATCGTGAGCGAAGCGATGCACGCCATGGGCATTCCCACCACACGGTCCCTGGCGGTGGTGGCGACGGGGCGCCCGGTTCTCCGCGGCACCATGCTGCCCGGCGCGGTACTCACGCGGGTCGCAAGCAGCCACCTGCGCGTGGGCAGCTTCCAGTACGCCCGGGCCACGGGCGACGCCAGCCTCCTGCGCCGCCTCGCCGATCACGCGATCAGCCGCCATTATCCCGGCGCCGCCGAGGCCAGTCACCCCTATCTCGCGCTGTTCCAGGCGGTGATTGCCGCACAGGCATCGCTGCTGGCCCAGTGGATGCTCGTGGGATTCGTTCACGGCGTCATGAACACCGACAACATGACAATCTCCGGCGAGACTATCGACTATGGACCCTGCGCCTTCCTGGACGCCTTCGACCCGGCCACGGTCTACAGCTCCATCGACGACACCGGACGCTACGCCTACGGCAACCAGCCGGTCATGGCGGAATGGAATCTCACGAGGCTTGCCGAGTCCCTCCTGCCGCTCTTCCACGACGAGCAGGAGCAGGCGGTCGCCCTCGCGCAGGAGGCCCTCGCCGGCTTCCGCCGGCAGTACAGCGGCGCCTGGTCTGCCGGGATGAGGACCAAACTCGGCCTGCCCGACCACCTCGACGACGACGTGACCTCGCCACTGGTGGACGAATTGCTCGGCCTGCTCCAGGCTGGAGAAGTTGACCACACCTCATTCTTCCGGAGCCTCGGCGCGGCCGCCCGCGGCAACCCTGAAGCTGCCCGGAGCGTGTTCCCTGATCCGGCAGCGTTCGACGCGTGGGCCCGGCGATGGAGCGCCCTGGGACCCGACGCCGACAGGATGGACCGGGTCAACCCGGTGTACATCCCTCGCAACCACCTGGTCGAGGAGGCCCTCGCCGCCGCCACGGCTGGCGATCTGGACCCGCTCCAGGGACTCCTGGATGCGGTGGGCAGCCCGTACGATGAGCGCCCCGGACTGGAGCGGTATGCTGCGGCCGCGCCGGAAGACTTCGGTGCCTACCGGACGTTTTGCGGAACCTGAGGCCCGGCCGTCTGGTGGGCGGCCGCACTATCGGCACCCGCCAGCTTCAGGTTTCGTCCAGCCGCGTCAGGGATACTTGAAGGAGGCGCAGGACCGGCTCCCGCCATTCCGCTCATCAGGCAGGGGTTGTTTTTTGCCCTGATTAGACCGAACTTCGAAACCGGCCCCGTAGAGGCTCTGGAGGTTATGTGACGTTGCTAGCAAGTGGAACGGTCGCGACGGCCTCCCCGCAAACAACCGCACGCCCGAGGCTGGACGGCCTTGACGTTCTTCGCGGCGCCGCCGTTGGTGCCGTGCTGCTGGGCCACTCCTGGCCCGCGATATTCCAGGGCGCCGGCATCGTCGGTGTCATTGTCTTTTTCGTGCTGAGCGGATACCTGATCACGGGCGTGCTGCTCAGGGACGTCGAACAGCACCGCAAGATCCGCTACGGCCGTTTTTACGCGCACCGCGCTTTCCGCCTGCTGCCCGCCCTCACCCTGTTCCTTGGTGTGTACGCCGTCGTTGAACTGACGGCAGACGTCCTGGGGGACCGGACCAAGGGACTCATCGGCTATACCCTTCTCGCCGGTTTCGGATACCTCAAAGACCTGCCGCTGCCCTTCGACGTCAGCCTCGCCATCGGACCGCTCTGGACGCTGGCGGTGGAAGAACAGTTCTATCTGATCTGGCCGGCGCTGTTGGTGCTCGCCCTGCGGAAAAACCGCCAGGGGCGGCTGGTTGGCTGGTCTGCCGCCGTCGTCCTTTTGTTCATGACGGCGAGTGTCCTGGCGATGCTGAACTTCGCTCCGCACCTCCATTCCCTGGTCTATGCGCTGCCCACGACATGGGGCCTCGGCCTGATCGTCGGATCGGCGCTGCGCCTCTACCGGGTCCATGTCTTCGGCCTGTTCGCCGGCCGCCGGCTCAGGCTGGTGGCCCTGCTGGCCTCTGCCCTTCTCCTGGCCGGGCTGGGCTTTTTCCCCAAGGCCAACGAAACACCGTTCTTCTTCTTCGTCGGTGGTCCGCTGGCCATGGCGGCCGCGGCCGTCCTCGTGGTCCTGGCCGCTTCCCGAACCCGCGGGATGCCGAAGTGGACACGCCCCGTGCAGGTGCTCGGCACGGTTTCCTACGCCGTTTACCTCTGGAACTATCCCGTCATTCTCTGGCTGAATGGCGGGTCGACAGCCGATCTGCCCCCGCTGGTGGCGTGGTCGGCCATCCTGGCGACCCTCCTGCTGGCAGCGATCAGCTGGCACACCGTCGAACGACTGGGTCGCATCGCGCGTGGCCGCTTCGACGAGCACCAGTCCGCCCGGCGGCCGGCCGCGATCAGCTAGCGCCAGCGATGGTTGCTATCCTCAAAAATATACCCCTTGGGGTATTATTACCGCGCGGCGGATATGTGCCATCCGCCGCGGTTGCGGGCGTCAGTCGTGTTGCGAGATACCCCCCGGGGTATTATTGTTGGTAGTAGCCAACGGGGTCATCCCCACCTCTTTACGAAGGAGAGCACATGCTTCTGGAACGCATTTACGATGAGGACCTCGCCCAGGCCAGCTACCTGATCGGATGCCAGGCCAAGGGGGAAGCGGTGGTGGTGGACGGCCGCCGTGACATCGCGGTGTACCAGGCCCTGGCAGCGAAGAGCGGCATGAAGATCGTGGCGGTAACCGAGACCCACATCCACGCCGATTACCTTTCCGGGACCCGTGAGCTGGCAGCCGCTACCGGCGCGAAAATCTATGTCTCCGGCGAGGGCGGACCGGACTGGCAGTACGGCTTCGACGGCCAGCGGTTGTTCGATGGGGACACCATCACGCTGGGCAACATCAGCATCCAGGCGCTGCACACCCCCGGCCACACCCCGGAGCACCTGTCCTTCCTCGTGACCGACGGGGCGTTCAGTGACCACCCCGGCTACCTGCTCTCCGGCGACTTTGTGTTCTCCGGGGACCTGGGCCGGCCGGACCTGCTGGACGAGGCTGCCGGCGGGGTGGACACCCGCTTCGGCGGCGCCAAGGATCTCTTCGCGAGCCTGCGCGATAAGTTCCTGACCCTGCCCGACTATGTCCAGGTCCACCCGGCCCACGGCGCGGGCAGCGCCTGCGGCAAGGCCCTCGGTGCGATCCCGTCCTCCACAGTCGGCTACGAGCGCCTCTACGCCTGGTGGGCCCCGTACCTGGCTGCCAACGATGAGCAGGGCTTCGTCGACGAACTCCTCGACGGCCAGCCCGACGCACACGCATATTTTGGCCGGATGAAGCGTGAAAACCGTGAAGGCCCGGCCGTGATGGGCGAACGCGTCCCCCTTGAGGAACTTGCCACCGCCGACGTCGTGGCCGGCCTCGCCGAGAACACCGTGACCTTCGTCGACACCCGCTCGAACGCCGAAGTCCACGAAGGAACCGTCACCGGCTCCCTCAACATCCCGGCCGGCAAATCCGTCGCCAGCTTCGGCGCCTGGGTCGTAAACCCCGAAACCGACAAGAACCCGCTGGTGCTCCTGGCCCCGGACCAGGACTCCGCACAGGACATGTGGGACCATCTGGTCCGCGTCGGCATCGACAACGTCGCCGGCTACCTCACCGGTCTTCAGGGACTGCCCGTCAGCACCCCGAAGCTCATCGCCCCCGAGGACCTCGCCGGCTTCGACGCCGCCATGGTCCTGGACGTCCGCAACCGCACCGAGCACGCCGCCGGACACATCCCCGGCTCCCACCGGCTCAGCGGCGGACGCGTCATGTGGAACCTGGACCAGCTCCCGGCTGAAGGCACCATCGTCAGCTACTGCCAGAGCGGGGTTCGGAACTCCGTCGCGGCCAGCGCGCTGCGCCGCGCCGGCTACGACGTCGTCGAACTCGACGGCAGCTACGCCGCCTGGGCAGCACAACAGCAGGCACAGGAGTCCGTGCCGGCAAGCTAGTCCGCACCAGCGGCAATCTGCAACCGGCCCCGGTGGCGGCGCCCCTCCAACCAGGGACGCCGCCACCGTCCGTCCCACCACCTGGAGCACCATGACGTCCGGCAACACCCACTCATTGCAGGAAGGGCGCCACAGCGCCGGCACCACCCTGGGCCTGCGGCAGAACCTGGCCCAGTTCATGCTCCTCGTCGCCGTCAACGCGCTCGTCTGCGGCACCCTCGGCCCGGAACGCACAGTGCTCCCGCTACTGGCCGGGCAGCTCTTCCACCTGGACCTCTACACGAGCGCGCTGACCTAGATCCTGGCCTTCGGCCTCGCCAAGGCCGCCACCAATTACTTCGCGGGCACCGGGACAGATCCCTGTCCTCGGTCAGCCAGGCCGGCATGGTCAACAAACTCAACGACGGCCTCGCCTGGGGCCTCTTCCCCGTCCTGTTCGCCGCCGCCGGACTGACGATCGAAAAGATCGGCATCCTCGCCGCCGTCTACCCCGCCGTCTGGGGCGCAGCACAACTCGTCACCGGGGCACTGTCGGACAAATACGGCCGGAAATGACTGATCGTCGGCGGCATGCTCGTCCAGGTAGTGGCCCTGGCGGTGATCGCCGTCGGCCACGACTTCGGGATCTGGCTGACCGCCGCCATCTTCCTTGGTCTCGGAACGGCCATGGTGTACCCCACCCTGCCCGCGGCCATCGGCGACGTCGCGCACCCGGCCATTGCAATCCGCGGCCGCAGGGTCCACTATCGAGTTCAGTCCGGTTGACGGCATCTGCGGGGCGTGATGAGCGGGATCAAGAACTCAGCCGGACTCGTTCCGGACGCTGTAAGCCTCGACGGTCTCACGGAGATTCGTGTGCACGGCGTGGGCGGCACTCCACCGGAAAATCTTCTCGGCGATCTGCGGCCGACCAGGGTCGCAGGCGACCGCATCGCCGGGTTTTACCGGACGGGCGACGCCCGTGGCCGCCACCGTGAGGCGTACTCGTGGGGCGGACTGACCTCCCGTTCCCCTCTTCGGGTGCTGTGGACGCCGCTGCTGCCGTCGATGCTTGCCAACATGGCCGGGTGGATGGCCCGGCGCCGGGTGATGTCCGGCGAGGCGGAGGCAACTGCAGAGCCGACGACGATGGTGTTCCGGTGGTTTGCGCGCCTCGCCGCCCTCGCACTGACCCTAAGTACCGCGATTATGGTCACGATGCCCAGCCTGGATACGTTCGCCTACCAATGCCTGGGCCAGCAGCAGTGCCGCTCCCGGCTGGGGGGCACGCCGTTGCTGGATTTCCTGGCGCCGTACGAGCGCCCCGGCGTCCGGCTGGCCGCGGGCATCATCGCCCCGGTTGCCGTCGCGGTGTTTTTCTACGTTATGGCCTCCCGCTCGCGGACCAGCTACGAAGGCGTTGAACCGCCCGCACCGGGGGCGGCCAGGCCTGTGCCCTACGGCCGCTGTGCCGCGGCGCAGGCGGGCGGGTTACGCAGCGCTGACTTCTGGTCTGGGCGCCGGTGGCACCAGCATCTTTCCGAACTTCATCTGGCGGCCGGCGTGGCAGTGACGTCGGGGACGCTGGGCTGGTGTGTGTCCGAACTCGGCCGGCGGGCGGGCCTCACGGCCACGAGTGCCCAGGTGACGGCCCTCGCAGCCAGCGCGGCCTCCGCCGTCGTTATCGCCGTTGTCATCGTGATGCTCGCATCGGACGAGGCCCACGAGCAGCTCGCCCGCGGAACTCTCTCTGCTGCCATCGGCACCCTGCTGGCCTCGGTCGGCGGCGCCCTTGCTCTGCCCCTGGCACTAAATGATGCCGGCGCCGGGCAGGATACTGCGGCCCAGCCGGCCGGCGTCCTGCCGGGCATCGTTACCTCGGTCGCTGCCGGCTGGACGCTCACTCTCGGGTTGCTGGTTCCGTTAATGTTTCAGCTGGTGGCAGCGTGGGTCATCCGGTGGCGGAACGCGCTGACGGTCGAGCACCGCGGGCCCGGGCGGATGAAGCGGCTGAAAGCGAAGGCGCGCGGCTCCCTCAGCGTGTTCCCGTGGGCGGCGCCCCTGGTCCTGAATGTTGTTGCCCTGATCCTGGCCAACGCTGTGCTGTTGTCTTTGATGATGCTCGTCGCTGAAGGGCTCGGGACGATCGAATACGGGCCCGGGCCCCCGGGAGCCCCCGGTTCAGATCCAACTCCCGGCGATGCGGGCCCGCTGCTCTGGGTGCCAAAGGCGGTGGCGTCCATCGCGTCCATTCTGGCCCTGGGCCTCATTGGCGTGCTGGTGCTTTTCGCGGCGGCCGCGGGGGTGTGGCTGGCGGTCACGTCG
>NZ_MQTS01000188.1:31895-36762 GCF_020532825.1 Arthrobacter sp. SO3
GCGGGCAGCAACGCTCGTGGTCGAACTCCACCGCGACTACGACACGGCGGAGGCAATGCCGGCCGGTTCGGCCGGGGAAGCCCCCGCGCAGGCAGACGGGACCGCCCGGAACCGCCGGGACGCCTGGACGGTGTCGGCGTTTGAGCCGGCGCCGTTCAGCCGGCACCGGGCCATAACCATACGGGCAGGCGATGGAATGCAGCCCAGTCCCTGGGTCCGCAAGGTGGCGAGGATGCGGCTGATCGGCGAGTACGCCCCCGCGCTGGCGGCTTACCTGATGATTGCGGTCGCCGGGTCTGCGCTGCTGGGGGCGGCGATTTTCGCCACCCAAGTCTTCGTGTTCGGTCAGGACCCGCCGTTCCTGAACATCGGAGTGGCCACGTGGATCAGTGCATCCTTGCCCATTGTGTACGGGGTGGTGCTCCGGCTCGCGTTCCGGCAGGAGAAGTGGCGCAAGGTCCTGATGTCCCCGTTCGACGTCGGCACGTTCTTTCCGCGGTCATTCCACCCGTTCGCCCCGCCCTCCTACACCGAGCGGGCGGTGCCCGAGCTGACACGCCGGATCTGGCGGCTCCATGACAACCAGGGCCGGGTGGTGCTCACCGCACACTCGCAGGGCAGCATGGTGGCCGCCGCCGTGCTGGCGCGCCAGTCCGCCCGCCACGAAGAGAAGACCGTCGGTCTGGTGACCCTCGGTTCGCCGCTGGCGAAGCTGTACCGCTGGGCGTTTCCCGCCCTGGTCAGCGACCGGCTCCTGCAGAACTTCGCGGCGGGCAGTGCAGGCATTGGTCCAATCCGCTGGCGCAACGTCTACTACGAGACCGACTACATCGGTGGACCGGTCGCCACGGTAGAGTGGCCTGCGTCCACAGCGACGGACCTGCGCCTTGTCGACCCGCCAACGGACAAGTTCGTGTTCGCCCAGCCGCTGCCGCAGGTCCTGAGCCATACGGGCTACTGGGTTGACGCCAGATTCTGGCAGGAGGTGGACAGGGTCTGCGACGAAATCGCGGCGGGCACCGCGACTTCCCCCGCGCCGGGCAGCCCTGGCACCGGCAGGGCCGAACCGCCCCGCGGACTTCCCCGGGGAACGCCCGCGGGAGGGGGAACGGCACCCGGAAGCCCTGCCGATGACGGCCGGACGGGTTCCGCGGACACCATCGCCCCTGACCCTGCGGCGCCGCTCCAGTACCGGTAGGCAGCCACCCTTGCCGCAGCGTCTGCAGCGGTGCCGGGAAGGCCGTGCGGCGCCTTCAGGCCTGCGTGGACGCCCGGACCACCAGTTCAGGAGGAAAAACGACCTGGCGTGGGGCGAACCCGGACTCCTGGCTGGCCTCCCGGAGCAATAACTCTAGGGCGGTTGAACCAATCAGGGCGCTGGGCTGGCGGATGGAGGACAGCGGGACCACGGCGGCGGCCGAGAATTCGATATCGTCGTAGCCAATCAGCGCTATTTCCTCTGGCACCTGGACACCGCCCATCAGCATCAGGCCCTGCAGGACACCGACCGCGAGCAGATCGTTGGCCGCGAAGATCGCATCGGGCCGTTCCGCCGCCGGGCGGAGCCGGATGGCTTCACCGGCAGCCCGGCCCGACAGGACCGTGAGGGACTCGGTCGGGATGACTTCCAGGCTGGCGCGGGGAGCCGACTCCATGGCTTTTCGTGCCCCGGACAGCCGGTCCGCCACCTGGCGGATATTCTCCGGTCCGCCCACGAATGCGATCCGTTGCCGGCCAACGGACAGCAGGTGCGCGACGGCCATCTCACCGCCGGCCAGGTCGTCGACGGCGACCGAGGAGAAACTCAAGTTCTCCGTCTGCCGGTCCACGAGGACGGTGGGGATGCCCCTGCGGCGCAGCTGTTCCAGCCTGGGGATCACATTGCCCACGGGTGAGATCAGCACTCCGCGGACGCGCTGCTGTTCAAAGAGATCCAGGTAGGCCGCCTCCCGTCCTGCGTCCTCGCTGCTGTTTCCCACCAGCACGGTGAAGTGCTCGGCGGCGGCCCGGTCCTCCGCTCCCCGGGCCAGCTCCGTGAAGAAGGGGTTCGCAGCGTCCAGCACCACCAGGCCAATACTGTGACTCAGGCCCGCGCGGAGCTGCCGGGCGGCGTCGTTGCGCACGAAGCCCAGCTTGTCGATGGCTCCCTGCACCCGGACGGTGACCTCCGCGGACACCTTTTCCGGACGGTTGAGCACATTGGAGACCGTCCCGACCGAGACGCCGGCCAGGGCCGCAACGTCCTTGACGCTGGCTGAAACCATTCCTGTACTCCTGAATGCGGGCGCCGCTGCCCTGTGAGGGGCAAACCGGCGGACCACGTTGGTGCCCTAAGGATACCTCCCGGCGCCCAATTTGAACCCTTTCATTGAAACGAATCAAAATCCGGTTTGCTGAACGTGACACCTATTGACGTGGGGGCGGGCCTGCTCCTATGATTCAAATCACAGCAGCTCTGAAACGATTCATTATGAAGTTCACTCAGCCCCAAAGGTGCGGTTATTTACATGCAGCAGACAGACAATCCACGGTCGGGCGCCTCGCCGGACGGACCAGTGCCGGTGCTATCCCTTTCCCATGCGGCCAAGACGTTTGGGCCGGTGGTCGCACTGGCCGACGGCACCATCGAAATCCGGGCCGGCGAAATCCACGCCCTGGTTGGTGAGAACGGCGCCGGCAAATCCACCCTGGTCAAAATCCTCGCAGGCCTGCACCACCCCGATTCGGGCGACTTCAGGGTCAGTGGCGAGAGCGTCCAGTTCCGCAACGTCGGCGACAGCAAGACCGCCGGGATCTCCGTCATCTACCAGGAACCGACGCTCTTTCCGGACATCAGCGTTGCGGAGAACATCTTCGTCGGACGCCAGCCCAAGGGCCGGTTGGGGCTGATCAGCAAGGCAGCCATGGTCCGGGAAGCGGCCACGCTCTTCGAGCGCCTCGGTGTCCCCGTCGATCCGACGCGAATCGCCGAGGGCCTGTCCATTGCGGACCAGCAGATCATCGAAATCGCCAAGGCCATTTCACTCGATGCCAAAGTGCTGGTGATGGATGAACCGACAGCCGCCCTGAGCGGTGTGGAGGTGGAGCGGTTGTTCGCCGTTGCCCGCAGCCTCCGGGACAAGGGAACCGGCATCCTGTTTATCTCACACCGCTTCGACGAGGTTTTCGACCTGTGCGACCGGATCACCGTCATGCGGGACGGCCGGTACATCGCCACGCACCGGACCGCCGACGTCACCGTCCCGGAAATCGTCCGCGAGATGGTCGGGCGCGACATCGAGGCCCTGTTCCCCAAGACGGTTGCGGAGCTCGGAGACACCGTCCTGAAAGTCGACGGCCTCAGCCGGGCCGGGGTTTTCCGCGACATCAGCTTCGAAGTCCGGGCCGGGGAGATCGTGGCGCTGGCGGGCCTGGTGGGCGCCGGCCGCACGGAGGTGGCCCGCGCCGTCTTCGGCATCGACCCCTATGATTCCGGCGGGATCACCTTCCAGGGAAGCAAACTCAAACCCCGCGATCCGCAGGCCGCCATCACGGCGGGCATGGGCTTCGTCCCCGAAGACCGCCGCAAGCAGGGGCTGGTGATGAACCTTTCGGTAGCCCGCAACATCACGCTCACGCTGCGCAACAAACTGGCGAGGGCGGGGCTGATCAACGGCGCCGCCGAGCGCCGGGCAGCGCAGGACTGGAGCAAGCGGCTCCAGGTCAAAGCCGGATCGCAGGAACACGCCGTCTCCACCCTCTCCGGCGGCAACCAGCAGAAGGTGGTGCTCGCCAAGTGGCTGGCCACCGACCCGAGGCTCCTGATCATCGACGAACCCACCCGGGGGATCGACGTCGGGACCAAGAGTGAGGTCCACCGGCTCATCTCCGACCTCGCGGGGCGGGGCATCGCCATCCTGATGATCTCCTCCGAACTGCCCGAAGTCCTCGGGATGGCGGACCGGGTCCTGGTCATGCGCGAGGGGCGAATCACCGCCGAACTGGACCGCGCCGGAGCCAACCCCGAATCCGTCATGCACGCCGCAACGTCTTCCGCAGGAGGAACCCCGTGAGCTCTGCCCTGGACCACAAGAAACCGCCGACGACGGCGTCCGCCGGCACCGGCCGGGGTGCCGTAGCCTCGGTGCTTCGGCTGCGGGAACTGCCCGTGATCATCGCGCTGGTGCTGCTGGTGCTCATCACCTACCTGATCAACCCGCTGTTCCTCACCCCGCAGGGTGTCAAGGACCTCCTGTTGAACGCCACCATCGTGATGATCCTGGCCGCCGGGCAGACCCTGCTGATCATCACCCGGAACATTGATCTGTCCGTCGGCTCGAT
Source organism: Arthrobacter sp. SO3 (assembly GCF_020532825.1). Classification (GTDB taxonomy): domain Bacteria; phylum Actinomycetota; class Actinomycetes; order Actinomycetales; family Micrococcaceae; genus Arthrobacter. The sequence continues at coordinate 36,216 of NZ_MQTS01000188.1, forward strand.
GCTGGGGCTCGTTGCCTTCGGCACCGGCTCCATCTTCGCCGCGATGCCTGATCTTCCGATTGCCGCGGTGTTCGTGATCGGCATGGCCTTCGGCGCCCTGCTCGGGGCGATCAACGGTCTCCTCGTAACCGCAGCCAAGGTGCCCGCCCTCGTCATCACCCTGGGCACCTTGTATGTGTTCCGCGGCCTGAACAACGCCTGGGCCGGCGGAAAACAGTACTTTGCCGGTGACCGGCCTGACGCCTTCGGCGCACTCTCGGTGAACACCGTCCTGGGGTTCCCCATCATCACGCTGCTGGCCATCCTCGTCGTCATCGCGGTGGCCATATACATGGCCGGAACCCGCCCGGGACGCGACCTGTACGCCATCGGTTCCGACCCGGACGCAGCCACCGCCTTCGGCATCAAGGTCTCCAAGCGTGTGCTCCTCGCCTTCCTGGCCAACGGTGCCCTGGCGGGCCTGGCCGGCGTGCTCTACGCCAGCCGCTTCAACTCCGTCGGCGCCACCACAGGCACGGGCATGGAACTGACCGTCGTGGCTGCCGCC
>NZ_MQTS01000188.1:36778-49211 GCF_020532825.1 Arthrobacter sp. SO3
GGATCGGTGACCGGGGCGGCCCTCGGCGCGCTGCTGTTGACTACCATCACCAGCTCCCTGACCGCCCTGCGGGTCGACAAATTCTGGCAGCAGGCCATCGTCGGCGTGCTGATCCTCACGGCCATCATCATCGACCGCGTGGCAAGCCTGCGCACAGCCAAGAAACTGCGGATAAGCGAGGCACGCAATGTCTGAAACCACGTCGACAACCGGCACGGCAACGGCCCCGGTGGCCGACAACACCAGGCCGCTGTCCTCCGAACCCAAGGGAAAGACCGGAGCCGCGCGGATCCTGGCCGGCCGGGACGCCATCACCATCTACGCCCTGATCGCGTTCCTGATCTACGCCGCCATCGCCATCCCCCGATTCGCTTCACCGGTCACCACCGGATTCCTGCTCCTGGACGTCATCCCGGTCCTGCTGATCGCCATGCCGATGACCCTGATCATCATCACCGGCGAAATCGACCTGTCGGTCGCGAGCATCGCCGGACTGACCAGCGCCCTGATGGGCGTGCTCTGGGCCGGCGGCATGGACATCTGGCTGGTCCTGGCAATCAGCCTGCTCGCCGGCCTGGCGGCCGGCATGTTCAACGGCTTCCTGATCGCGGTCCTCGGTCTGCCCTCCCTGGCCGTTACGATCGGCACCCTGGCCCTATTCCGCGGCCTGGCCCTCGTCATCATCGGCGACAACGCCGTGGCCAACTTCCCGAAAGCGCTGACAGCCTTCTTCACCTCCAAGCTCGGCGGCACCGGCATCCCTACGGTCATGGTCGGCGTCGTGCTCATCATTGTCTTCTTCGGGGTCCTGCTGCACTTCACACCGTTCGGCCGCGGCCTGTATGCCATCGGCTACAGCAAGGAAGCCGCCAGCTTTGTGGGCATCAGGGTGGCCCGCAGCAAGTTCTGGCTCTACGTCGCATCCGGCGTCGTCTCGGCCCTGGCCGGGATCTACTGGACACTGCGCTACACCAGTGCCCGCAGCGATAACGCGTCCGGGCTGGAGCTGGCCGTCATTGCCGCCGTCCTGCTCGGCGGCGTCTCGATCTTCGGCGGCAAAGGATCCATCCCCGGCGTGATCGCCGGGGTCCTGCTGATCGGAACCCTCAACTACGCCCTCCGCCTGGCCCGCGTATCCGACGTCGTCCTCATCACCGTGACCGGACTGCTGCTGATCGTCTCCGTCGTGGCGCCGAGCATCGGCTCCGCGATCAAACAGTGGCGCCACACCAGGCGCGTCCGTCGAAGTTTCATCGGAAGCAACACCTGAAAATTTGCCCACCGCACCACCGCGACCGCATCCAGACCGGACCGGCTGCACCGACCGCACGAGGAAAAAGGAAGAACAATGATGTTGAACCGCAAGAACCCAGGCCAGACCGGCCGTTTGGCGGGAATGGTGGCTGTTGCTGCCGCCGCCGCGCTAGCCCTGAGCGCCTGCAGCGGTGGCTCTTCATCCACCGGTGGCAGCAGCAGCGCTGCTGCGGGGGGAGGGGACAAGAAGATCACCTTCATCCCGAAGCAGCTGAACAACCCCTACACCGACGTTGTCCTGGGCGGCGGCAAGAAGGGCGCCACCGAAGCAGGCTTCGCCTCCTCCCAGGTTGTCGGGCCGCTGGAAGCCTCCGCCTCCAGCCAGGTCTCCTTCATCAACGCCGAGACGCAGGCCGGCACGAACGTCATCGTGATCGCCGCAAATGATCCCGACGCCGTCTGCACGGCCCTCGGCGAAGCCCGCACCGCGGGCGCCAAGATCGTCGCGTTCGACTCGGACACCAACCCCGACTGCCGCGACGTCTTCATCAGCCAGGTTGTCGCCAAGGACGTTGCCCTGATCCAGACCAAGCTGATCTCCGAGCAGATCGGCGGCAGCGGCGAAATCGCGATCCTGTCCGCCACCGCCAACGCCACGAACCAGAACGGATGGATCAAGTTCATGGAGGAGGAACTCGCCTCCAACCCTGCCTACAAGGACATCAAGCTTGTTGCCAAGGTCTACGGCGACGACAACGACACCAAGTCCTTCCAGGAAGCCCAGGGCCTTATGCAGGCCCACCCGAACCTGAAGGGCATCATTTCCCCAACCACGGTGGGCATCGCCGCCACCGCCCGGTACCTCTCGACCTCAGAGTACAAGGGAAAAGTAGCCCTCACCGGACTGGGCCTGCCCAATGAAATGCGTCCCTTCGTCAAGGACGGAACTGTGAAGGAATTTGCCCTCTGGGATCCGGCCCAGCTGGGATACGTTGCCGCGTTCGCCGGCAAGGCGCTCACGGAAGGCAAGATGACCGGAGCCGAAGGGGATACCTTCACCGCCGGCGAGTTGGGCGAACGGAAGGTCGAAAAGGGTGGCCTCGTAATCGTCGGCCCGCCCACGGTCTTCAACGCTGACAACATCGACAAGTACAACTTCTGAGCCGCCGCTTCCTGAGCTGCCCTTTCTGAGCCGCCGGGCAGGCTGCTGACAGCCTGCCCGGCGCGCACTCCCGCACCGCACCCGCTGCAACGCCCCCGCTGCAGCGCCCCCCTCCTGCACTGCCCCGGCCCGGGGCGCAGTGAGTCCCCTGAGTTCCTTTTCCATGCCGGAAGGCCCCCTCACATGAACCACAAACAACCGGCTGCCCGGCTGCTGCAACCGCACCGGCGCCGGCCCACCCGCATCGGGCTGGTCTCCGGCGGCCTCGGCGCGTACTGGCCCCAGTTCCCCGGGCTGCTGCCGCAGCTGCAGGAGTCCGTCCGCTACGTCACCGGCCGCTTCGAGGCACTCGACGCCGACGTCGTCGACACCGGCTTCATCTCCGATGCGCAGGAGGCAGCCGCGGCCGGCGAAAAGCTGCGGGTCGCCGACTGCGACCTGATCGTCATCTTCCTCACCACCTACCTGACGTCGTCGATGGTGCTGCCGATCGCCCAGCGGGCCAAGACCCCCGTCCTGGTGATCGACCTGCAGCCCACCGAAGCCATGGACCACGCCAGCTTCGACACCGGCAAATGGCTCGCCTACTGCGGCCAGTGCCCGGTCCCTGAGGTCGCCAACGTCTTCCGCCGCGCCGGCATCGCGTTCCGCTCCGTCTCGGGACACCTCAAACAGGAGTCCGCCTGGGACCGCATCACCCAGTGGGTGCACGCGGCCGGCGTCCGCTCCCGGTTACGCAACGCCCGGCACGGGCTGATGGGACATCTGTACCCGGGCATGCTGGATGTCTCCACCGACCTCACCACCGTCGCAACGACGTTTGGCTCCCACGTCGAAGTGCTGGAATTCGACGACCTCCGGGAACGGGTGAACGGGGTCACCGCGGCAGAGGTCGCCGAACGCCTCGACCTCGCCCGGGACCTCTTTGTCCTGGATGCATCCGTGAACGACGACGACTTCGCCTGGGGCGCCAAAGTCTCCGTCGGCCTGGACCGGCTCGTGGAGGACTTCGACCTGGACTCCGTCGCCTACTACCACCGCGGCCTCGCCGGCGAACAGCACGAACGCCTGGGCGCCGGGATGATCCTCGGGTCCTCCATCCTTACGGCCCGCGGCATCCCGATGGCCGGTGAATTCGAACTGCGGACCTCCATTGCCATGCTCGCCGCGCAGGCGATCGGTGCCGGCGGTTCGTTCACGGAGATCCAGGCCCTGAACTTCTTCGACAACGTCGTGGAAATGGGCCACGACGGTCCCGCCCACCTGGCCGTGTCGGCCCAGGAGCCGCTGCTGCGCGGCCTCGGCGTCTTCCACGGCAAGCGCGGCTGGGGCGTCTCGGTCGAATTCGACGTCCGGCACGGCCCGGTCACCACCTTCGGTCTCGGCCAGGACCCGGACGGCAGTTATGTGTTCATCACCTCCGAAGGCGAAGTGGTGCCCGGCCCGCTCCTCGCGATCGGCAACACCACCTCGCGGGTGGACTTCGGCGGCGACCCGGGACTGTGGGTGGACCAATGGAGCCAGACCGGCATCGGCCACCACTGGGCGCTCTGCGTCGGACACCGCGGCGCTGACATCAGGGCGGCCGCGTCCCTCCTGGGCATCGAACACCGGCAGGTGGTCCTGTCATGAGCATCCGGCGCGTCTGCTTCCAACTCCAGCTCAAACCCGGACTCATCGCGGCCTACACCGCCCGCCACGCCGCCGTGTGGCCGGAAATGCTCCAGGCCCTGAAGTCCTCGGGCTGGAACAACTATTCCCTCTTCCTCCGCCCCGACGGGCTGCTGATCGGCTACTTCGAAACCGACAACCTCGAGGAAGCACAGGCCCGGATGGCAGCCACGGACGTCAACGCCCGCTGGCAGGCCGAGATGTCCGGATTTTTCGAAGACCTGAACGGAGCCCCCGATGAGGGGTTCCTGCAACTGACTGAAGTATTCAACCTCGAGGACCAGCTGGCCGCCGCCGGCCCAGCCCTCACCCAGTCCAAGTCCCTAGGAGACTGACGTGTCTATCCCAACCGTCGTTTTAGCCACACTCGAACATCAGAGCATCGAACTGCCCTCCTGGGCGTTCGGCAATTCCGGCACCCGGTTCAAGGTCTTCGCCACACCGGGGACGCCCCGCACCATCGAGGAGAAGCTCGCCGACGCAGCCCAGGTCAACGCCCTGACGGGGCTGGCCCCCTCGGTTGCCCTGCACATTCCCTGGGACAAGGTCGATGATTACGCGGCACTGGCCAGCTACGCTGACGGCCTCGGCGTGAAGCTCGGGACGATCAACAGCAACACCTTCCAGGACGACGACTACAAGTTTGGCAGCCTCACCCACAGTGACCCGGCCGTGCGCCAAAAGGCCGTGGACCATATGTACGAGTGCCTGGAGGTGATGGACATGACCGGCTCGCGGGACCTGAAGATCTGGCTTGCCGACGGCACCAACTACCCGGGCCAGGGCAACTTGCGGGCCCGGCAGGACTGGCTGGCCGAATCGCTGCGCAAGGTCTATGACCGGCTCGGCGAGGCCCAGCGGATGGTGCTGGAATACAAGTTCTTCGAGCCCGCTTTCTATCACACCGATATCCCGGACTGGGGCACCTCCTACGTGCACTGTGCCGCCCTGGGCGAGAAGGCCCTTGTTTGCCTGGACACGGGACACCATGCCCCGGGAACCAACATCGAGTTCATCGTTGCGCAGCTCCTGCGCCTGGGGAAGCTGGGCTCCTTCGATTTCAACTCCCGTTTCTACGCCGATGATGACCTCATTGTGGGTGCCGCGGATCCGTTCCAGCTGTTCCGGATCATGCACGAGGTGGTCCGCGGCGGCGGCCTGGAGCCGGCCGCCGGGGTGGCGTTCATGCTGGACCAGTGCCACAACATCGAAGGGAAGATTCCCGGGCAGATCCGCTCCGTGCTCAACGTCCAGGAAATGACGGCGCGGGCCCTCCTGGTCGACACCGCCGCCCTCGAGGCCGCCCAGAACGCCGGTGACGTCCTCGCCGCCAACGCGGTGCTGATGGATGCGTTCTACACCGATGTCCGCCCCGGACTGGCGGAATGGCGGGAATCGCGGGGCCTGCCCGCCGACCCCATGGCAGCCTTCGCCGCCAGCGGATACCAGGACAAAATCAATGCAGGCCGCCAGGGCGGCCACCAGGCCGGATGGGGAGCGTAAGACCATGACCAATCCGACCGTTGAACAGCTGGTAGCCCGTTCCAACCGCCTCGGGGCCGACAAGCGGAACACCAACTTCGCTGGCGGCAACACCTCCGCCAAGGGCGCCGAAAAGGATCCCGTGACCGGCGAGGACGTCGAGCTCCTCTGGGTTAAGGGCTCCGGCGGGGACCTGGGCACGCTGAAGGCCGCAGGCCTCGCCGTGCTGCGCCTGGACCGGCTGCAGGCGCTCAAGAACGTGTACCCCGGCGTCGAGCGTGAGGATGAGATGGTGGCGGCGTTTGATTACTGCTTGCATGGCAAGGGCGGCGCCGCGCCGTCGATCGACACCGCGATGCACGGCCTGGTTGACGCACCGCACGTGGACCATCTGCACCCGGATTCCGGGATCGCCATTGCGACGGCCGCCGACGGCGAGGCCCTCACCAAGGAGATCTTCGGCGAGAAGGTGGCGTGGGTGCCGTGGCGGCGCCCCGGTTTCCAGCTGGGCCTGGACATCGCCGCGATCAAGGACGCGAACCCGCAGGCGGTCGGCACCATCCTCGGCGGCCACGGCATCACCGCCTGGGGCGCCACCAGCGAGGAAGCCGAAGCCAACTCGCTGTGGATCATCGAGCAGGCCGAACAGTACATCAGGGACCACGGCAGGACCGATCCCTTCGGCCCGAAGCTGCCGGGCTACGCCGCACTCCCTGAAACCGAGCGCCGCGCGAAGGCCGCCGCCCTGGCGCCCGTGATCCGTGGACTGGCGTCCACGGACAAGCCGCAGCTGGGTCACTTCAGCGACGACCCCGCCGTCCTGGAGTTCCTCGAAGCAGCCGAGCACCCGCGCCTCGGCGCCCTGGGCACGTCCTGCCCGGACCATTTCCTGCGCACCAAGGTCAAGCCGCTGGTCCTGGACCTGGCCTCCGATGCCTCGATCGAGGACTCAGTGGCCCGGCTCAAGGAACTCCATGCCGCTTACCGCGAGGACTACCAGGGGTATTACGACCGGCACGCGACGCCGGAGAGCCCCGCGTTGCGCGGCGCGGACCCGGCCATCGTCCTGGTGCCGGGCGTGGGCATGTTCTCCTTCGGGGCGAACAAGCAGACCGCCCGGGTGGCGGGGGAGTTCTACCTCAACGCCATCAACGTCATGCGCGGCGCCGAGGCCCTCTCCAGCTACGCCCCGATCGAGGAATCCGAGAAGTTCCGGATCGAATACTGGGCCCTGGAAGAGGCCAAGCTGGCCCGGATGCCCAAGCCGAAATCCCACGCCGGCCGGATCGCCCTGGTGACCGGGGCGGCCTCGGGCATCGGGAAGGCGATCGCCGCCCGCTTCGCCGCCGACGGCGCCTGCGTGGTCATCGCGGACCTGAACCTGCAGAACGCGCAGTCCGTTGCCGCTGAACTGGGCGGAGCCGACGTCGCGATCGGCGTCCAGGCCGACGTCACGGATGAAGCCCAGATCGCCGCTGCCATCCAGGAGGCCGTCCTGGCCTTCGGCGGACTCGATCTTGTGGTCAACAACGCCGGGCTTTCCATTTCCAAGCCGCTTCTGGAAACCACCGAGAAGGACTGGGATGTGCAGCACAACGTCATGGCCAAGGGCTCGTTCCTGGTGGCCAAGGCCGCGGCGCAGGTGATGATCGGCCAGGGCATGGGCGGGGACATCATCTACATCTCCTCCAAGAACTCCGTGTTCGCCGGCCCGAACAACATTGCGTACTCCGCCACGAAGGCAGACCAGGCGCACCAGGTCAGGCTCCTCGCCGCGGAACTGGGCGAGTACGGAATTCGGGTCAACGGCATCAACCCCGATGGCGTGGTCCGCGGTTCCGGGATCTTCGCCGGGGGCTGGGGCGCCAAGCGCGCCGCCGTCTACGGGGTGCAGGAAGAAGAACTGGGCAAGTACTACGCCCAGCGCACCCTGCTCAAGCGCGAAGTGCTGCCCGAAAACGTGGCCAACGCCGCCGCCGTGCTCACCGGCAGCGAGCTCTCCCACACCACCGGGCTCCACATCCCCGTTGACGCCGGCGTGGCCGCGGCCTTCCTGCGATGAACACGGAAACCCCAGCAACGGACACCGTCCCGGCCCCCGCCGGGACGGTGTCCGGCAGTGCCTTGAACAGCAATGCGTCCGACCGCAGTGTGTTCGCCGCCGTCGACATCGGCGCCTCCTCCGGCCGGGTGATCCTCGGCAGCATCACGGATGACGCGGGGAACCCTGGTATCTCGCTGGAGACCGTCCACCGCTTCCCCAACGGGGTGGTGGAGTCCGGCGGCGCCCTGCGCTGGGATTTCACCGCACTGTTTGCGGAGGTACTCACCGGTCTGGCGGCTGCAGCAACGAGGGCTGCAGCGCGCGGCGAACGGATCGCCGGTATCGGGATCGACACCTGGGCCGTGGACTACGGGCGGGTGAACGCCTCCGGTGAGCTGGTGGCCCAGCCTTTCAGCTACCGGGATGACCGCAGCCGCGCCGCCGTAGCGAAGGTTCATGAGCGTCTCGAACCGGAACGCCTCTACGCGACAACGGGGCTGCAGTTCCTGGAATTCAACACGATCTACCAGCTGGCCAGCGAACCGGACCTCGACAGGGTCCAGGCCCTCCTCATCCCGGACCTGATCGCGTTCCTCCTCACCGGCCAGCGCCGCACCGAGGCCACCAACGCCTCCACCACCGGGCTGTTCGATGCTGTCGCGGGGGAATGGGCCACCGAGTTCCTGACCGCCCTGAAGCTGCCGGCGGACCTGTTCCCGCCGCTGATCCAGCCCGGCGAAACCATCGGCACCCTGCTGGCGGCCGTCGCCGCCCGGACCGGGCTGCCGGGGGAGACAGCGGTGATCGCGGTCGGCTCACACGACACCGCCTCGGCCGTTGTCGCCGTCCCCGCGGAGACCCGGGACTTTGCCTACATCTCCTCCGGCACCTGGTCCCTGGTGGGCGTGGAACTCACGCACCCCGTCCTCACCGAGGCCAGCCGGGCAGCCAATTTCACCAACGAACGCGGCGTCGACGGCACCATCCGTTACCTGCGCAACGTCGGCGGCCTCTGGCTGCTGAGCGAATGCCAGCGAACGTGGACCGGCCAGGGCCTCACGGTGTCCCTGGCCGGACTCCTCGAGGGCGCCGCGGTGCTGCCCCCGGGCGGACCGCGGATCAACGCCGATGACCCGGCGTTCACCGCACCGGATAACATGCCGGAGCGGATCCGCGCCGCCGCCCGCAGGTCCGGGTCCGTCCTTCCGGGCGAGCCCGCCGCGATCGTCCGCTGCATCCTTGACAGCCTCGCAGCCGGTTACGCCCGGACCATCAGCGACGCCGAAAGGCTGGCCGGCCGGGCCGTCGACGTCGTGCACATCGTGGGCGGAGGATCGCAAAACAGGCTCCTGTGCCAGCTCACTGCCAACGCCACCGGCAAACCTGTCATCGCGGGGCCTGTCGAAGCCACCGCCCTTGGCAACGTGCTGGTGCAGGCCCGCGCCGCCGGCGCCGTCCACGGGGGACTGTCAGAGCTGAGGCGGCTCGTCTCCGGGGGCGCCAGCCTTGCACGGTACGAGCCGGAAACGCGCAAGGGCGAACTGCTGCCGGCCCGGCACAATCACCGCGATACGGCCTGAAGTCCGGCGCCGCCGGGCCGGAGCACGCCCCGGTTCCTAGGTGAATTCGGCAGCGACGCCGGACGGCGCGACCGTTCCCTGGCTGTGTCTGCGCGCAAACGAGCGGGAACGCTGGCTTGAGAGGGCGATGATGAGGAGGATGTCGAGGGAGAGGCCCACAAGGTTGGTCTCCAAGGCCACCCGTTGGCCGCCGTTGAGCACGTCTGCGGCCTGAACGAGGATGGCAACAACGCTGAGCAGCATGGCCGTGACCCTGAAGCGGTTTCCGCCCCGAAGGACGAGCCAGGCCAAAACGATCTCGCCCGCAGCAAAGACCGCAATGACTGTCACAACGGCCGGCAACAGCACGCTGTCCGTTCCTGCGCCCGCGGCGGGGTTGCCGCCCAGCTGCAGTGACACGGCCAGGGCGAGGGCTGCGATACCTCGCAGGCACAGGAGAACGCCGCCAAAAAGGGTCGGGGCGGGTCGCCTGTTCGAACGGTCCGTGCGCGTGCGGTGCGCCTCCGCGGGGGCGGTGCCAAGGTGCGTGAGGTCGACGACCGGCAAGCTTCCGTCCGTTGAAATCGTGTCACCTCCGCCGTTGCGCGCGTGGTAACCGGTGGAGAAATCCCGGATGACGGACACTTCAGCTTCGGGTACGGCCCGCTCCAGGGTTGCCAGGACATAGTCCCGTTCGTCGTCGGTGTTCTCCTCGATCTTGTGCGTGATCTGAAGAGTGAACAGGGACAACCCCACCGCGCGGTCATAGGTCCCGGCCGCCAGCCACTCGACCCGGACGCCGCCCGGCAGCACCCACCCTGGCGGGCAGTGCCAGAATCGGATGTGGTGCCGCTTGCCCGGATTCCCGTCGACTTCCTGCTGATAGGCGAAATCCTGCTGGCGGCCAAAGAGGAACAGCGGGCTGACCGGCGCCTCATCATAGCTTCGGCGCATGAGGGTTGAAGCGACTATCCGCTGGCTGCTGGCCAGATCGACGTCGTCGGCCTGGGTCCAGCCTGCCCGGCGCATGGCGGCGTGGACTTGATCTTCCGTTGCGAGCAGCGCCATGTTGACCGGGTCACCGAGCAGTCCGTCGCTGGTCCGGGCCCGGCCAATGAAGTAGCCGGGAAGGTAGATCCTGGTCAGGATCCGATGGATCCGGGGCAGGACCAGATACGCCAGCGCGGCCCAGAAGACGATCGAGAACCACAACCGGCCCCATTGCAGGCTTTCCTGCAGAAGGATCGTCGCCAGCCACACGGCGGCCACGCCACTGAAGATAAACAACCCTGTGTCCAGAATGGTGTCCGTGTCCGGAATCCGGCCACGGCGCTTCCCGACCCGACGTTCCACACCGGTCATATTTCCAACCTTTCACCGCCGGGCGCGCTGCGCCGCGGAGCGACCGTGACGGAGGAGACAGTCTTCAGCCCGGGACGCAGGGGGTCGCCACCGTCTACCACGCCGGTCTGCCACCACAGGTTCAGGCCTTCCGGTGCCACCTCCAGGCAGGCCAGATTATTGTCGAACCATGGCCCCTTGACGCCGGACCAGCGGAACGGCGGATCCGGCACCTTCGCCGAGCGCGCCACCAGGGCGCCGACAGGCGTTGCCAGGCCGTATGACATCACGGCAGCGAAAGACCTCATCAGCCGGGGCAGCGGGTTCCGGATGGGCGAGCAGACAGCCTGCATGATCCGGCTGCCCGAGGCACGCTCCACTTCGGCAACGTAGGAGTAGTGGACGTCCCCGGAGAGGAAGGTGATGGTTTCCGGCGCCGGACCCCTTTTGCCATCGGCGACCTCTGTCACCATCTCCGCCACTTTCCGGAAGCTGTTCTGGAAGGCGCCCCAGTGTTCAAGGTCCACCGCCTGGCGCACCTTCTCGCCGGCGTGGGCAGCAAATTTCCCCCAAGCGCCCTGGGACACCGCCTCATTCCAGGACTCGACGTAGTGCAGGCCCATCGGCAGCAGGAACGGCAGCGATGTCGCCACGAGCAGGTGACGGAAACCGCCACGCATCCGGGTGTCCAGCCAGGCCATTTCCGCATTGTCAACCAGGGCGCGGTGGTCCGGCGTCAGGTCGCGGGCAGCGCGGGAGTCCACCACAATCAGCCGGGTGTCCCCGAAATCCCGGCAGTAGCTCCACCGGTAGGATCCAGGGTCCTGATCAGCCCGATCTGCGAAATTGTCCAGCGCCGCGCCCACGTCGATCTCGTCCTCACCCGTGTGCGCGGTGATCTGCTGCCAGATGGCGTCCCCGACGCGCTCCTGCGGCGACAGGTTCCCCAGATGCTGGTAGACCCAGTACGATGCCAGCCCTGCGACAATCCGTTCATGCCACCACGAGGTGGCTTCCATTTTTTTCTTCCAGCTGAGCGAGGTGTTCCAATCGTCGCGGATGTCGTGGTCATCGAAGATCATGGCGCTTGGCAGGGTGGACAGCAGCCACCTGTTCGCGGGGTCTGACCAGGCCAGGAAGTACAGGTGGGCGTACTCCTCGAAGTCTTTCAGCTCCTCGCCCGGCGGTGCCTTGATATCCCGCCGGCTGCGGATGAACTCCTGCATCTGCTCGCTGGTTAGGTCGGCGTACACCTGGTCCCCGAGGAAAGCCACCAGATCCGGCCAAGGCAGTTCACCGCCGGAGGCCATTTTCAGGGCATAGGCGCGCAATGAGTCGACGCCGTGGGTCCGGTTGCCGGATTCATCGTGCGGGACGCTCGTCCGGCAGGAGCCAAAGGCCATCCGCAGCGGCTTGCCGGTCTTCAGCGTCGCAATCATCGACGCCGGGAACCCGGACCCCGGGTCGGGCCATACCTGTAATCCGTTGACGGCAAGGACGTAAGGCATGACTGTTCCGGGCTCAAGTCCGTCCAACTCCACCAGCGCGTAGTGGTGGCCGTGAACCGCGAAGGTGCGGGCGGTCCAGTCCCTGCCGCCGGCGCGGACCAGGACCCGGGCAGCCGACCGGGTTTCCACCCAGATACTCGCCGAGGTCTCATCCACATACCGGATCATGGGGCCGAGCACCACGGCAGAGGTCGTCATGACTCAGTTCTACCTGCTCGGCCCCGGTGCGGCCATGGCCTGGCGGAAATGATCCGGCGGGCTTCTGTCGTCCCGAGTCCTCCGCCCGGGTCCCGGGGCCCGGGACGGTGGTCGGCGCGGCTGCTCAGCCCCGAGGGGCCAGTGCGAAGCTTGCGGTGGCGTAGGCCAGGGCCCCGGACATTTCCTGGAGCAGGTTCGAGTCGGTGTTGCTGAT
>NZ_MQTS01000188.1:49221-59306 GCF_020532825.1 Arthrobacter sp. SO3
CCCCGAACTTTTGCACGATGATGCTCCCCCGGGGAGTCTCCCGGTCTCCTTCATTCAGCACGAGCCGACGCCCAACAGTCCGGCCGGCGATAGCCGATACCTCGCCGGGACCCCCGATGACGCCCTCCACCTGGCAGGGGCATGCCGCTGATCTGCGGCGCCTGCTGCGCCGAATTTATCCTGAATTGCCGTTGCTGACTGTTGGGTGCTCATTTGCCGTTCCTAAAATCTGATCGGTCGCTTGTAGCCGTTTATGTCCCCCCGGCAGCGTTTCCTAGGCAATAGACTTCACTGCCACCTTCCCCCCGGCCACAAACTCCGCAGCTTCGGCAAGAATGTCCAGTCCCCTCAAGAGATCCCGGGGGTCAATTGTCAGCGCCGGCATCGTCTTGATGACTTCTCCTTCGGGCCCGGAGGTCTCCACCAGCAGGCCGCGGGCGAACGACTCCGCCGCAATCTTCCCCGCCACCTGGTGGTCAGGGTAGTAAATGCCTGCAAGCAGGCCCCGGCCCCTCACGCGGGCACCATCGGTGCCCGCCGCGATCTGCGCGAGCCCCTCGTGCAGCTGGGAAGAAAGCCCCGCGACTTTCGATTCAAATCTCCGGTCCTGCCAGAAATGCTCAAGAGCAGCGGTTCCCGTCACGAACGCGGGGTTATGTCCCCGGAACGTCCCGTTGTGCTCCCCCGGCTTCCAGATGTCCAGCTCCGGTTTGAAGAGGGTCAGGGACAGGGGCAGACCGAAGCCTGAGATGGACTTGGAGAGGCACACGATATCGGGTGTTATGCCGGCGTCTTCAAAACTGAAAAATGTTCCCGTGCGGCCGCATCCCGCCTGCACATCGTCAACGATGAGCAGGATGCCGTGCTGGTGGCACAATTCGGAAAGACCACGCAGCCAGGAAGCGCGGGCGGCTCTCAGGCCGCCCTCGCCCTGTACCGTTTCGACGATGACGGCGGCGGGTAATTCGACACCGGAGCCGCTGTCCTCCAGCGCATGACGCATCCAGAGAAAGTCAGCCGTCTGGCCGTCAAGAAATCCGTCATAGGGCATGCTGGAGGTATTGGTCAGCGGAACCCCCGCGCCCTCCCGCTTCATTGAATTGCCCGTGACCGACAAAGATCCAAGCGTCATTCCATGGAATGCATTGGTAAAGCTGATGATGTGTGGCCTGCCGGTGACTTTTCGTGCCAGCTTCAAGGCCGCTTCCACCGAATTTGTTCCAGTGGGGCCGGGAAACATGACTTTATAGTCATAGTTCCTGGGTTTGAGGATCAGCTCGTGGAACGTTTCCAGGAAGCGCCGTTTCGCAACTGTTTTCATGTCGAGGGAGTGAACAATTGCTCCGGAGAGAAGATATTCGACGAGCGGTCGGAGGAGCTCCGGGTTGTTGTGTCCGTAATTCAGAGCCCCGGCGCCGGAGAAGAAGTCAAGATAGTCCCTGCCGTCCTCACTGTAGAGTGTGCTGCCGGACGCCCGGTCAAAGACGGTGTCCCAGGTGCGGCAGTAGGTGCGGACTTCTGACTCCAGATTTTCAAAAATATCCATCAGTTGCTTTCCTTCGTTCCATTCCCCGGCCATGGTGCGGCTCAGACATCCGGAAATCGGTCACGGCAAGCGAATTGCTGCGGCGCAATGTCGCAATCAGGAAGTGTGACCGGTGATAACTCCAAGCTATGGAACAGCGGTAGCTTCGGGATCCGTAGGCCGTACTCTAAATCTTGACGCGTATCCGGGCCGGTCTACTTAGCTGTACTCACACCGGCGGGGTGTTCCATCAGGTAGTCCGCGAACCGCAATACAATCCCGCTGTACGGGCTTAATTCCGGGCCCAAGCACGGGACGTTTGGCCCTGTTATCGCGGCCCGGATGCTCAGCTCCGCGGGGCCAGTGCGAAGCTTGCGGTGGCGTAGGCCAGGGCCCCGGACATTTCCTGGAGCAGGTTCGAGTCGGTGTTGCTGATGGTGTCGCAGGCCTGGTGGTAGCAGGAATCGAGTTTCTTGCCGGCGGCACCGCCGTAGGACTGCACCTGGGCCTTGGTCTTCTTTTCCACGTCGCCGCTGAACAGGCCGCCGGCGGGGATGCCGGCCTGCAGGAACGCGTCGTAATCGGAGCCGCCGTCAAAGGGGGTGGTCTCCGCCGGGAGCGAGTTGTCCTGGAAGAAGCGGAAGAAGACATCCTCGATCTGCTTCGAACCGGTCGGACCGGCGTGGCCGAAGTCGGTCCCGTCGCCGTCGTGAATGGACCGCACCCCGTTCGGGGAGGCCATCATGTCCACGTTCAGGTTCGCCGCGGTCTGGGCCTTCTCGGTCCTGCTCAGCTCATCGACGTAGTGCTGGGAGCCGTAGAGGCCGTCCTCCTCGCCGCCCCAGAACGCAAACCGGACCCTGTTCACCGGGGTGATCCCGCTTTCCTTCATCCACCGGGCGATCTCAAGGATGGCCGCGACCCCGCTGCCGTTGTCGTTGATGCCCGGGCCCTCGGGCACGGAGTCCAGGTGGCCGCCCACCACCACGGTGTTCTCGGCGCTGCCCCCGGCATCGGCGAGGATGTTGAAGCTTTCCACCTGCTTGCGGTTCCTGCCGTCGCCGCGGAAGGTGAAGGTTTGCCGGACGGGGTTGTACCCGGCAGCGCGCAGCTGCTCCTCCACGTAGCGGGCGGACTCCTCATACCCGCTGGTCCCGGAGGCGCGGTTGCCCCCGTTCTCATCAGCGATCCGCTGCAGCGCCTGAAGATGGTCCATCATGCCCCGGCCCTTGAAATCAGCCAGCACGGCCCGCGCATCCACCCCACCCCCCGGCGCCAGCCGGGACGCCGTGCATCCCGACAAAACGAGGCTGACTGCAAGCAGGATTGCGGCGGCCGCTGTGCCTCCGGGCTTTTTCATCATGTGGGCATCCTCCAGGCTACGAAGATATCGTCCAGGCCGCTCCAGAGAAAGCGTCCGCCCGTACTGCGGCCATTTTGGGTGGAACATTGGTCCGGGCGCAGGCCGGGACACACTGCCGCGCACCGGCCCGGCACCGGCCGGGGAATATTCGGGGGTGGCGGACGTTGTACCGGTCGATAGATGCAAATGCATGTAAATCGGTTATAGTAGAAACAGCTCCCGGAACACTCCGGCCACGGAAAGGCACATCATGCAGATCGGCGTATTCAGCGTCAGCGACATCACTACCGACCCCACCACGGGCCGGACCCCCACGGAGCACGAACGTATCAAGGCGTCCGTGGCGATCGCCAAAAAGGTCGAAGAAATCGGCATGGATGTTTACGCCATTGGCGAGCACCACAACCGGCCCTTCTTCTCCTCCTCCCCCACCACGACCTTGGCCTACATCGCCGCCCAGACAGAGCGAATCATCCTTTCCACGGCCACCACGCTGATCACCACCAACGATCCGGTGAAGATCGCCGAGGACTTCGCCATGCTCCAGCACCTGGCCGACGGCCGCGTGGACCTGGTCCTGGGCCGCGGCAACACCGCCCCGGTCTACCCCTGGTTCGGCAAGAACATCCAGGACGGAATCGAACTCGCGATCGAGAACTACAGCCTGCTGCGCCGCCTCTGGGACGAGGACACCGTCAACTGGTCCGGCAAGCACCGGACGCCGCTGCAGAACTTCACCTCCACCCCGCGCCCGCTCGACGGCGTAGCCCCCTTCGTCTGGCACGGTTCGATCCGCACGCCGCAGATCGCGGAAGTTGCTGCCCACTACGGCGACGGTTTCTTCGCCAACAACATCTTCTGGCCCAAGGAGCACTACCAGCAGCTGATCGGACTTTACCGTGAGCGCTACGAGCACTACGGCCACGGCAGGGCGGACCAGGCCATTGTGGGCCTCGGCGGACAGTTCTTCATGCGGAAGAATTCGCAGGACGCCGTCAAGGAGTTCCGCCCCTACTTCGACAACGCCCCGGTCTATGGTCACGGCCCATCCCTCGAGGACTTCACCGCACAGACCCCGCTGACCGTCGGCAGCCCGCAGGAAGTCATCGAAAAGACCCTGTCCTTCCGGGAGTACTTCGGCGATTACCAGCGGCAGTTGTTCCTGATCGACCACGCCGGCCTGCCGCTGAAGACCGTGCTGGAGCAGCTGGACCTGTTCGGCGAAGAGGTCCTGCCGGTCCTGCGCAAGGAATATGCCGAGAAGACCCCGGCCCATGTCCCCGAACCGCCCACCCACGCCGGACGCGTCGCCGCAACCCTGGCCTCGGCCGGGCAGTCCTCCAGCGAAACCACCAGCCCCAAGAGCGTGTGATGTCCACCAAGACCAGCGAGTCGCCGGTGCGTCTGGCCGCGGAAACCTGGGAATCCCTGTTCCGCGCCCAGGTGGCGGTCATGCGCAGGCTGCAGACCGGCCCCGCCTTCAAAACCCTTGCCTTGAACGAGTACGACGTGCTGTTCACGCTCTCGCGCTGTCCGTCCGGCTGGCTCCGCCAGAACGAGCTGAACGACCACGTGCTGCTGAGCCAGTCCAGCCTCAGCCGGCTCGTTGAGCGACTCGAAAAGCGGGGTCTCGTGGAGCGGATGCCGGCGCCGGACGACGGCCGCGGCGTTCTGGTCAGGCTCACCGAAGCCGGCCTGGAGCTGCAGAAGCAGATCGGCCGGGAGCACGTCCGCGACATCGCCGCTCTGGTGGGCCCGGCGCTGACATCGGCCGAGCAGCAGGAGCTGCTGCGTCTGACGGAGAAGCTGCGGGCCTCGGTGGCCGCGCGCTGAGGAGCAGCCCTACTGGAGGGCTACGAGCTTCGCCGGATCCTCGTCCGGCAGTTGGCCGTCGACGACGGCGGTGACCTGAAGCTGCGTTAGGGACAGGCTGCCGCCGACCGTCGACAGGAATGCCGTGTCCGAGGAATCCCGGCCGGCGGTGATCCGGAGCATGCTCTCCCGCGGTGCCAGGCCCGTGGGGTCAATGACGTGCCAGGCGCCGTCGATGTGGGCCTCGGCCACGGCGTGGAAGTCCATGGGGCTCAGTCCCGGAGCGTAGACCGCGGCCAGCCTCGCCGGAACATTCCTGGCGCGCAGCAGTGAGATCGCCAGGTGGGCGAAGTCGCGGCAGACTCCGCGGCGGTGCAGGAGGGTCTCGACGGCGCCGTCGGTCCCCCGTGAGGATCCGCTGATATAACGCAGCTCGCTGAAGACCCAGTTGCGCACCGCGTGCACCAGCTCACTGCCCTGCAGGCCGCCGAATTCCGCGTAGGCGGTTGGCAAGAGCCGGTCGGACTCGGCGTACCGGCTCGGCCGGACGTAGCGGATGAGTTCCATCAGCCGTGGTTCTTCGGGCAGCGCGGAGCCGGTGACGGTGGCCGTGTACTCCACGAGCACTTCGGTGGGTTCAGCGAATTCCATGTAGTGGAAGCGCCCCCCATGGTGGTCCGAAAGCTCGGTGAGGGGGACGTCTTCACCGCCGGAGGTCACTGACAAGGACTCCGCAAGGCCGGTGTAGCCGGCGTTGCGTGCCACGGACACCGCCAGGGCGACCTTGGTGTCGGCCACGGTTTTGAAGGCCATGCGGGCGGCAACAGAGCGTTCCATGAATCTCCGGGGTGTGAGGGTCGGGCGCGTGAAGTCAGCGCTTCCGGCCCGGGTGTGTCCGGGCGGTGCGGGACTAGTTTTTGATCTCCAGAGACATTAGCATCCGCTGGACGTTGGCGAATTCCGAGCCTTCGTTGACGTATTTGGCAGCCTGGTCGAGCGTGTCAAATGCCTTGGCGGGTGCAACCTTCTGGTCCGCGGCGTACGTCTTGAGCTCCGTTAGGTCGGCGAAAGAGTAGTCCCCCGCGCCCTCGGGGCCGCGGACCAGGTTCTGCAGCACGCAGGACTTTCCTTCCGCGCCGCCGACGATGTTGGTGATGCCGTAGGAGCCGAAGTACTTGTAGCCCTGGATCACCCGGAACACCACATGCGGGTCGATGGTGCCGTCGCCGCCGCGGTGCGGCAGTTCCACCGGGACACTGCTCACGACGACGTACGGTTTCGCGGCCTCATCCGCGCAGGCAGGAGCCTGCTGGGGCTGGAGTCCGGTCCGCAGGGTGGCGAGGTAGCCGCCCTTGGCATCCTTGACCTCGATCCTGAGCGCTCCGGGCAGGGTTCCCTGCTCCGGGGTTACCGACTGGGCAATCCACTCCTGCGGGAGCTCGAAGCTGACGGTCTTCGCCGGATCGGTGAATACCTTCCAGGCCGGCGCCGTCGAACCGGGTTCCGCCGGACCGGAGGCCGTGGACCCCGGCGACGCGCCCGGCGTCGAGCCCGGCGACGCGCCCGGCGTCTAGCCCGGCGACACGCCCGGCGTCGAGCTCCCCGCGGATGGTTCCGCGGAAGGCACGCCTCCGCTAGGGCCCGGGCTGCCTCCCGCCGTCCACGCGGGGTTGCCCTTGTTTTCAGTGCTGCAGCCGGACAGTGCAGCCGCTGTGAGCGCCAGGGCAGCGGCGATCCGGATGCCGCGGGCCGAAGCCCGCCGGAAGGTACCCGTCCCAGTCATGGTGCCAGCGTAGCGGGACTTCGGGCCGCCCGGAGTTCCCGGATCAGCGTTTCGTGGAAGCCCTGGTGGAGGCGGCCCGCGGGCGCGGAAGTCCGAGTCCGGCACAGCACCGGGTCCGGGCGTCGAAGGAGCCATTCGCCACGGGGAAAGCGGGATACGCTGGGGACATGGCGGATCAGGATTTTGACCCCACGGATTCCGGGGACCAGGACAGTGTGGCGGACATCTCCGCCGTCGACATCGCGGACTGGCGGCTCCGGACGTTCGCGCTCTACGCCACTGTGCGCAAGATCGCGGCAGAGGATCCGGCCGAGGCGCATTCCTACTGGCGCCAGGAGCGGGACCGGATGTTCGGCACGCATCCCGCGTCTCCACTGACGGAGGCCGCGAAGTCCAGCTTCGGCGGGCTCAAAACGGCGGACTACGATCCGATCTACCGCTTCCACATTCCGCTCACCAAGGAGGGCGCCGGACGGGAAATGAACGTGGAAACCGGGACGGACGGTCTGGTCCGTTTTGTCCGGCTGGGCACTTTCGATCTGCCGGAACTGGGCCAGCTCGCCGTGTGGAAGCTCAAGGGCTACGGCGGCGGCATCTTCGTGCCGTTCCGTGACGCCACGGCCAGCCAGCCCGGCGGCAGCTACGGCGCCGGCCGCTACCTGCTGGACACCATCAAGGGTGCCTTCCACGGGGTGCAGGGTTCCGGCCCGGAGGCCGAGTTCGTCGTCGATTTCAACTTCGCCTACAACCCGTCCTGTGCCTACAACGAGGCGTGGGCATGCCCTCTCCCCGGCCCGTCCAACCGCCTGGCCGTGGAGATCCCGGTCGGCGAGCTGTACTGACCGGATGGATGCCCAGCTCGAGGAGCACTCCCCTGCCCCGGCCGGCCCTGCCGTCCGTGTTCCCGTCCGCCGCCGGTACCGGGGCCTGCTGCGCTACCCGCTGGTCCGGCAACTGCTGAGGTTCACCGCCGTCGGAATTGTCTGCACCGTTACGTCGCTGGCGCTCTATGCCTTCCTCCGGCCGTACCTCGGTCCGCAGCCGGCCAACGCGACCGCCCTGATCCTCACCTCGTTGATGAACACGGCGCTCAACCGGAGGCTCACCTTCAAGATCACCGAACGCCACCGGATGAAGCGCGACCATCTCAACGGCCTGATCGTGATCCTCGTGGCGCTGCTGCTCACCGGCGGCAGCCTCGGCATCCTGCACTGGATCAATCCCGACGCCACGGTCGCCGCTGAGTTGTGGACCACCACAATCTCCGGCTTCGTTGCCACCGCGGTGCGTTTCACCCTGCTGCGGCACTGGATCTTCCGCCGGGCCCGGCACCGCTGATGTGTCCGCCCGGAAACCCCGCTTGCCCCGCTTGCCCTGTCAGATAACGTCCCTTTGCCGCCGGAATGGCCACCAAAAGTGATAGGGCAACCGGGGTTAGGGGGAGCCGAGGGCCTGGACGCTGCCGACGGCGGCGCAGACCGCGGCCGCCGCCTCCTGCAGTTCAGCGGCTGTGATCGTGGAGTCGAAGCTGAACCGGACCGCGGTCTGCGCCAGCTCGGCCCCGATGCCCATTGCCCGCAGCACCGGGGACGGCTCGTCGGAACCGGCCGCGCAGGCCGAACCGCTGGAGCAGATGACGCCCAGCCGTTCGAGTTCCAGGAGCACGGATTCGCCGCTGGTTCCCGGGAAGCAGAACGAGGCGACGGAGGGAAGCCGCTCGCTCGGATGGCCCGTGAGGACCGCACCCGGAACCGCTGCCTGCACCGAGCGGATGAAACCATCTCGCAGGGCGGCAACGCGGGACGCCCGGTCCCGCTGGGCAGTCAGCGCGAGTGTGAGCGCCGTCGCGAGGGCGACGGCCCCGGCCACGTTCTCGGTCCCCGAGCGGCGCCCGCGTTCCTGTCCGCCGCCGTGGATCACGGGTTCCAGCCGGGTCCGGCTGCGCAGGAACAACGCCCCGCTTCCTTTCGGCGCGCCCAGTTTGTGTCCGGAGATACTCAGGGCGTCCACCCCCAGAGTTGCGGTGTCGAGCGGCAGCCAGCCGGCGGCCTGGACCGCATCGGTGTGGAACGGGATCCCCCGAGCGCGGGCAAGCGCGGCCAGCCGGGCGACCGGCTGTACCGTACCCACCTCATTGTTGGCGTACATGATGCTGGCCAGGGCGGTCTCCGGCCGGAGCGCGGCGGCCAGGGCCTCCACGGTGACGCGCCCGTAGGAATCGACCGGCACCACATCGACGGCGAAGCCGTGCACGCGCTCCAGGTAGCGGGCGGACTCCTCCACGGCGGGATGTTCCACGGCGCTGATCACCACCCGGTCCAGCCGGGGGTCCGCGGCCCGGCGGGCCAGCGCAATGCCCTTGACGGCGAGGTTGTCCGCTTCCGTGCCCCCGGAGGTGAAGACCACCTCGCCGGGCCTGCAGCCCAGCGCCGGGGCCACCGCTGCCCGTGCCCCGGCGAGCGCTGCCGCGGCCGAGCCGCCGAGCGAATGGTGGCTCGAGGGGTTGCCGAAGTCCCCGCTGAGGTACGGCCACATGGCTTCGAGCACCTCGCGGCGCACCGGTGTGGTGGCGGCGGCGTCGAGGAAGATCACGGTGTCGCCTGGCCCGCCATCTGTCCGCCGTTCGATTCGCTGTTCGATTCGCTGTTCAGGCCCAGTTCGATGTCGAGGCCCAGGTCCAGGGCGGCAACACTGTGGGTGAGTCCGCCGATCGAGATGACGTCCACCCCGGTGGCGGCGATGCCGGCCACGGTGGCCAGGTTGACGTTGCCGCTGGCCTCCACCCGGGCCCGGCCGTTCACCAGGGCCACCCCGGCGGCAAGTTCCGCGGGGGTGAAGTTGTCCAGCATGATGGTGTCGACCCCGGCGGCCAGCACCGGTCCGATCTGGTCCATGCTGTCCACCTCCACCTCGAAGTGCGTGGTGTGCCCGAGGCGCGATCTGGCCTCCCGGAGCACCGCGGTGAGCTTCGACGGGTCTCCCCCGGTCAGGACCGCCAGGTGGTTGTCCTTGGCCAGCACGGCGTCGGAAAGGCCAAAGCGGTGGTTTGCCCCGCCGCCGCAGCGGACAGCGTACCGTTCCAGCACCCGCAGCCCCGGCGTGGTCTTCCGGGTGTCGGTGATGCGTGCCCCGGTGCCGTCCACGAGGGCGACGAACTCCGCAGTCCTGGTGGCGATAGCGCTCATCCGTTGGACCAGGTTCAGGGCCACGCGCTCGGCCAGCAGCACGGCGCGGGCGTTCCCGCGGACCCTGGCGAGCGCCGTTCCGGCGGCAAAGGCGGCGCCGTCGGCCACGAGCAGTTCGACGTCGGCACCGGGGTCCGTGAGCTTCATCGCTGCCGCGAAGACCTCCCCGCCGCTGAGCACACCGGGCACGCGGGCGGCCAGGACCGCAGTCGCCCGCGCGTCGGCAGGGATGAGGGTCTGCGAGGTGATGTCGCCGTAGGGCGCGTCCTCGTTCAGGGCGGCGCGGAGTACGGCGTCCACCGCCGCTGTGGGCAGGGTTCCGGCGAGCGCCGTGACCGGGAGGGCGGCAGGGCGGGCGGCAACGGGTGCTGTCATGACGTAATCCTTTGTTTCGGACGGGATGCGGCGGCATGCCGG
>NZ_MQTS01000189.1:0-1556 GCF_020532825.1 Arthrobacter sp. SO3
CCCCCAGCAGTTGCAGGTCCACTCCCCCCGCCCCGCGGATGGCATCCTCGAAGGCCCGGCAGGCTGCCGGGATGTCAGTGGCCTGGCCGTCAGGCCCGTGGACATTCGCCGGGTCGATGTTGACCTGTTCGGTGAATTCGCGCCTGATCACTTCACGGTAGGACTCCGGGTGGCCGGCAGGCAGACCCACGTACTCGTCAAGGGCGAAGGCACGGACCTGGCTGAAATCCAGGCCGTCCCGCTCGTGCCGCAGCGCCAGCTCGTTGTAGACCGGCAGCGGTGACGAACCGGTGGCCAGGCCCAGGACGGCGTCGGGCTTGCGCCGGAGCAGCGCCTCGATCGCATCCGCCGCGAGGGCGGCGATCAGCTTGGTGCCGGACAGAATGACGACTTCCATGGCCTGCCTTCGCGCTTGCCTTGCCCCGTTGCGGTTATGCCGTAGTGGCAGGCTACCGCAGTCCCGGCCGCGGCGCGCGCGTCAGCGGTTGACGGCCAGCTGCGCCAGCAGTTCCGGTCCCCGCGCGTCGAGCCATTTCCCGCCCAGCCGGACCCCGGCGGCAAACAACCCGAGCCCCAGGACCGGACCCAGCACCAGGTTGATCCAACCTGGCACGGCACTGCCGGTGACGAATTGGGCCACGACGAGCGACACCTCGGGTAGCAGGAGCAGGAAGAGTGCCCCCATCCCGCCGAACTGCACCGCCATGGTCTGCGCCACGTTGCCCGGCGGTTTCTTGAACGGGCTGTCGCCGGGGAGCGGCACCGTGACCGTGTAGCGTGCCGATACCACCGAGGACAGGCCCATCCCGCTGAACAGGATACCGAGGGACAGCCCGAGCAGGCCGGGCAAGAGCTGCCAGTCCGCGCCGAACAGGAACGGCAGGACGCTGAGCACCAGCACGGCCGGCAGGGCGAAGACCAGACACGCCAGGGCACGGCCGAGCCGGTCGTGGATCCCCCGCACGCCCGTGGACAGGTGCAGCGCAAAGGCGGTGCTGTCGTAGGAGACATCTGTCGAGATGGACCAGGCAAGCAGGAACGCCGTCAGCGGACCGGTGAAGAGGAGCATCCCGTAGGATCCCGTCTGGGTGGCCTGGAACAGGGCCAGCACCGGCAGCAGCGGGATGACCACGAGGGCGCCCGCGTACCGGGGGTCCCGGAGCCAGTAGCTCAGGGACCGGGCCGCGACCGCACCCGTCGGCGTTCCCGGGAACAGCCGGAAGAAGCCCAGTCCGCGGGCTTTTTTGCTGGAGGTCCCGGCGTAGGGCGGCGTCACGAGCGCCCGCTGCAGCAGGAGCTTCCAGCCCAGCGCGAGTCCGGCGAGTGTGGCCAGCGCGATCAGGAACTTGAGGGCCGCGGCGCCGTAGCTGCCCGCGGCGAGTTCGCCGCCGAGGGACCATGCGGCCCCGGCAGGGGTCCACGACAGCGTCCGGGCAAGCCCGGGCAGGAACTCCCCGGACCCCGCAATCCCCCCGGCGACACCCGCCATGATCGGCCCCATCAGGACGAGGGGAATCAGGAAGACAACCGCGCTCGCGTCCTTGAAGCGGCGGGAA
>NZ_MQTS01000189.1:1655-33196 GCF_020532825.1 Arthrobacter sp. SO3
CAGCCCTGCGGTGGCGGTGGTGACGACTTTGGACAGCACAATGCAGCTCAGCACACCAAGGACCGCACCCACCAGGGCCCCAAGCGCGGCCGGAAGGCTCCGGGACCAGGTCCCGACGGTGCCAAGTGCCACCAGCGCGGTCGCGGTGCCCGGGATTCCGATCAGCCCGCCCAGGGCCAGGCCGGTCAGCAACTGGGGCATCGGCACCGCGAAGGTGGTGAACCGTGCCGGGTCCAGGGTCATATCGGCGGCCGAGGCAGCGACCGGGACAACGGCCCATCCCAGGAGGGCCGCGGCGCCGCCCAGCACGACCACCGTCTGGGCCAGTCCGGCGTCCGCCCCGCGGAGGACGAGCAACCCGGTGATGCCCAGTGCGACGAGTCCCAGCGCATAGAGGGTGCCGATGCCAAGGCCCACCAGCTGCCAGGGGCTGCGCCGGAGGCTGTTGCGCAGCAGTGTCAGCTTGAGCCTTAGAAGGTGCGCAACCATTCCAGCCCTTCCGTGTGGTTGCGGCCGCCGACCAGCTGGACGAAGCGGTCTTCGAGGGACTCACCGGCGCGTACCTGGTCCACCGTCCCGGCGGCGAGCAACCGGCCGGCAGCGACGACGGCGACGTGGTCGCACATCCGCTGGACGAGGTCCATGACGTGGCTGGAGACAATGACGGTGCCCCCGGACGCCACATAGCGGTCCAGGATGTCGCGGATGTTGGCAGCGGAGACCGGATCCACTGATTCGAACGGCTCGTCCAGCACCAGCAGCCGGGGCGCGTGGATCAGTGCCGAGGCGAGGGCTATCTTCTTCGTCATGCCGGCGGAATAGTCCACCACCAGCGTTCCGGCGTCGGGGCCCAGGTCCAGGGCGGCGAGCAGCTCCTTTACCCGCGCGGCCACGACGTCCTTGTCCATGCCGCGCAGCAGGCCGGCGTAGCTGACCAGCTGCTCGCCGGTCAGCCGGTCAAAGAGCCGGACGCCGTCCGGGAGGATCCCCATCAGCTTCTTCGCTTCCAGCGGGTGCTTCCAGACATCCACTCCGTGCACGAACGCCGTACCGAACTCGGGCCGCAACAGTCCCGTGGCCATCGACAGCGTCGTGGTCTTGCCGGCCCCGTTCGGGCCGACAATCCCGTAGAAGGAACCGGCCGGAACGTCGAGGCTGAGACCGTCGACGGCGATTTTCTCGCCAAAGCGTTTGGCCAGCCCGCGCAGCGACAGCGCGGGAACCGCCGGGTATTCAGGGTCATGCGGACGCGGCTGCTGAAAAGTCATGTCGTTAGACTAACCGTCCCGGCGCCCGGATAAGGATCCCCCGCGGGAGGCAGCCCCGCCCCGCAGACGGGCACCGGTCCCTCAGCCTCGCTAGAAGGAGTGGCGGGGAATGGCACGTTCGTACTGCGGCGGCCAGGCCAGCTCATGGCCCAGCTCGAACGCGGCCCGCAGCCACCAGTGCGGGTCGCGCAGCGCGGCACGGGCGATAAAGACGCCGTCGGCCTGGCCGGTAGCGACGGCATGCTCGGCCTGGCCGGCGGAGGTCAGCAGACCCACGGTACCGGTCCGGACGTCCGTTTCGCGCCGGATCCGCGCGGCAAATCCGGTCTGGTAGCCGGGCCCGACCGGGATCTGCTGGTAGGCCACCGCTCCGCCGCTGGAGACGTCCACGAGGTCCACGCCGTGTTCCGATGCCGCCTGGGCCATCCGCACCGAAGCCTCCACATCAATGCCCCCCTCGGCCCAGTCAGAGGCGGAGATCCGCAGCAGCAGCGGCATGGAGTCGGGGATGACGTTCCGCACGGCGTCGACCACGGCGAGGGTCAGCCGGTTCCGGCCGGCCTCGTCGCCGCCCCAGCCGTCGGTGCGGTCGTTGACGAGCGGACTCTGGAACTGGTGCAGGAGGTAGCCGTGGGCGCCATGGATTTCGATCGTGTCGAAGCCGGCGCCGACGGCCCGGGCGGCGGCGGCGGCGAAATCGGCGATCACGCCCTCGATCCCCTCCTCCGTCAGCGCCGAGGGCGCCTCGTACCCGTCAAAGGCTGAAGTGCCGGGACCCAGGGTGGGCCAGCCGCCGTCGGCGGCGGCCACTGTTCCTGTTTTGCCGGAGAACGGCCAGTAGGAGGACGCCTTCCGGCCGGCGTGCGCCAACTGGGTGCCAATCTTGGTCCCTGCGGTGCCGTGCCGGTGCACAAAGGATGTGACCCGTTCCCAGGCCGCCGCCTGCTCGTCGTTGTAGAGTCCGGCGTCCCGGGGGCTGATCCGGCCTGCGGCGTTCACGGCGGCCGCCTCGGTGAGGATCAGGGCTGCGCCGCCGGTGGCGAAGGAACCCAGGTGCACCAGGTGCCAGTCGTTGGGAACCCCCTCACCGGTCTCCGGATCACAGCTGTACTGGCACATCGGGGAGACCCAGCCGCGGTGTTGCAGGTGCAGGGAGCGCAGTTCCAGCGGCGTGAAGAGCGCCGAACCCATCAGAAGAGCACCCGGGCCAGGTTCTGGCGCGCTTTCGCGACGCGTTCGTCCCCGGTGCCCACAACGTCGAACAGTTCCAGCAGCCTGACCCGGGCGGTTTCCCGCTGCGGCCCGAAGTTCCTGCCGATGAACGCGACGATCCGGCCGAGTCCGTCCTCGACGTGCCCGCCGGCGACATCGAGGTCGGCCACACCGAGCTGGGCGTCGAGGCTGTCCGGCTCGGTGGCGGCTTTTTGGCGCAGCGCCTCGGTGTCCGCGGCGGACAGCGGCTGGAGCCGGCCCATCAGCTCCACCTGTGCGAGTCCGGCCTTGGCGTCGGCATCGGCGGGCATCTCGAGGAGGGCCTGGCGGTAGGCGTCCGCGGCAGCGGCATAGTCACCGGCTTCGATCGCGTCAAACGCCTTCTGGTGCAGGGGCGGCAGCGGCGGGGCCTCGGCTTCGGCGGCACCGGGTCCGCCCGCGCCGATCCGTCCGCTCACGCCGTTGGCCGCGGCGACCTTGAGCAGTTCATCCAGCAGGCTGCGGACCTGCGGTTCCTCGGCGCCGCCCTGGAAGAGGGGCACCGGCTGGCCTTTCACGAGGGCCACTGCGGTGGGGACGGCCTGCACCTGGAATGCCTGGGCGAGTTGCGGGAACGCCTCGACGTCGGCGGCACCGAGGACCAGCTGGCCCTCGTAGCTGTCCACGATGCGCTCAAGGACGTCAACCACTTCGGCGGAGCCAGGCGAGTACGCCGCCCACAGGGCAACGACAACGGGCACCTGCGCCGACAGCTCAACGAGTTCCTGGAAATTGGCCTCGGTGATGTCGACCCGAAGCGGACGGCGGGGGTGTTCCTCACCGGCGTTGCCCGCGGCGGGCGCGCCGGGGGTGCCGGTGCCGGCCGGTGGCGCCGCGGGACGCTGTTTGAGCGAGGACAGGTCGACGGCGCCCCGCAGGTTGAGCGGGTTGGCGGCAGCTGGCGGGACGGGGCGGGAAGCTGGCGAAGTCATGGTTCCACTCTAGCCACATCGGCCCGGACCGGTGCCACGGGCGGGCCCCGGCAACAGAAAAGACCCGGCCTTGCGGCCGGGTCCCTCCTGTCAGGGCTGCTGCCTACTTGAAGTTGGCCCCCACGAGGCCGCGGGTGGCGGCCACGAGTTTCATCGGGTCCTGGGATCCGGCCGGCGGGATGTAGACGGCCACGGATTCGGCGAAGTTCAGCACCATGCCGGTGCTGGTCTCCTTGCCGCCGGCCAGGGCCGCCGCGTCGTCACCGATCGTCAGCTTGTCGCCGGCGGCCTTGGGGGTGCCGTCGAACGCGAAGTCCAGGCGGCCCAGGGCCAGTGCCCCGCCGTCGGCGGTCCGGAACACTGTGACGCTCTCCGGCACGATCTTGTGGGTGAAGGAGAACGTGCCGTTGACGCCCGAGTTCACCACGTCGGTCTGGTAGGCCAGCGTGTCAGCGATGTACGGCGAGGATTCACCCTCGGCGACCTTGTCCTTGTACGCGGAGTCAGCCGAGTTCAGCCGGTCGCCCAGCGCGCCCAGCGCTTCCTCGCCGCTGTTGAGGAGACCCGATTTATCCGAGGGTGCCAGGGTCTCGGTGCCGCCGCGTGCGATCCCCGGGAAGGTCGTTCCCGGCTGCAGCGGCGTGGTCAGGACCAGCTTGTAGTTCTCCCGCGGGGAGGCCTGGGTCAAGGTGAGCAGCTGCGGAACCACATTGCCTTCGCCCTGGGTGACCGCCATGACCGTGCGCGGCCAGCTGCGCTTGTCGGTCACCACGGTCGTGAGGAGCTTGGTGGCGCGGACCGGCATCCGGGCCTCATAGGAACCGACCTGGGAGCGGATCTTGTAGTTCTGCGTGCGGACCTCGAGTTCGGGGCCGGCCACGCGCGGTTCGAGCTTGCTGGCGTCCTTGGCGGCATCACCGGCGTCGACGGCACTGGCAACCTGCTCAAGGATGCGGCGGAACTGGGCATCGACCAGCACCGGTGAGTCCGGAGACTGCCCCGCGGCGGCAGAGGTGCTCGGCGACGGGGCGGGCGTCTGGCTGGCCTGGGCCGCCGCACCGGTCCCGGCGACGGCGGTGGCGGCCAGCATGGCCACGACCACGCCGGGGCGCCGCAGGCGCCGGGCGGCGGTTGCGGCTTTGGCCGTGAGCTTTCCGGAGTCGTTCTTCGGGGCGCCCTTGGGGGTGCCGCCGGTCGCGTCAGGGGCTTTGGGGCCACCGGCGGCCGGGGCCACGGCGGGCACCGTAGGGGTCGCTCCGGTGGGGCTGCCGCTGCCGGTCCCGGCACGGGGGCCGGACTTGGGCTTGAGCACCAGCAGGGCGGCGCCGGCCAGGACCAGCAGGCCGCCGAGAACCATAAACGGAATGGCCCACGGGGTGGAGGTGTCATTCGGGAAGGTCATGGTGATGGCGCTGGGGGCCGGCTTGGTGCCGTCCGTGGCGAGCAGCAGGGCCCAGTCGCCGTCGGCCGGCGGGGTCCAGTTGTACTTCAGTTCGCCGCTGGCGTTCTCCGTGGAGACCCACAGGTCGGAGCCGGCCGGGGAGGGAGCGGCCGGTTCCCCGTCGGCATGCGTCAACTGCAGCGCCTTGCCGTCCTCGGACACGCCGGAGACGGTGTTGTGGGCGGTCGTGCCGACCCAGGCGTCGACGTCGTCCGGGCGGCCGGCGGCCAGCATGAAGCTGCCCTCGCCCTTGACATTGATCGTCACCGTGCCCTCGTGCAGGGTGCGCAGCTTCTCGTCGAAAACGGTTAGCGGCGCGGCGGTGGCGCCGGCTGGTACGGTGGCGGTCACGGACTCGGCAGGGGCCCAGAATGTCTTCTGGCCGATCCCTGCCAGCAGTGTCAGGAGGCCCAGCAGCACTAGTGCAACTGCAGTCTTGAAACGCAAAATATTACCTATCATCAGCGGACACTTAGCTTCAATAGTAACCATTTTGTTACCACGGAGTCAGATCGGGCTGTCTGTCAACCCCTCCCGCGCCACCCCCGGCCGCTGCTTCGCCGCGCCATAACAAGGCTGCTGATAGTGTTTGCGGTGATCATCACACCCGGGCCGCGACAGCGGCCTCGCGGGGAATATTCAGAGGACAAAGGGCTTTCAACGCAGTGACTGGACACACGGATTCGTCCCCCTCAGGACCGGAAGAAAGCCAGGAATCCGGCAGCACGGCGGGTGGCCCGCAGGAGCAGCTTTCCCCCCGCCGGACGGCCCTGGCCGGCATGCTGAACTCGATGGCCCACCGCTTGCGCCAGCCCCTTCCCGGGGCCCAGCCGCGGCTCCGCTTCGAGATGCCCCCGGAGCAGGAAGCCGACGAAATCACGCCGGAGAGCGAGACCAGCGCCCGCTTCGGCCACCCCGGCCCGCGCATGTCCTCCCAGCACCCCCTGTACGTCGGATTCATGGGGACGGTCGGGGTCGGCGTGGCCCTGCTCGTTTACTGGATCGGTTCCAACACCACGCAGCTGCTGCTCTGGATCGTGGCGGCACTCTTCATCGCCCTGGGCCTGGACCCCGTGGTGCGCTGGCTGGAGGGGAAAAAGCTCCCCCGCGCGGCAGGAATTGTGGCCGCTGTCGGCACCCTGGGACTGGCCATCGCCGCCTTCTTTGCCACGCTGATCCCCACAATTGTCCAGCAGGTCACCCAGATCGTCGAGGAGGCGCCGCGCTGGGTCACGGACTTCATCAACTCCGACTTCTTCCGCAGCATCGACAACCAGTACGGGGTGCGTGAACGCATCACCCAGGAGCTGGAGAAGTTCGTCAACAACCCGGAGGCCATGGGCGGCATCTTCGGGGGCGTCGTCGGCTTCGGCACCACCCTGGCGAACGGCCTGTTCGGCGCCCTGATCGTGCTGGTGCTGAGCCTCTATTTCCTCGCGGCCCTGCCTGCCATGAAGAAGTGGGGCTACCGGCTTGCCCCGCGGTCCCGCCGGGCCCGGGTCGAGGCGCTGTCCGAGGAAATCACCGGATCGGTGGGAAATTACGTGATCGGCCAGGCCGTCGTCGCCCTCGTAAACGCAACCTTCGCGTTCATCGTGATGTCGATCGTCGGCGTTCCCTTCGCCGTGCTGCTGGCGTTTGTCGTGGCCCTGCTCGCGTTCATCCCCCTCGTCGGCGGGCTGATCGCCGGCGTCATCGTCACGCTGATCGCCCTCACGGCAGGCTGGCAGACTGCTGTGGTTTACGCCATCTGCTACTTCGCCTACCTGCAGTTCGAGGCCTACTTCATCTCCCCGCGCATTATGCAGAAAGCCGTCGCGGTGCCGGGCGCCGTCGCCGTCATCTCGGTGATCGCCGGCGGAAGCCTGCTGGGCGTGCTGGGCGCACTGATCGCGATCCCCACCGCGGCGGCGATCATGCTCCTGATCAAGGAAATCTTCATCGTCCGCCAGGACAAGCACTAAACGTTTTCCGCTACGGAAAGGCAGGCGGCGCTCAGGCCTGCGCCGTGGCCACCGGGCCGTTCCATTCCTGCGGCAGTCCGGTACCGCCGGCGCCTGCAGCTCCGCCGGCAACGCCAGCCAGCACCTCGCCGACAATCTCGTTGAGTACCCGCCCGGCGTACTTCTCCCCCACCCACAGGTGCCTGGCACCGTCCACGCCCACGACGCGGGCCTGCGGCACCACCGCAAAGCGCTCCGTGGCCTCGGCCGGCTGGAGGTAGTCGTCCAGCTCGGGGACCAGGACCTTGAGCGGTTTGCCGGAGGCGGCCCATTCCTTGAGGTGCACGTCCGTGGCGCGGTGCAGCGGGGGCGAGAGCAGGATGGCGCCCTCCACCTCGGAGGCCACCGGCTCCGACGCACCGTACATCAGCGCGAGCTCGGTGCCGAAGGACCAGCCCACGAGCCAGCGGTTCGGCAGGCCGCGGTCGACGGCGAACTGCACGGCCGCTTCGACGTCGAGGCGTTCACCGATCCCCTCTTCGAACGCCCCTTCGCTGGTTCCCCGGGGCGATCCCGTGCCGCGCGTGTTGAACCGGAGCACGGCGATGCCGGCCAGGGCGGGCAGCCGGTAGGAGGCTTTGCGGTAGACGTGCGAGTCCATGAAACCGCCGTGGGTCGGCAGCGGATGGAGGGTGATCAGGGTGGCCTTCACCTCGCCCGATTCCGGTAGCGCCAACTCGCCCACGAGCCGGTGGCCGTCGCTCGTGCGGAGCACGACGTTCTCCCGGCGGGCCGGGAGAACGGTGGAAGCGCGGATCGCGGTCGGTGCGGAAGGCTGGCTGAAGACGTACGACGCCGGGTCAAAACTCATGCGTCCAGCTTAGCGAAAGCCGCCGGCGGGTCAGTCAGCGGTAGCGGTAGCTGCGTGAGGTCCAGCAGTTGGTATGCCAGTGCCGCCGCTCCGCAAGCCCGGCGGCCGCCCCGAAAAGGTGGTCCTCGGACCACACCACGAGGTGGGCCACACCGGGCTGCACCGCCGTCGAACAGCCCGGACAGATGTAGGTCTTTTCGGCCCGGCTCGCGGTGATAGGACGGACCGACCATTCTCCGTCCGGTGCGCTCTCCCGGCGGGCAAAGCCGGAACGCGCGCGCTCCAGGTCCAGTTCCGGCACCGGGCCGCCCTTGGCTCCGGGCTTCTGTACTTTGCCTGGCCCGGGCCGTCCCGGGACGGCGCGGCGGGGGCGGTTGGAACGGGGCATGGTTCCATTCTGCCCCAGTCCGGGTGCCTCTTCTCCCCGCAGACGGTAGTGTTGACCCGGTGCGTTTAGTCATAGCCCGTTGCTCCGTTGATTATGTCGGACGGCTCAAAGCCCATCTCCCGCTGGCTACCCGGCTCCTGCTGGTCAAGGCCGACGGTTCCGTTTTGGTCCATTCGGACGGCGGGTCCTACAAGCCGCTGAACTGGATGAGCCCCCCGGCGTCCCTGCGGGTCTCCACCCCGGACGAGGTCGATGTTGAAATCGGCGTGGTCGAACAGTGGACCGTCCAGTCCGCCAAGACCGACGACCGCCTGATCATCAACATCCATGAGCAGATCCATGACACGTCCCATGAGCTCGGCCAGGACCCCGGGCTGATCAAGGATGGTGTCGAGGCGGACCTGCAGCGGCTGCTGGCTGACCAGATCGAGCTTCTCGGCACCGGGTTCTCCCTCATCCGCCGCGAGTACTTCACGGCCATCGGCCCGGTCGACATCCTGGCCAGGGACGCCAAGGGCGGTACCGTGGCTATCGAGCTTAAGCGGCGCGGGGACATCGACGGCGTCGAGCAGCTCACGCGCTACCTCGAACTGCTCAACCGCGACCCCCTGCTGGCACCGGTCCGCGGGATTTTTGCCGCCCAGCAGATCAAGCCCCAGGCCAAGGTGCTGGCGAACGACCGCGGCATCGACTGCGTCACCCTCGACTACGACGCCATGCGCGGCGTCGACGACGTCGAATCGCGGCTCTTCTAAGAATCAAGACGATTCCACCAGGGCGGCCCCGGGACCGTATTCCCGGGTCCAGCCGGCGACGGGCACGTAACTATCGACATCACCCTAACGAAACGTGGCACCGGTAATCCGCCGTGAAATCGTTCATCGATTCTTTGTACAAAATTTATGGAATTCTGCGCCGCGGCCGTTGACCTGAGGCAACTGGCATGAAATTCTTAGACCAGTCTTTGTGTAGGTGTTTTTTCATGCTCGCAAGACATGTTGCGAGCGTGAAGCTCCTGCCGCCGAAGCCCGGTAATTCCGGTCCCACAGCCAAGGTTCTTCTCGCGGAGTGACCAAGGCCGGCACGAAGTGTGCCGGCCTTAACCCAGATCCATAATGAGGAGAAATACATGGCACAGGGAACTGTCAAGTGGTTCAACGCTGAAAAGGGCTTCGGCTTCATCACCCCGGATGACTCCGATGGCGATGTCTTCGTTCACTACTCGGAGATCCAGACCGGTGGCTTCAAGACCCTCGACGAGAACGCTCGCGTTCAGTTCGAAATCGGCCAGGGCGCCAAGGGCCCCCAGGCTACCGGCGTGACGCTGGTCTAGCACCCCGCAGCGGAACTGCCTGCGGCAGTCTCCGCGCAAAGATGGTCCCCGGCATCCGTGCCGGGGACCATCTTTTTGCCTTCCTGCCCCCGCGAAACCGGATCAGCGCACCAGCGTCCGGAGCAGCCGCGCACTTTGCCGCACCGAGAGGCCCGGGAGATAGGCCTGGCTCAGCGCCCTGCCCATGGCGGGCAGCTGCAGCGGATCCTGGTAATAGAGATACAGGGTCCGGTACTCGGGCTTGAAGCGGGACTTGAAGGTGGCGAGCGAGCGGAACCCTTAGACGGGCTCCAGCGCCTTGCCGACGACGTCGAGGATCCCTGCCAGCCCCTCGGACCCGGCCTCATCCCCGGCGCCCGCGGCTGGCGCGGTGTCTTTCGCCAGCGGCGATCCGGACAGCGAGATGACCTCCACCGAGCTCCGCAGCTCCTTCACGGCGGAGGCGATCAGGAATTCCATCACCCCCGGGAAGGAATCACCGCGCCTGCGCATAACATCCAGCGTCCAGCTCACGAGGCGCCCGCCGGCATACACCGGCAGCCAGCTGGTGACGCCCTGCACCTGCCCCTCGGCGTCCACCGCCAGGCAGCAGAGCACCTCCTCGTCCTCCAGCTCGTCGATGCCGCCGAGGGTGAAGCCCATTTCGGGAACGGATTTCTGGGCGGCCCATTCCTCCGAGACCTCGATCAGCTGGGCGCGCAGCGCAGGCGCGAAGTCGGCGTAGCGTCCCCACACCGCGTGCACCCCGGTCTTCTCGGCCCGGTTCAGGGCGGTCCGGACGTTCTGCCAGTCCTTGCCCTTGAACTCCAGTGAGCGGACGGCCAGCCGGGTTTCCTGGGCCACGGCGACCCGCCGGAAGCCGCGGCCCTCCAGCATCGGCCACAACTCGTCGGTGCAGGAGTAGAAGCTCGGAATGAGGGCGTGTTCGGCGCAGTACTGGATGAAGCCGGCTGCGGTCTCCTCACGGAACGCCGCCGGGCCGAAGGGTCCGGCCAGCGTCAGCGCGACATTGCCGTGCTGCTGGTACGCCACTCCCCCGTGGCCGTCGGGCGCGAACCAGTACTTGTTGGGCTCCCACAGCGCCATCCAGGACAGGGAGTCGCCGCCCTGGCGGATCAGGCCGCGGGCCACCTCGCGGTCCTCCGCTCCGGCGTCGGTGCGGTGCAGCCGTCGCTGCAGGACCAGCCAGACGGCGGCCAGGGCAACTGACCAGAAGATAATCCCGGAGGCGGCGAAAAGGAAGGCCTCGACCGCGTTGCGGCCCTGGAAGATACGGCTGTAGCTACCGGGGATGGGGAGCGGCAGGTACTGGCGGGAGAGTTCCGCGGCCAGGCCCAGCAGCCCGCCGTCGCGGTCCATGCCGCCGGCGGCGAACCAGACCCCGGTGTAGCACGAGGCCAGCACGAGCCAGGTGCCGCCGACGGCGGCGGCGAGGGCCCGGCGGGCCCGGGGACTCGTTTCGACCCGGAACTGCCGGCGGTTGGCCGCAAGCAGCACCACCAGCACGAGCGGAACCACCACGAGGGGCAGCACGTGGACGAAGCCTGATCCCATCACCCCGGTGCGGGGCCGGTTGGGGTACTGCGGAATCCTGGCGATCAGGGACAGGTAGACGGCGGCCAGGGCCGTCACGGCGAGCTGGAGCGTGATCGCGATCCGCAGGGCGAGGCGTCGGCCGTGCCGCATGCCGTCCGCGCAGATCAGCAGCAGCACCACAGGTACGACCGCCAGCGCGAGGCCCAGGGGGCCGGCAAAACCGGCGCGGCCGGCCTCGAGGCAGGTGACGTCGATGCTGCCGCCGCAGATCTGTTCCAGCTGGTTCAGCGTGGGCAGCGGGTTCAGGACGACATCCCGCAGCAGGGCCAGCGGCCCGGTGGGGGTCCGGACCGTAGCCGTCAGGATCGGGCCGACGGCGAAGATCGCCACGGTCAGCGCCAGCAGGTTGCGGGTCTCGCGCCCGGTGGAGCGGTGCCGGTGCAGGGTGCCCTTGTCGCCTTGAATCCACCATCCGGCCGACAGCCCGGCCAGCGCCCCGGCGAACCCGACGACGGTCTCCGGGTGCCCCACGTACAGCACGAGCATCAGCGAAATGGAGACCACAGCGGTCCGCAGCCGCCGCTGCCACAGCGTGGGGAGCAGCCCGCTGGACGCCAGCGAGACGGCGAGGACCGCGGCGTACGGGCCCATCAGCCGCGCGTCCACCATCCGGCTCAGCCAGCCGTCGTCGACGTAGCGGGCAAGCTGCGTCAGCAGCAGGAACAGCGTGACCGCGGCGAACTGGGCGGCGAAGTAGAACACGGCCGTGCGCCGGGTGCCCAGCTTCCGTTCGGCGAAGCCCAGCAGGACCAGGATCATCAGCGCGGCCGCGGCGTAAGCCGGCAGGTTCGTGGCAAAGAACATCGAGGTGAACAGCGCCCACCACCGCCCGGACTTCAGGTCCGGGGCGCCGACGGACGCCACGTCCAGCAGGGATTCCGGTGGCCCGGCGAGGAAACTCCCGGTGGCCGCACCGGTGATCAGGAAGGCCGCGAGGACCGCCAGTGTGAAGGGGATGGCGCGCAGATGGCCCAGTGACTGCCGCAGTCCCTCACGCCCCAGGCCCCGGAGGGAGGCAACTCCCGTCCCGGGCTGCCGTGCCGTTGCTGCCGGGCTCACTGGGTAATCCCCCAGCGGGATGCCAGGAAGTCGAGCCCGGCGGGCAGCCCCTTGGACCCGGT
Organism: Arthrobacter sp. SO3; assembly: GCF_020532825.1. Taxonomy (GTDB): domain Bacteria; phylum Actinomycetota; class Actinomycetes; order Actinomycetales; family Micrococcaceae; genus Arthrobacter. Next base: position 13,800 of record NZ_MQTS01000189.1, read on the forward strand.
CTCCCAGGAGTGCCCGGCATCGGGGATCCGGCGGGCCTCCACGTTGAATCCGGCAGCGCGGGCGGCCTCCGACAAAATCTTCATGTAGCCAATGAACTCATGGTCCCGCTCGCCGGCGCCAAAATAGATGCCATGCCCTTCGTAGCGGCGCTCCTGCATGAGCCGCAGCGGTGTCTGGCGGTCGAAGGCTTCGGTGTCGCCGCCGAAGGCGACGGCGATGGTTTTCTCCCGCTCCTTGGCGAGGGCCGGTTCCTTCTCGCTTGAGAAGGCCAGCGCGGAGCTGTAGATGTCAGGGTGCCGGGTCACCATCTGCATCGCGCAGGTCGCGCCGAAGGAGAAACCCCCGGCGGCCCACTTCGAGGGGTCCGGATCCACGTCCAGCGTCCCGTTGATCCAGGCGGGCACGTCCACGGCGAGGAAGGTGTCCGCCCGGGCGATCCTGCTGTCCATGCAGAGGGTGTTGCCCGCGGCGGAGCCGTTCGGGTCAACAACCACCACCACCGGCGCCACACCGTGGTGCGCTGCCGCGTACTGGTCCATCCGGGCCCGCAGCGCCCCGCCGGTGAGCCAGTCCGCCGGACCGCCCGGCTGGCCGGAAAAGAGAACCAAAACAGGGAGGGCAGGCCGGGGCGTGGCCCGGTAGGCCGGCGGAAGATAGATGTAGGCCTCGCGGCTTTTGAACCCCGAGCTGGTGCCGGGGATCACGGCGCGCCGCAGCACACCGCCGTCGGGCAGATCGGCCGGCGGCTTCCAGGCCGGCAGGCCGATGCCGGCGGAGGCTCCGGGGGTACGTTTCAGCGCGTCTTCCAGCGGCTGGATCCGCGCCACGGCGGTGCCCATCAGGTCGCTCACCGTGTGGTTGAGACCAAAGTAGCCGTTAATCTGGACGGCGGAGAGCAGCAGGACGCCAAGCAGGGCACCCGTCGCCGCTGCAGTCCTCCGGGCGGGGTGCCGGCTTCCCCCGGGTGCGGGGTTCCGGGCGCCCGGGCGGCGCCAGCTGACCCACAGGACCGTGATCCAGAGCAGCAGTGCGGTGACCGCGGGAAGGGACCAGGCAAGAACCTCACGCGGCAGCTCGCCCGGGAAGACGGAAAGGACATAGACCAGCAGCCAGTGGGCTGCGGCCAGCAGTGCGGCGGCACAGAGGAGGGCGGCGGCGGGGGCAAGCAGGGACTGGAGCCAGCGGGGACCCGCCGGCCGGAGGGTGCGGCGTTGTCCGCCGCGCCAGAGAAGGTAGGCCATTCCCGCCGCTCCGGCGGCCCAGGCAATCCACAGGACCGGGCCGTCGACGAGCCGCAGGTCTTCGATGAAGTCCACCGGGGCTAGCGCCAGGTGCCGACGCCAATGACCGGCCCGGCCTCAAGCCAGGATGACAGCCCGGTGTAGGCGTCAAACCGCATTGCGAGCAGGACGTCCTGCCCTTCATACCGGAGTTCGACGATCACGGCGTCGGGCTGGATCTTGACGAGCTCGGATTCAGTGGGCTTGCGCCGGCCGATCAGCTCGAGCGAGCTCCGGCGGAAGGTGTGCTTCGGCCTCATGCTCAGGGAGGCGAGGCGGAACCACTCAAGGTCGTTGTCCTGATAACGACAAACCCCCATCTGCCAGCTGTTCCCAGCCGTGCAAATGGAGGCGTCCACCGTGCCCAGGGCGCGCCGCAGATTGAAGCGGCGCACCCCGGAAAGGCACAGTGCCAATACCAGCAACGCAAAGATCGTTGCCAGGACGATGAACGGAAAAATTGTATCGTTCATCAAGGTCGTGCTAGCGGATCCCCGCAGTAGCTGCGTCGCCCATTTGGGCGTTGTCAGCGACAATGACGACCCGGTTGTTGTCGACGGAGAAGAAACCGCCGTCGACAACTACGGCAATGCGGTCACCGGAGACCGGCTGGATTGCCAGCTCACCTTCGGCCAGAATCGCCAGCAGGGGCGAGTGGCCGGGCAGGATTCCGATTTCACCATCGCTGGTGCGGGCCTTGACCATTGTGGCCGCTCCGGACCACACGAAGTGGTCCGCTGCGACAATCTCAACCTCAAGCTCAGCCATATTACTTGGTCTGTTCCTGGATCTTGGCCCACTGGCGCTCAACGTCATCCAGGCCGCCGACGTTGAAGAACGCCTGCTCTGCGATGTGGTCGAGGTCGCCGTCGCAGATCGCCGTGAAGCCTTCAACGGTGTCCTTGATGGTCACAGTGGAGCCTTCGACGCCGGTGAACTGCTTGGCGGTGTAGGTGTTCTGCGAGAGGAACTGCTGGATGCGGCGTGCACGCGACACGACGATCTTGTCCTCTTCAGAGAGCTCGTCAACGCCGAGGATGGCGATGATGTCCTGGAGTTCCTTGTTCTTCTGCAGGATCTGCTTGACGCGGACGGCCGTGTTGTAGTGGTCGTTGCCGATGTACTGCGGATCCAGGATGCGCGATGTCGACGTCAGCGGGTCAACGGCCGGGTACAGACCACGGGAAGCGATTTCACGGGAAAGTTCCGTGGTCGCGTCGAGGTGTGCGAAGGTCGTGGCCGGGGCCGGGTCGGTGTAGTCATCCGCGGGGACGTAGATGGCCTGCATCGAGGTGATCGAGTGGCCCTTGGTGGACGTGATGCGCTCCTGGAGGAGACCCATCTCGTCAGCCAGGTTGGGCTGGTAGCCCACGGCCGACGGCATGCGGCCGAGGAGGGTGGAAACCTCGGAGCCTGCCTGGGTGAAGCGGAAGATGTTGTCGATGAAGAGCAGCACGTCCTGGTTCTGCACATCGCGGAAGTACTCCGCCATGGTCAGGGCGGACAGTGCCACACGCAGACGCGTTCCCGGCGGCTCATCCATCTGGCCGAATACAAGGGCGGTGTCCTTGAGGACGCCCGCCTCTTCCATTTCAACCCAGAGGTCGTTACCTTCACGGGTACGCTCGCCGACACCGGCGAACACCGAGGTGCCGCCGAAGTTGCGGGCAACACGGGTGATCATTTCCTGGATCAGCACGGTCTTGCCGACGCCGGCACCGCCGAACAGGCCGATCTTGCCGCCCTTGATGTAGGGGGTAAGAAGGTCGATGACCTTGATGCCGGTTTCCATCATCTCGGTGGAACCCTCAAGCGTCGCGAAGGCCGGGGCCTTGCGGTGGATGGGCCAGCGCTCGGTGATGTCGAGTTCGGCCTCAGTCACGTCAAGCGGCTGACCGAGGACGTTGAAGATGTGTCCCTTGACGACGTCGCCGACAGGCACGGAGATGGGGGCGCCCGTGTCCACCACAGCGGTACCGCGGACGAGTCCGTCGGTTGCCTGCAGGGAGATGGCGCGAATGACGTTGTCGCCGAGGTGCAGGGCAACCTCGAACGTGATGGTCTTGGTCTCACCGTTGAGAGTAATCTCGGTGGTGAGTGCGTGGTAAATCGAGGGGATTGCGTCAGCCGGGAATTCGACGTCGACAACCGGGCCAATAACACGTGCAATACGGCCGGTAGCACCGGTCGTCGCGGCTACGTGTTCGGTAGCAGTGGCAGTCATCTCTCTCACTTCACTCAGTAGATGGCGTTGGGGTTAAGTTTACTTTGGTGCAGGTACAGCAGGATCCAAGCTCGGGGAGGCTAGGACGCGTTCAACGCGTCGGCACCGGCCACGATTTCGGAAAGCTCCTGCGTAATTTCAGCCTGGCGGGCAGTGTTGCGCAGACGCGTGAACTTCTTGATGAGGTCCGTGGCATTGTCACCGGCGGACTTCATTGCCCGCTGGCGGGCAGCAAGCTCCGAAGCCGCTGCCTGCAGCATCGCGGCGAAGATACGTGATTCGATGTAGCGCGGCAGCAGAGCATCAAGAACCTGCTCCGTTTCCGGCTCGAATTCGTAGAGCGGCAGGAGGTCCGTTTCGGACGCCGCCTGCTCTTCGACAACCTCCAGCGGGAGAAGACGGACAACCGTCGGCTCCTGCGTGACCATGGACTTGAAACGGGTGTAGACGACATGGATCTCGTCGACGCCGCCCTCGGCGTAGTCCGTCGCAAAGTCAGCCAGCAATGCCTCGCCGATTTCCTGTGCGGTGGCAAACTCCGGCGCATCCGTGCCGCCGGTCCAGACCCGCCCGTAGGGACGGTTCCGGAAGTCGAAGTATGCCTGCGCCTTGCGGCCGACCAGGTAAAACTTGACTTCCTTGCCCTCCTCGACGAGCAACTCGTTGAGGCCTTCCGCCTGCTTGAGCACGCTCGCGGAGTACGAACCTGCGAGGCCACGGTCCGAGGTGATTACCAGGACGGCGGCCCGGCGGATCTGCTCCGGCTCGGTGGTCAGCGGGTGGTCGATTTCGCTCTGGCTTGCGACAGCAGAAACGGCACGCGTGATGGCGTTTGCGTAAGGCAGTGAAGCTGCTACGCGTGCTCGGGCCTTGCCGATGCGCGAGGTAGCGATCAGTTCCATCGCCTTGAAGATCTTGCGCATCGACGTCGTCGAGCTGATCTTCTGGCGGTAGACCCGGATCTGGGCTCCCATACTTATCCTTTCCTAAGATCCCGATGGCCGGGACTGCCGGAACCTTGTGGGTCCCGGCAGTCCCTGCCAGCGAAACTAGCGCTTCTGCTTGACGATTTTTTCCTGGTCGACCTGTGCCTCGTCGATGGGGGTGTGCTCTTCATGCCCCGCACCCACCAGGAGGTTGTCTCCCTCGCCGAAGAAGCCCTTCTTGAAGTCCACGATCGCGGTCTTCAGTGCTTCTGCAGTGTCATCGCTCATGACGTTGGTCTGGGCCAGCGTCGTCAGGATGGAGGACTTGTGCTTGAGGTGCTCCAGGAACTCGGTCTCGAAGCGGTTGATGTCCTCAACCGGAACGTCGTCGAGGTACCCGTTGGTGCCGGCCCAGATGGAAACGACCTGGTCCTCCACCGGGAACGGCGAATACTGGCCCTGCTTGAGCAGTTCCATCAGTCGTGCGCCGCGGGTCAGCTGCTGGCGCGATGCGGCGTCGAGGTCCGACGCGAACATTGCGAATGCCTGCATGTCGCGGTACTGGGCCAGTTCCAGCTTCAAGGTACCGGAGACCTTCTTCATGGACTTGACCTGGGCGGCGCCACCAACGCGGGAGACGGAGACACCCACGTCGACGGCCGGACGCTGGTTGGCGTTGAAGAGGTCCGACTGCAGGAAGATCTGGCCATCGGTAATGGAGATCACGTTGGTCGGGATGTAGGCGGAAACGTCGTTTGCCTTGGTCTCGATGAGCGGCAGGCCGGTCATCGAACCTGCACCGAGCTCGTCAGAGAGCTTGGCACAACGCTCCAGCAGACGGGAGTGCAAGTAGAAGACGTCGCCCGGGTAGGCTTCGCGTCCCGGCGGGCGGCGGAGCAGCAGCGATACTGCACGGTAGGCTTCGGCCTGCTTGGAGAGGTCATCGAACACAATGAGGACGTGCTTGCCGCCGTACATCCAGTGCTGGCCGATCGCCGAACCGGCGTAGGGTGCCAGGTACTTGAAGCCTGCGGGGTCGGACGCGGGGGAAGCCACGATGGTCGTGTACTCCAGTGCGCCGTTGTCCTCAAGCGTCTGACGGACGGCTGCGATCGTCGATGCCTTCTGCCCGATGGCTACATAGATGCAGCGCACCTGCTTGTTGACATCACCGGAAGCCCAGTTGGCCTTCTGGTTGATGATCGTGTCGATGGCGATGGCCGACTTGCCGGTCTGACGGTCACCGATGATCAGCTGACGCTGGCCGCGGCCGATCGGGATCATGGCGTCGATGGCCTTGAGTCCGGTCTGCATCGGTTCGTGGACCGACTTGCGCTGGGTCACGCCGGGCGCCTGGAGTTCCAGTGCACGGGTGGTCTCGGCCTTGATCTCGCCGAGGTCATCGATGGGCTCGCCCAGCGGGTCAACGACGCGGCCAAGGAAGGCATCGCCCACCGGAACGGACAGAACCTGTCCGGTGCGGTGTACTTCCTGGCCCTCTTCGATTCCGGTGAAGTCACCGAGGATGATGACGCCGATTTCGCGGACGTCGAGGTTCTGGGCCAGGCCCAGCGTGCCGTCTTCGAAGCGAAGCAGCTCGTTCGCCATGACCGAGGGAAGGCCCTCAACACGGGCGATGCCGTCACCTGCGGTTGTTACACGGCCGACCTCTACGCGCTCTGCGTTTCCGGGTTCGTAGGACGCCGCGAACTCGTTCAACGCAATACGGACGTCGTCGGCGTTGATGGTCAATTCGGCCATCTGCAGTCCCTGCTCTCCTGTTTTCGTGATCATCGTTGCTCACGATGACCGGGGTTTCGTTTCGTTAAGTTGTGCTTGTCCGGCTAGCTAAGCAAGCTGACGGTGAAGCTGGCCCAGGCGGGCGAGAACCGAAGCGTCTACCACTTCGTCACCAACCTGGATCCGGATGCCACCGATCAGTGCCGGGTCAACGTTCATATTGATCTTGAGCTCGCGGCCGTAGAGGGCATTGAGCCCTGCCTGCAGACGGCTGGTCTGGGTCTCCGTCAACGCACGGGTGACGCTGACCGTTGCAATCCAGCGCTGCTGGCGCTTGGCCGCAAGCTCGGCGAAACGACGGACGAGTTTGGTCACCTTGAGGCCACGTGGCTGCGATACCGCCTGTCCGATGAGGACCTTCGCCTCCTCGCTTGCACTGGGTACAAGCTTTTCAGCCAGGACAACCTTGGCAGCCGGGCTCGCCTGCGGTTCAGACACGGCACGCTGTACCTCGTGGTTGGATTCGACGACCTGGTTGAAGGAGAACAGGTCGTTCTCCAGCGCTTCCAGACCGCTGATCCCTGAGGCAGTGACGGCAGACTTGTTTTCAGCAACGGCGATTACCACCGAAGCGGCAAGAGTCTCGAGGGCATCGCCGATATCGCGAGCCGATGCCCAGCGTGAGCCGGCCAGTCCGCTCGTGATTTCCACAGCATCAGCGGAGACTTTCCCGCCGAAGAGCTGCCTGATCAGCGCTGACTTTTCGTCACCGCTGCGGGACGGATCAGTCAGGGCGCGGCGCAAGCCAGCCGAGCTGTCCACCGTTCCCAGGATTCCGAAGAGTTCCTTGGCCAACTGCAGCGAGGCGAAAGGAAGCTTGGCTTCCAGTGCCACCAGGGCCGCGGTCAGCGATTCGCTCGATACACCTGCCATTACTTAGCTGCACCTGCGTTCTGGTTCTCCAGATCTGCCAGGAAGCGGTCAACCACACGCGCCGAACGCGCATCATCGTCAAGCGACTCGCCGACGATGCGGCCTGCCAGCGTCGTGGCCAGCGTGCCAACCTCCGCGCGGAGCGACACAACGGCCGCCTGGCGCTCGGACTGGATCGCCGCGTGAGCCTGGGCCGTGATGCGGGCAGACTCTGCAGCTGCCTTTTCCTTCAGGTCCGCAAGGATCTGGGCGCCTTCGGCACGTGCTTCCTCGCGGATGCGGTTGGCCTCGGCACGGGCATCAGTGAGCTGCTGCTTGTACTCTTCGAGTGCAGCGGAAGCCTCTGCCTGGGCCTTTTCGGCCTTGGCAATGCCGCCCTCAATGGCCTCGGCACGCTCTGCGAAGGTCTTCTCGAACATCGGGACAACGTACTTGACCACGATGTACATGAGGACAGCAAAGCCGGCGAAGACGACGCCCATTTCCCAGGGATTGGGAACCAAAGGCGACTGGCCTTCAACGGCGGCTGAGATGATCAGCTGATTCATAATTCACCCGTCCTTTTCTACTCGGTTCTGGATGTTCGCTTAGTTCTGAAGTTCAGACTAGAGAACGAACGCGAAGACCAGGCCGAGGATGGCGAGAGCTTCAGTCAGCGCGAGGCCGAGGAATGCGATCGGCTGGAGCACACGCTGTGCCTCCGGCTGGCGTGCGACGCCGTTGATGTAAGCGGCGAACACGAGACCAACACCGATACCACCGCCGATTGCGGACAGACCGTAACCTACGAGGTTGAGATTGCCGTTCATATTTCTTCCTTTCAAGATGCCGTCTGTGCGGCAGGTTGTTTGGGTTGCTTCATCCCACGAGGGGAAGTTTGTGGGTGCCTAGTGGCTGTCCGCGTGCAGTGCGCCTTCGATGTAGATGGCGGTCAGCAGGGTGAACACATAGGCCTGCAGGACCATGATCAGCGCTTCCAGCATGTACATGGCAATCGCACCGCCAAGGACAAGGATCGACGTGCCCTTCAGCAGGAGGTTCTCCTGCGTGACGAGGTACTCGATGCCGGAACCGGCGATCATCACGATCAGGTGGCCGGCCAGCATGGTCGCGAACAGACGGAGGCTGTGGGTGACCGGGCGGACCAGGAAGTTGGAGATGATCTCGATCGGAATCACAATCGGAAGAATGTAGCCCGGGACTCCGGTGGGCACGGTGGCCAGCTTGAAGTAGCGCAGGCCGTTCTTCTTGACGCCGATCACGATCCAGGTGACGTACACGATCGCGGCCATCACGTAGGCGCCGCCGACATGCGAGAAGGTGGGGAGCTGAATCACCGGAATGGCGCCGTAGATGTTGTTCACCAGGATGAAGAAGAACAGGCTAAACAGCAGCGGGACGTACTTCATGAAGTCTTTGCCGCCGATGATGTCCTTGGCGATGCCGTTGCGGACGAAGCCGTAGGCGGCTTCACCTGCAAACTGCAGCCTGCCGGGGACGAGCTGACCCTTGCGGGCAGCCATCAGAAAGAATGTGGCGATAATAACGACCGAAAGGATAACCAGCAGCATCTGCTTGGAGAATCCTTCGGCTGCCCCCCACGGCAGGATTGCCGGCAGGTGCATTTCTTCAATTCCAGGAGGCGTAAAAGGTCCTGAATCTTGGGCCGGGAGCGCAAGCGCGATCAACGCGTTTCCTCTCTGCAGTGTCCATCATTGGGCGTTGGTCGGGGAAAGTCGACGTTGCTGTCAGAAACTCCCCGTGTGAAATTATTTGGCATTACTGATCCTCGTCCTTGGACGGGCCACGTGCAGCAGTGTCCCCGCCAGCCGAATTACGCGAACTGGTGAGGCCGTGCATATGAGAAAGATAGAACCCTCCCGCGGCTCCAAGCAGGGCGCCTGCGAGCACAATCCAGCGGGTTCCCCACAGATTATCCAGACCCCACCCTATCAAACTCCAGACCATGATTCCGCCAACAATGTAGCTGAAGACGGCGATCCCGGCGTTGTATCCGCCGTCGCGTCCGTTGTCCGAAACACCGGGGGTGGCCGCGCTGGTTTTGGGGGTGCCGGGCGTCTTCCGGCGTCGGTCGTTGCGGCTAAACATCGGTGCCGCCTTCCGGGGTCTCTGGGTCGTTGTAGAGCTGGAGCCGTGCCTTGCTGAAACCATAAATCTCGGCGGCCTGCCACAACACCACAGTCACGACGGCGCCGGCCAGGAACCAGCGCCCGTTCAGCCAGTCGGGGCTGCCGATAGCGAACAGCACCACGGCAAATCCGACGACCTTGATAAAATATGTCGCCGCAAACAGGCCGATGGCTCCGGAAGAGTGATTGCGGCCGCCGAAGTGGCCTACGAGGAGGCTGATCGCGAAGAAGGCGATTACCAGCGTCCCGCCGAAGAGGGACGACAGCGCGGCCGCCATTCCGTCGAGCAGGAGCGCGGCCAGGCTTGTGACCAGCAGGGCTCCGCCGCCAACAGCCGAGCTGATGGCCAGCAGGCGCAGCCACAACGACTTTGTGGGACCCGAGACACCAACTTCTCCGGCGCCGGACGTTCGTCCGGGTTCGGCGTTGGAGGTCATCAGATCCCAATCGTCGAGGGGTGTTTGCTGGTCAGAATGTCACGGCGAAGTACCGCACCTGAATTCTACAATAGATAGAAATTATTCGGAAAAGCCCGCGTCATCCCTCTTCTGCAGACGAACGAGGACCCCGTCCCGGGGCCTTGTGGCGCAGGTACGGCCAGGCCGTAATTCCGGCCATGATGATCATCGCCGCCAGCCCGCCGACCAGGACTAACTGCCACGGGTAGACGGCAAACGCCAGGCCACTGAAAGCCAGTACGCAGGTCCAGAGGTACATCAGGATGACAGCACCGCGGTGTGAGTACCCGATGTCAAGGAGTTTGTGGTGAAGGTGGCCGCGGTCCGCCGACCACGGCGAACGCCCGAGCGCGGTGCGCCGCACGACGGCCAGGCAGAGATCCAGCAGCGGCAGGAACAGCACAGCGAAGGGCAGCAGAATCGGGATGATGGTGGGGATACCGTTCGCCCGGTCGTACAGCCCGGAGCTGATCTGCCCGGTGGACACGATGCCGGCCGACGCCATGATCAGGCCGATCAGCATGGCGCCCGAGTCACCCATGAAGATCTTCGCGGGGAACCAGTTGTGCGGCAGGAAGCCGATGCAGGCGCCGACGAGCACGGCGGTCAGCAGGGTTGCCAGGTCCGAGCGGTCCAGCAGCACGGCAGTCCGGTGTACCCAGTAGGCCGTCAGGAAGAACGCCGTTCCGCCGATGATGGCGACGCCCGCAGCGAGTCCGTCGAGCCCGTCAATGAAGTTAAATGCATTCATGGTGGTCACGATCAGGCCGGCCGTCAGCACGATGCTCACGGCGTCGGTCTCGATCACGATGGGCTCGGGGATGAACGGAATGATTGTCATCCGGACCCCCCAGACCGCCACCACCAGGGCCGCGGCGCTTTGTCCGATCAGCTTGACCCACCAGCGCAGGTCCAGCAGGTCATCCGCCACGCCCACGAGGACGATCACGGCTGAACCCGCCAGGATCCCCCAGGGTGCGTCGTTGTTACGGAAGATGTCCTTGACGAAGAACGACTGGCTCGCAATGAGCAGGGCGACGAGGAATCCGGCGAAGATCCCCAGGCCGCCGAGCCTCGACAGGGGGGTTGAGTGCATGTCACGGCTGCGGATCGGCGAGAACAGCTCCATCCGGTTTCCGACCAAGCGGGCACCCCAGGTAGCCATGTAGCTCACGACTGCCGCTGAGAGCATCATGAGCAGGTACATAATCACGGCGAAGACACCCGCTTGGAGCCGTCGGCACAAGGGTCACCCGGTTGCGCAGCCCGGAACCACGGTGATGCCTCGTGACTCCGGGATTGGGGTGAACTCAGTCGCTGTGGGTCTGTCTTGCAATAAATGAAACTTCTCCGTCGCCGTGCGCAGGGCAGGCAGTGCGTAGTGCCTGACAGGGCTGTATTACAGTGGACTCTAGTCAAGATACTAATGCCATCGGCCACCTGTCTTCGCGTCACACGGCCCGTTGCCGGCGGGAAAACCACCGGCGGCCGTGCTGAAAGGAACACTCGATGACCCTGTCGGTTGCAGTTGCTGCCGTGACGTTTGACCGTCCCCGGGAGCTGGCAGTTCTGCTGAACGCCATCAACAACCAGACAGCAGCGGTTCGCTCCATCTGCCTTGTGGATTCCGGCACGGTCCCGGCCAGGGACGTCGCGGAAGCGCACCGGAATGTGGATTACGTCCGGTCCGAAGCCAACCTTGGCGGTGCCGGCGGATTCTCCCTGGCGATCCTCAAGGCAGTCGCCACCGGCGCCGACTGGATCTGGATGATGGACGACGACGCCGAACCCGCCGACCCGGAGTGCCTGGCCACCCTCGTCCGCGAGGCGGAGGCGCGCGGGCTTGAGGCGGTCGTCCCCCTCGTCGTCGCCCCCGGCCACCCCGACCGGTTGTCCTTCTTCTTCCGTCTGGACGGCAAGGTCACCCACGACCGGGCCGACGTGGAGAAGATCGGTTTCCTGCCGAACGACGGCCATTTCTTCAATGGCGCGCTGATCCGTTCGGATGTCTTTTTCACGGTCGGGTTGCCGGACATGCGCCTGTTCATCCGCGGTGACGAGGTGGACTTCACCATCAGGCTCCGCAAGGCCGGGATCAGGTTCGGCACCGTCACGACGACGGCGATCACGCACCCGCATGCCTTCGCCGAGACCAAGCATGTCTACGGCGCCCGCTGGCATGTGATCGTTCCGGACTCGGCGTTCAAGCGCTACTTCTACTACCGGAACCGCGGCTACCTGATCCGCCGCCACTTCCGGATCAAGTCGCTCGTCGCCGATGTGGGCGGCTACCTCGGCTACTTCACGCGCCGGGGGGACCTCCGGGGCCTCGCGGACTGGTTCGGGGCTTTTTCCGCCGGGCTGCGCGGCAAGGGTTTCGGTCCCCTGAAGGACCAGAAGTTCTAGCGCCTGGGCTGTAGCCGGCGCCGGATCAGCAGTCCGGTGAGCAGCCAGGGCTCACCGAAGACCCGGTAGGCGACGCGCCGCGGGTGGAGGACAAGCCGCCAGGCCCATTCCAGGCCAAGGCGCCCGAGCCAACGCGGCGCCAGTTTCTGGATCCCCGCGATCTGCTCGATCGCCCCGCCAACGGCACAGTAAACCGCCGGAGGCAGCGTCGCCAGCCGGCGCGTGAGCACTTGTTCCTGCAACGGCATGCCGAGCCCGAGCAGAACCAGCTGCGGACGGAACTCTGACAGCCACTGGACGGCGGACTCTTCGAGTTCCTCGTTCCAGCCCTCCCCCGGCATTCCGGCGACCCGGGCGTGCGGGACCAGGGCAGCCAGCCTGTCCACGGCCTGCGCGTTGGCCACGGGGCCGGCCCCGATCACGGCGATCCGCTTGAGCCCCTCGACACTGGCCAGCGCGGGGATCCAGTCCGTGGAACCCAGCCGGTAGTCCATGACCGGGACCTCACCCTGCTGGGCCTCGCCGCCGCGGGCCCAAAGGATGAGCACCGGGGCGCCGTCGATCAGCACGACGTCGCTGTGCTGGTAGAACTCGCGGAAGCCCGGATCGGAATGGCACAGCGTGACGCTGTGGAGGTTGTGGCCCACCACGGTGCGGGTCGTGCCTTCCGCGACGAAGCGGCTGAGCACCGCTGTCAGTTCGGGGACAGTCAGGGGTGTCGCATCCACGTCGAGGACGGGGACGCGCTGTCGCTGGAGGGTCATGCGGTTCCGGCCCCCGGGCTGGGGCGGTCCGCGGCGACAGCGGACGCTTCGGCCACCGGCAACTCTCCTACGGCTTCCTCTTCCGCGGTGGCAGCGGGCTTCTCGGCCACCGGCAACTCCGCCGCGGGTTCCTGGGCAGCGGGCGCTTCGGCTGCAGGCGCAGCAGGCTCTTCGGCCACCGGCAACTCCGCCGCAGCTTCGGGTTCCTCGCCGACGCCCAGCACTTCCGGGACTACCGTGCGGAGCCGCTCCAGGCTGATGGCGCCCTGGCGGACCACCCGCAGCGGCAGTGCGGTGGCGTCAACGATGGTGGACGGCAGCGCCTCGGCACCCTCGGCCGGACGCGGGCCGCCTTCGAGGTAGACCTCCACGGACTCTGCAAGCTGGGCTTCGGCGTCGGCGGCGGTCTGCGCCGCGGCCTGGCCCGTGCGGTTCGCCGAGGAGACGGCCAGCGGCCCGGTCAGCGTCAGCAGGTCCTGGGCGACGTCGTCGGCCGGGATCCGCAGGGCGACGGTGCCCCTGGTCTCGCCGAGGTCCCAGTCGAGGGACGGCTGGGCGTGCAGGATGAGCGTGAGCCCGCCGGGCCAGAACGCCTCGGCAAGGCGCCGGGCCTCGGCCGGAACGTCCGTGGCAAGGCCGTCGAGGGCGTTGAGCCGCGGGATGAGGACAGGCGGGGGCATCTTGCGGCTGCGCCCCTTCGAGGCCAGCAGCAAGGTCACTGCGAGGGGGGAGAACGCGTCGGCGGCGATCCCGTACACGGTGTCCGTCGGGAAGACCACGCACTTGTGCTCCCGGATGGCCCGCTGGGCATGTTCAAGTCCTGCAGCGCGTTGCTCAGCTGCCGTGCAATCGTAGCTAGTCGTCACTGGCCCATTCTTTCATCACTTCATGCGTTGCTTTGGTCACCGCAGGGCAGTCGGGTCGGCGAGGACGGCACTGGTGGCCCGGTCCTTGCCGTTGAGGTCACGATGGGTGGTCACCGCGGTCCACCGCCCGGATCGCTCGAGCATTGCGGCGATCCAGCCGGCCTGGACTTCGGCGTGTTCCATCACGAAGTAGCCGCCGGGCACCAGCAGCCTGGCGGCGGAGGCCGCGGCCGCCGTCGGAAGCTCCATGCCGTTCGCTCCCCCGCCGTACAGCGCCTCGGGCGGATCGTGCAGCGCCACTTCGGGTTCGTTGGGTACCGCTTCGGCCGGAATGTAGGGCGGGTTGGAGACAACGGCGTCGAACGTGCCGTTGAGTTCCGGCAGGGCATCGCGCAGGTCTCCGCGGATGAGGTGGACGCCGAGGGGAGCCAAGTTTTTCGCCGCCCAGGCGTGCGCGAACTCGCTGTATTCCACCGCATGGACTTCCGCGCCGGGGATCTCGTGCGCAATCGAGCCGGCGATGGCCCCGGAACCGGTGCCCAGGTCCACAACCTTGGGGTGCACCAGACCCTGCAGCCGGTCAATCACCAGCTGGACCACGGATTCAGTTTCCGGGCGGGGAATGAAGACCCCCGGCCCGACCGCGAGTTCCAGGTAGCGGAAGTGCGCGACGCCGGTGATGTGCTGCAGCGGTATCCGCTGGGCCCGCTCGGCAACGAGCTCCTGGTAACCGTCCGGGGCGGGCGTGTCACCGAGCATCAGGGCGCGGAGCCGGCCAAGGCCAACGCCAAGCAGGTGCTCGGCGAGGAGTTCGGCGTCCACCCGCGGGCTCGGGACGCCCGCGGCGGCCAGGACGGCGGTGGCCCCGCGGACCGCGTCCGCGAGGCTCAGCCCGGTTCCTTCTGTCATCTCTGCGCGCGCCGGACTAGTCGCCGATGGCGTCGAGGCGGGCCTGTTCGTCCATCTCGATGGCCGACTGGATGACCGGCTCGAGGTCACCGTTCATGACCTGGTCCAGGTTGTAGGCCTTGTAGCCGGTGCGGTGGTCCGCGATCCGGTTTTCCGGGTAATTGTAGGTCCGGATGCGCTCCGAGCGGTCCATGGTGCGGATCTGCGACTTGCGCTGGGCCGAGTTCTCGGCGTCAATCTGCTCCTGCTGGTGGGCCAGGATGCGGGCGCGGAGGACGCGCATGCCGGCCTCTCGGTTCTGCAGCTGCGACTTCTCGTTCTGCATGGCCACCACGATTCCGGTGGGAAGGTGGGTGATCCGGACGGCGGAGTCGGTGGTGTTCACGGACTGGCCGCCGGGGCCGGAGGAACGGTAGACGTCGATCTTGAGATCGTTCTGGTTGATCTCGAGTTCCTCGGGCTCATCCACTTCCGGAAGCACCAGTACGCCGGCGGCGGAGGTGTGGATCCGGCCCTGGGATTCCGTCACGGGAACACGCTGCACGCGGTGCACGCCGCCTTCGAACTTGAGCCGCGCGTAGACCCCCTCGGCCGGATCGTTGGAGTTGCCCTTGATGGCCACCTGGACATCCTTGTAGCCGCCCAGGTCCGATTCGTTGGCGGAAATCATCTCGGTCTTCCAGCCGCGGGATTCCGCGTACCGGGTGTACATCCGCAGCAGGTCGGCCGCGAACAGGGCGGCCTCGTCGCCACCCTCGCCGCCCTTGACTTCGAGGATCACGTTGCGGGCGTCGTCCGGGTCGCGCGGGATCAGGAGCCGGCGCAGCTTGGCTGCGGCCGTCTCCAGCTTGGCCTCCAGCTCGGGCACTTCCGCCGCGAACTCCGGGTCCTCCCCCGCCATTTCCCGGGCCGCCGCAAGGTCGTCCTCGATGCCGTGCCACGCGTGGTACGCCTCGACGATGCCGTTCAGCTGTGCGGAGCGCCGCCCCAGCTTCCGGGCAAGCTTCTGGTCAGCGTAAACAGCAGGATCCCCAAGCTGTGCCTGGATGGCATCATGCTCATCCAACAGGCCCTGAACGGACTCAAACATTTTCAAACCTCTTTCGACTCTTACCAAGTCTAGTTACTGCAACGCGGGGTCACTTACGGCCCATTCCAAGGGCCCCGATGGGCTCTAAGTGACCCCGCGTTGCTGTTGAAGCGGAGTCACTGGTTAACGCAACAACCGCTCGGGTAACTGGCGGCCCGGGAAGGGCCGCCAATTACCGAGCGGTTGACGTCAGCTATTTGTCGTTGTCGGACTTCGCACCAAGCGTCGTCTTCTGCACCTGCATGAGGAACTCGACGTTGCTCTGGGTCTCCCGGATCTTGTTGGTCAGCAGCTCAAGGCTCTGCTGCGTTTCAAGTCCGGACAGGACCCGGCGCAGCTTCCACATGATCTTGACTTCCTCGGGGGACAGCAGGTTTTCCTCACGGCGGGTACCGGACGCGTTGACGTCCACGGCCGGGAAGATGCGCTTGTCCGCGAGCTGGCGGGACAGGCGCAGTTCCATGTTGCCGGTTCCCTTGAACTCTTCGAAGATGACCTCGTCCATCTTGGAACCGGTCTCGACGAGCGCGGTTGCCAGGATGGTCAGGGAGCCACCGTTTTCGATGTTGCGGGCTGCACCGAAGAAGCGCTTCGGCGGGTACAGCGCTGCGGAGTCGACACCACCGGAGAGGATACGGCCGGAAGCAGGTGCCGCCAGGTTGTAGGCACGGCCCAGGCGGGTCATCGAGTCGAGGAGCACCACAACGTCCATGCCCATTTCCACGAGGCGTTTGGCACGCTCGATGGAAAGTTCGGCCACGGTCGTGTGGTCGTCGGCGGGACGGTCGAAGGTGGAGGCGATGACCTCACCCTTGACGGTGCGCTGCATGTCCGTGACTTCTTCGGGGCGTTCGTCAACAAGCACCATCATGAGGTGGACCTCAGGATTGTTGGTGGTGATGGCGTTGGCGATGGACTGCAGGATGAGCGTCTTGCCGGCCTTCGGCGGCGAAACAATCAGGCCGCGCTGGCCCTTGCCGATCGGGGCAACCAGGTCGATGACCCGGGGGCCGATCTTCTTGGGGTCCGTTTCGAGGCGCAGGCGTTCCGAGGGGTACAGCGGGACGAGCTTCGCGAATTCAACGCGGTCCTTGAGTTCCTCGGGGGTCTTGCCGTTGACCGAGGTGACCCGGACGAGGGCGTTGAACTTCTGGCGGGCGGTCTGCTGCTGGCCGCCCTGCTGGGCCTCGCCTTCACGCGGTGCACGGATGGCACCGACGACGGCGTCGCCCTTGCGCAGGTTGTACTTCTTGACCTGGGCGAGGGACACGTAGACGTCGTTCGGGCCCGGCAGGTAACCGGAGGTGCGGATGAACGCGTAGTTCTCCAGCACGTCCAGGATGCCGGCCACGGGCAGCAGGACGTCGTCCTCGGTGACCTCGACGTCGTCGACGTCCGGTCCCTGCACACGCCCCCGACGGCGGTCGTTGCGGTCGCGGAAGCGGTCGTTGCGCGAAGTGTTGTCGCGGCTGTCCTGCCCGCCGGAGCGCTCGGGACGGTCGTTGCGGTCATTGCGGTCGCGCCGGTTGCGGCGGTTCCGGCGGCTGCCGCCGTCACTGTCGTCATTGTCGCGGGTGTTATCGCGGGTGCCAGTGTTGTCGCGGGTGTCGCGGGTGCCGGCGGTTTCGTCGCGGCCTCCACGGGTGCGGCTGCTCTCACGGCGCTGGCCGTCTTCGCTGCCCGGTTCCGCCTGGCGCTGTTCGGAGCGCTGCTCGGAACGCTGTTCCGTGCGCTCGGCCTGGCGCTGCTCGCCGGAAGCCTGCTCGGCCGGCGCCTCGACGGCGGGTGCAGCCTGGGCTGCGTTCTGCCCTGTGTTCTGCCCTGTGTTCTGCCCTGCGCCCTGTCCGCCGGACTGCTCGGCAGCTTCGCCGCGGCGGCGGTTGCGGGTGCGGGGCTGGCGGGTACGTTCGCTGCCTTCCGTCGCGGAGGTGGCAGAGCCGGACTCAACAGTGCCGGCCTCGGCGGAAGCGGCCGGCGCCTCCACTGCGGGTGCGGCCGGGGCCTCGGCCGCGGGGGTCGTGATGACGCCATCGCTGCCGGCGCGGCGGCTGCGTCCGCGTCCGCGGGCACGGGGGTTTTCCTGGGCCGGGGCTTCGGACTCGGCTGCGGCAGGCAGTGCGGCCGGGGCCGCGGACTGGGCCACGGTGCCGTTGTCGGTCGCCTTCGCAGCGGCGCGGGTCGGCGCCTTGCTTACCGGAGTACCGGCGCGGTGTGCGGAAATGGCGGACACAAGATCGCCCTTCCGCATCCGGGAACCGCCGGAAATCCCCAGCTGGCTCGCAAGAGCCTGCAGCTGGGCGAGCTTGAGGCCTGCAAGGCCGCTGCTCTTGGCGGGTGCGGCCGTTGACGATCCGGCAGCAGAAGATGATGTTTCCACAGCTGAAGACAGCTCAGTGGTTTCGGTCACGAAGGATCCTTCCCCCTCGACGGCGCCCAGACTAGGAGCTGGACGCGATGATTTGATCTGGGCTGCAGTTCAGATCTGCAGCCGGGATTTCGGCCTTGCCGGATGGATGTTGGCCAGCACGGCCGGATACAGCTACACCTGGCGCGTTCCGGAAGAAAAGGAACGGCGGGCTGACTTTTCAGGGTGCAGAGATATTTCTGCGGATTCCTGCGTCAGACCAAAAGCAGGTGGCACCGGAAAATATTGCGCAGTAAAAGATGAGAGAGGCAACTTGGCCAACATCGCGGTCTTTGAACAGTAACTGAATTACCGCCTGCGTGATTACCGCCGGTGCACTTCCACTTTAGCACCTTCAACGTCCACGGCCAGCTTCATCACACGCCAGCCCACGTCCGGCGTGTTGCCGGACGTGAAAGCGCCGATGAACTCCACCGCGGCCTCGGCCTGGGCCGCTCCATTGGCAAGGACCAGCACGGTGGGGCCGGCCCCGGAGACAACGGCGGCAAAGCCTGCCCGCCGCAGCGCGGCGATGAGGTCCGCGCTCGGCCGCATGGCCTCGGCGCGGTAGCTCTGGTGCAGGTAATCCTCAGTCCCGGCAAGCAGGAATTCCGGTTTCTGCGTCAGGGCGTGGATCAGCAGGGCCGCCCTTCCCGAATTCATCGCCGCGGCGTGGTGGCCCACCGAGGCGGGCAGCAGCGCACGGGCAGCCTCGGTGGACAACTCAAAGTCCGGCACAGCGACCACGGGGATGACCGCAGGGGCGACCGCCGCGCAGGTGCTGCTGTACCGGTCACTGTCCTGCCACGACAGCGCCAGTCCACCGAAAATCGCCGGTGCGACGTTGTCGGGATGGCCTTCCATTTCACTGGTGAGCTGCAGGACCCAGTCCTTGTCCCGGTGCGACGCCTCCGGAACGAGGGCGTTGGCGGCGGTCACCGCGGCAACGACGGCACAGGCCGAGGAGCCCAGGCCGCGGCCATGCGGATTGACGTTGTCTGCCGTGATCCTCAGGCCCTCGTGCCGGAAACCAAGGCGGTGCAGGGCCTCCGTGATGGCCCTCACCACCAGATGGGTGGCGTCACGGGGCAGGGATTCGGCTCCTTCCCCGCTGAGCTCGAATTCCAGCTCCCCGCTGTCCAGGGTTTCCACCGTCAGGGTGTCGAACAGCGACAGCGCCAAGCCGAGGCTGTCATATCCGGGGCCAAGGTTCGCGCTCGTGGCGGGTACCCGGACCGTGACGAGC
>NZ_MQTS01000189.1:33231-39125 GCF_020532825.1 Arthrobacter sp. SO3
TCCACGGTTACTTTTCTTCCAGGCCCAGGGCTGTGGCCACAGTGACCACGTCGTTCGAGACCTTGACGGGCTGCACTTCGCTGCCGTCCTCGGTGCGGAGCGCCCATTGCGGATCCTTGAGTCCGTGGCCGGTGACCGTGATGACGATGGTCTTGCCGGTCGGCACTTCGCCGGCCGCGTGCTTCTTGATCAGGCCGGCGACACCCGCGGCGGAGCCGGGTTCGACGAAGACGCCTTCGCGGGCGGACAGCCAGCGGTGCGCCGACAGAATTTCCTCGTCGGTCACGGCCTCAATCACGCCGCCGGACTCGTCGCGCGCGGCGATGGCGGAATCCCAGGAGGCCGGGTTGCCGATCCGGATGGCGGTGGCGATCGTGTCGGGTTCCGTGATCGGGTGGCCGGCGACGAACGGTGCCGCACCGGCGGCCTGGAAGCCCCACATCACCGGGGTCCTGGTGGAGACTGCGGCCAGCGTACCGGCCGTGGCGGACTCGAACGGTGCGCAGTATTCCTTGTAGCCCTTCCAGTACGCGGTAATGTTGCCGGCGTTGCCCACCGGGAGCACGTGGAAGTCGGGAGCGTCTCCGAGCCAGTCGACTACTTCGAAGGCACCGGTCTTCTGGCCCTCGATCCGGGCCGGGTTGACCGAGTTGACCAGGAACACCGGGTAGGACTCCCCCAGTTTGCGGGCGATATCGAGGCAGTTGTCGAAGTTGCCGTCGACCTGCAGCAGGGTTGCGCCGTGCGCGATCGCCTGGCTCAGCTTGCCCATCGAGATCTTTCCTTCGGGCACCAGGACCACGCACTTCAGTCCGGCCGCAGTGGCATACGCGGCGGCGGAGGCGGAGGTGTTGCCGGTGGAGGCACACACCACGGCCTTCGCGCCGGCGGCAACCGCCGCGGTCATGGCCATGGTCATGCCGCGGTCCTTGAAGGAGCCGGTCGGATTCATGCCCTCGACCTTGAGGTAGACGTCACTGCCGGTCAGCGCGGACAGCTGCTGCGCGTACACGAGCGGAGTGCCGCCCTCCCCGAGGGTGATGACCTTCGTTGCCTCGGTGACAGGCAGACGTTCAGCATATTCGCGGATGACGCCGCGCCATTGGTGAGCCACTTAGACTCCTTCTACCCGCAGTACGGATGTAACGGAATTGATGACGTCCAGGCCCTTGACGGCCTCGACGGTGGCTGCCAGTGCAGCCTCGCTTGCGCGGTGGGTAACGATCCGAAGCTCCGCCGATTCAATCGTGGAATCCGAGTCGCGGTGGATCGTCTGCCGCATGATTTCAATGGAGACGCCGTGCTCGGCGAAGAGCTGGGCAATCCTTGCCAGCACGCCGGGCTGGTCGGCGACGTCGAGGCCGATGTAGTAGCTGGTCACGGCGGCGGTGACGGGAAGTGCCGTGACCTGTCCGGTCGTTGTCTCGGCACGGCCGGGGCCGCCGAGGACGATGCTGCGGGCCGCGGAGACGAGGTCGCCCATTACGGCCGACGCCGTCGGCTTGCCGCCGGCGCCCTGGCCGTAGAACATCAGCTCGCCGGCGTTTTCGGCCTCGATGAAGACGGCGTTGAACGCGCCGCGCACGGCAGCGAGCGGGTGTTCGCGTGGCAGCAGCGTTGGGTGCACCCGGACGGAAACACCGGTATCCCCGTTGGCGCCTGTTTCCGTGCCAGTTCTTGTGCCTGTTTCCGTGCCTGCGGCGGTTAGCTTCTCGGCGATTGCGAGCAGCTTGATGACAAACCCGGCGTCCTTCGCCGCGGCGATGTCCGCGGCCGTGACGTTGCTGATGCCTTCGCAGTACACGTCGTCCAGGGAGAACCGGGTGTGGAAGGACAGCGAGGCGAGGATCGCGGCCTTGGAGGCGGCGTCGTAGCCTTCGACGTCGGCGGTGGGGTCGGCTTCCGCATAACCGAGGCGCTGGGCCTCCGCCAGCGCGTCGGCGAACTGCGCCCCGGTGGAGTCCATCTGGTCCAGGATGAAGTTGGTGGTTCCGTTGACGATGCCGAGGACCCGGGTGATCCGGTCGCCGGAGAGGCTGTCCCGGATGGGCCGCAGAATGGGGATCGCACCGGCGACGGCGGCTTCGTAGGACAACTGCACGCCGGCCTTGTCCGCTTCCTCATGCAGGGTCGGGCCGTCCTTGGCAACGAGGGCCTTGTTCCCGGTAACGACGCAGGCGCCGTTCTGCATGGCCGTCAGGATCAGGGTCCGGGCGGGTTCGATCCCGCCCATCAGCTCGATCACCAGGTCGGCGTCCTTGATCAGGGTCTCGGCGTCGGTGGTGAACAGCCCGCGGGGCAGCTCGACCTCCCGGGGGGCGTCGAGATTGCGCACGGCGATGCCGGCCAGTTCCAGGCGGGCTCCGGCGCGCGAGGCCAGCATGTCGGCGTCGTCGATGAGAATCCGCGCAACCTGGGCCCCGACGTTGCCACAGCCCAGCAGGGCTACTTTCAGGGTTCGCAATTCAGTCATTCAGACTCCCATGTCGCGGTTGAGCAGATCTTCTTCGGTTTCCCCGCGGACTATGAGCCGGGCAGATCCGTCGCGCACAGCGACAACGCCCGGCCGGGCCAGATAGTTGTAGTTGCTTGACAGGGCCCAGCAATAGGCGCCGGTACCCGGTACAGCGAGCAGATCACCGGCTGCCACGTCCTTGGGCAGATATACATCTCTAACAACTATGTCGCCGCTCTCGCAATGTTTGCCCACCACTCGGGACAGCTGCGCGGCTTCCTCCGAGGTCCGGGAGGCGAGAATGGCCGAGTAATCCGCGTCATACAGCACCGGGCGCGGGTTATCGCTCATCCCGCCGTCCACCGACACATACCGGCGCGGGTACGTAACGTTTTCGCCGGGTTTACTGGGTTTTCCGGCGTCGCCGGGACCGCCGGAAACTCCTCCGCCGGCTGCGGGGGCATCGACCCGGACCGTCTTCAGGGTGCCCACTTCATAGAGCGTGAACGTGGTGCTTCCGACGATTGCGCGGCCCGGTTCGATCGAAATCCGCGGGGCGGAGATGCCCAGCTCCGCGCATTTGGAGCGGACGACGGCGGCCATCGCCTGGGCGATGTCGGCAGCCGGGCGCGGGGTGTCCACGGGCGTGTAGGCGATGCCGTAGCCGCCGCCGAGATCGAGTTCAGGGAGCACGATCGAGTACTTGGACTGCATCGCGGCGAGGAAGTCCAGCAGCTTCTCCGCTGCGAGGGCGAAGCCGTCCGGCTCGAAGATCTGCGAGCCGATGTGGCAGTGCAGGCCGAGCAGGTCGATGCTGGCGTAGCCCGACGCCGCGGCCACGGCCTCCTCGGCCGCTGACAGCCCGGCCTGCTCGGTGGAGTCCCCGGCCATGGAGAGGCCGAACTTCTGGTCCTCGTGGGCCGTGGCGATGAATTCGTGGGTGTGGGCGTGCACGCCGGGGGTCAGCCGCAGCATGACCCTGGCGGTTTCGCCGCGGGCGCTGGCGATCTTGGCGACGCGGTCGAGTTCGGCGAGGCTGTCCACCACGATCCGGCCCAGCTGCATGTCGAGGGCGCGGTGGATCTCGCCGTCGGACTTGTTGTTGCCGTGGAGCGCCACGTCGGCGCCGGGGATCCCGGCGCGGGCGGCGACGGCGAGTTCCCCGCCGGAGGCCGTGTCCAGCCGCAGGCCCTCCTCCTCCACCCAGCGAACCACCGATGTGCACAGGAAGGACTTGCCGGCGTAGTACACGTCCACTCCCCCGCAGATGTCGGCGAAGGCGTCGTTGAAGGCGTCGGAAAAGGCGCGGGCCCGGACCCGGAAGTCGGTCTCGCTCATCACAAACAGGGGCGTGCCGAACTGGCGCTGGAGTTCGCTGACGGGGATGCCATCAATGGCGAGCTCGCCGGCGTCGTTCCGGGCGACCCCGCCGGCCCACAGCGGCTCGTGCAGGGCGTTGAGGTCGGCGGGGACCTGCAGCCATTCCGGTGCGAGCGGGGAGGCTGCGGTGGACGGGTTGGTGGTCATGGCGGTTACATCCGTTCCGGCGCCGAGACGCCCAGCAGTTCCAGTCCGTTGGCCAGCACCTGGCTGGTGGCGTCGTTGAGCCACAGCCGGGTGCGGTTGAGATCGGTAATCGGCTCGTCACCCAGCGGGGCCACCCGGCAGGCATCGTACCAGCGGTGGTAGGCGCCGGCGATGACCTCCAGGTGGCGGGCCACGCGGTGCGGCTCGCGCAGTTCGGCGGCCCGGGCCACGATCGAGGGGTAGCTGCCAAGGTGCGAGAGCAGCTCGTTCTCGGTGGCATGCTCCAGCAGCGACGCCTCGAAGGCGCTCCGGTCCACGCCGGCGGCGACGGCGTTGCGGGCCGCACCGCGGGACCGGGCATGCGCGTACTGGACGTAGAACACCGGGTTCTCGTTGCTGTGCTTCTTCAGCAGCTCAGGGTCCAGGGTCAGCGGCGAATCGGCCGGGAAACGCGCCAGCGAATAGCGGA
Source organism: Arthrobacter sp. SO3 (assembly GCF_020532825.1). Lineage (GTDB taxonomy): Bacteria > Actinomycetota > Actinomycetes > Actinomycetales > Micrococcaceae > Arthrobacter. Next base: position 37,683 of record NZ_MQTS01000189.1, read on the forward strand.
CGGCGTCCCTGCCGAGCCAGGAGATGAGGTCCTTGAGCTCGATGATGTTGCCGGCGCGCTTGGAGAGCTTGGCGCCGTTGACGGACACCAGCTGGCCGATCAGGACCTCAATGTTGACCTCGGGGTCGTCCCCGGCGGCGGCGGCGATGGCCTTGAGCCGGTTGATGTAGCCGTGGTGGTCGGCGCCGAGCAGGTAGATCTTCTCGGTGTAGCCTCGGTCCTTTTTGGACAGGTAGTAGGCGGCATCGGCGGCGAAGTACGTCGGTTCGCCGTTCGCGCGGATCATCACCCGGTCCTTGTCGTCGCCGAAGTCCGTGGTGCGCAGCCAGACCGCGCCGCCGTCGTCGTAGACGTGGCCCTGTTCCCGGAGCCGGGCGACGGCGTCCTCGATCGCGCCGGCGTCGTGGAGTTCCTGCTCGGAGAAGTAGACATCGAATTCGACGCCGAACTCGGCCAGGGTGCGTTTGATGTCGTGCAGCTGGGCCTTGTAGGCCGCGCCGCGGATCACCGGAAGCGCGGCGACGTCGGTGAGTTCGCGGACGTCCGGGTGCTGGGTCAGCACCTCGTGGCCAAGATCGGCGATGTATTCGCCGGGGTAGCCGCCCTCGGGCACACCGCGGCCGTGGAGCCGGGAAAGCACGGAGTTGGCAAAGACGTTCATCTGCGACCCGGCGTCATTGATGTAGTACTCGGCCGTGACGTCCGCGCCGGAGGCCCGAAGGACGCGGGCGATCGCGTCGCCCAGGGCGGCCCAGCGGGTGTGGCCGATGTGCAGCGGGCCCGTGGGGTTGGCGGAGACGAACTCCATGTTGACCGTGTGGCCTGCGAGCGCGGTGTTGGTGCCGTAGTCCGGCCCCGCTTCGACGATGGCCTTGGCCAGGGCGCCGGCGGCCGCCGCGTCAACGGTGATGTTCAGGAACCCCGGTCCGGCGATGTCGACGGCGGACACCCCGTCGATGGACTTCAGCCGGGCGCTCAGGACCGAGGCGAACTCCCGCGGGTTGGTGCCCGCTTTTTTGCCCAGCTGAAGGGCGATGTTGGTGGCCCAGTCGCCGTGCTCCCGGTTCTTCGGACGCTCCACGCGCACCTCATCCGGGACGTCGGATGCGGAAAGCCCGATTTCACCGGCGGCGACGGCGTCCTTCAGGCAGGCGGAAATGGCGAGGGAGAGTTCTTCAGGGGTCACAGTTCCAGCCTACCGGTGGCCCGCAGTGTGGCGGAATTTGGCGTCCGGCATGACAGGAGGTCCCGGGCTGCGCGCCGATTTTCCCTTGGGGCCCACCTTCCTGCTAAGCTCTAGGACGTCCCGCCGGTAACGGCAGGAACCCTGACTGCCCTCGTAGCTCAGGGGATAGAGCGTCTGCCTCCGGAGCAGAAGGTCGTTGGTTCGATTCCAATCGAGGGCACAGATAAAAACCCCGCCATTTCAGCGAAACGGCGGGG
>NZ_MQTS01000189.1:39187-50172 GCF_020532825.1 Arthrobacter sp. SO3
GGGTTCGTCCGGGGTTGCCAGGGTCAGCACGGCTTCCTCCACGGTTTCGCGGTCTTCCAGCTCGCGTTCTATCCGTCGCAGGGTCACAGCCACTTCGTGCTCCGGGTGGTCCCCCTGCAGGTCCACCGCCGCGACGAGGTACAACTTGCGTGGGCCGACAAACTCCAGGTGCAGGTAGGTGAGCCGGGCAATGTCCGGGTGCTCCAGCACCCGAAGAGCCATGGAGCGTTCGATGTCCGGGGTCACGCCCTGGCCCACCAGGAACCGCCGGTTGCGGTCGATCAGTACGACGGCGACGACAGCCAGCAGCACGCCGACGACGATCGACCCCACCGCATCCGGCAGCGGCGAACCCGTGACCTGATGCAGGAACACGCCCGCAAAGGCCACGACCAGGCCGACCAGCGCCGCGGCGTCCTCCGCAAAGACGGCGCGCAGGGTGGGATCTGAGCTGATCAGGACCTGCTCCAAGGTGTGGCGTTCGAGCTCGTGCGCCGCCTTCCTGGTCTGGCGGAAGGCCTGGATGAAGGAGATGCCCTCAAAGACGAAGGCCACGGCCAGGACCAGGTAGGCCACCTCGAAGTCGGCCGCAGGCTCCGGCGCGATGATCTGCTGGATGCCGTGCATGATGGACACCACGGCGCCAGCGGTGAAGAGCCCGAATGCCGCAAACATCGACCAGACGTAGGCTTCCCGGCCGTAGCCCATGGGATGGCTCTTGTCCCGCGGCTTGACCGATCGCCGTTCCGCGAAGAACAAGAACACCTGATTTCCGGTGTCCGCCCAGGAGTGCGCTGCCTCTGCCGTCATTGAGGCTGATCCGGTGAGGACCGCGGCCACGGACTTCGCGGCAGCGACGAGGATATTCGCGACAAAGGCGATGATGACCGTCAGCAGGGTCGAGCTGGATTCTTTTCGCTTCTTGGTGTGCGCCATTGGCCTACCGTATCCAATGGGCAGCATCCGCTGTGCTTCCTGCTTTCCGCCCCTGCCAATTGTCGGCGCCCCCTCGTAGGCTGTCCACATCGGCAGAAGCAAAGGGGTCTCACATGCACTGTTCCATCATCCCTCCGTACCTGCTCCGTCGCCTGGCAGCCCAGCGCGAACCGGAGCTCTCCGAGGCGGCCCGCGCGGCGAAGCAAGCCCTGCGGCACGTTCCGGCCTTCCATGCGTCCCGGGCCCAGCCCGGTCCAGGCAGCCATCCCGGCATGCGGGAACTCAAGCCGTCCCCGCCGGAGCGGACGGTGTACGACGCCAAGTTCACCGAGCAACTCCCCGGCAGTGTGGTCCGCAAGGAAGGGGAACCACCCACCGGAGATCCCGCCGCCGATGAGGCCTACGACGGGCTGGGGCACACCCACCGCCTCTACGCCGAGGCGTTCGGCCGGAACTCGATCGACGGCAACGGCCTCCACCTCGATGCCACGGTGCATTACGGCCGCCTGTACGACAACGCATTCTGGGATGGCCAGCAGATGGTCTTCGGTGACGGCGACGGCCAGGTCTTCCAGCGGTTCACGAAGTCACTGAGCGTGATCGGCCACGAGCTGGCCCACGGCGTCACCCAGTATTCGGCAGCGCTGGTCTACCGCAACCAGGCCGGCGCGCTGAACGAATCGATGTCCGATGTGTTCGGGGCGCTCGTTGAGCAGTTTGTCCGGCAGCAGACGGCGGCGCAGGCCAGCTGGCTGATCGGCGAGGGCCTCTTCACGGACCAGGTCCAGGGGACCGCTCTGCGTTCCATGAAGGCTCCGGGGACGGCGTACGACGACGACGTGCTCGGCAAGGACCCGCAGCCGGACTCCATGGACGGCTATGTGCACACGAGCGCCGACAACGGCGGGGTACACCTCAACTCCGGCATCCCCAACCGGGCGTTCTGCCTGGTCGCCACGGCTCTCGGCGGCAATGCGTGGGACGCGCCGGGGCGGATCTGGTACGAGACGCTGACGGGGGGCACCCTGTCCCCGACCGCCACGTTCGGGGCGTTCGCCAAGGGCACGGCCGCGGCCGCCGGGGAGCTTTTCGGGGCGGATTCCAAAGAGCATGACGCCGTGCGGTCCGCGTGGGAAACTGTGAAGGTAAAGTTCCCGGGAGCGCGGCGCTAGGCCAAGCTCATGAAGATCCGAGACCCATGAAGATCGCAGTCTCATGAAGATCACCGTCCAGCGCAGCGGCGGCGTTGCCGGCATGAAGCGGACGTGGACCGTGCAGCCCACGCCGCCGGAGGATACGGACTTCTGGCAGCCCCTGATTGAGGCGTGCCCGTGGGACGCCGTCCCCTCGACCGGCCGGGGCGCCGCCGGCGGGCAGCCCGACCGGTTCCTATACAACATCCGCGCCGGACAGCACCGCGCCACCCTGCCCGAGCAGGCCGTCACCGGACCGTGGCGGGATCTGGTCGAGAAGGCCAAGGAGGCAGCCGAGCCGCCGCCCTAGACTGCGGCGGCCAGGTGTCCGCGGAAGGTGCGGCGGTAGGACTGCGGGCTGGTGTCCAGCACCTTGGCGAAATGGTGCCGCAACAGCACCGAGTGGCCAAAACCGGACTCGCGGGCGATTTCGTCGATGTTGAGGTCCGTGGTCTCGAGCAGTTCCTGGGCCCGCAGCACGCGCTGGGAGTTGAGCCAGGCCGCCGGGGTCGCGCCCGTCTCGGAGCGGAAGCGCCTGGCGAAGGTCCGGGGCGACATGTGGACGCGCGCGGCGAGCTCGTTGACGGGGTGGTCCTCCCCCAGGTGCCGCACCATCCACTGCAGGAGTTCCTCCATGGGTTCCGAACCGCAGGGCGGGATCGGCCGGTCGATGAACTGGGCCTGGCCGCCGTCGCGGTGCGGCGGAACCACCATGTCGCGGGCGATGGCTGCCGCCACGGCGGCGCCGAATTCCACCCGGACCAGGTGCAGGCAGGCATCGATGCCGGCGGCCGTCCCGGCGCTCGTAATGATCCGGCCGTCCTCGACGTAGAGGACGTTTTCATCCACCAAGGCATCGGGATACCGGCTGGCGAGCTCCTGGGAAAAGTGCCAGTGCGTCGTGCAGCGGCGGCCGTCGAGCAGCCCGGCCCGGGCCAGGGCGAAGGCGCCCGAACAGATGGACATGACCCATGCCCCGCGGGCGTGCGCGGCCCGCAGCGCCTCGAGGACTGATTCGGGGACATCCTCGTCCCGGCCGTAGGGAGTCATGATGACCAGGTCCGCGTCCGCCGCTGCGTCGAGTCCGAGCCCCACGTGCATGGACAGCCCGGACTTCATCGGCACGTCACCCGGTGCCGGGGTGCAGACCCGGAAATCGAAGGCCGACACACCGGTCCCCCGGTCTGACCTGTCCACACCAAAGACCTCAAACGCGGTGCCGAACTCAAAGATTGAGAAGTTGGGCACCACGATCATTGCCACTGATTTGATCATGACTCCATTCTGTCAGAAACAGTGGCAGAAACTATAGCTTTTTGGGCATTTCTGCCACTTCTTTTGGGTCCGCCACCGGAGAACCATGGAGGTATGGAACTCCTTGGAATCGCCCTTATCGTCCTCGTCGTCGTCGGCCTCGCAGCCACCGTCGCAGCCCTCCGCAAGGACGGGCTCGGCCACAACCCGCCGGTCCGCTCGGAAGAGTACTGGATGGCCCGGGACCTCCCCAGCACCAGCTACACCTTGCGGATCTTCTAATCCCCGCCAAAGACAGTCCACACTTCACCGCCACCCGTCCCCCGCCACCCGGTGCCCGGTCCCGACAGGGACCGGGCACCCTTATGTCCGAAGAAACAGCCCCGGGACAGTTCCCAGTAGACTGAGTGCAGCCATGACACTGCATATCTCCTACCCCGCCGAGCTGCCGGTCTCCGAGCGCCGCGAGGACCTGATGGCCGCCATCGCGGCCAACCAGGTGACCATCATCGCCGGCGAGACCGGTTCCGGTAAGACGACCCAGATTCCAAAGATGTGCCTGGAACTCGGCCTCGGCGAGAACGGGCTGATCGGACACACGCAGCCGCGCCGGCTGGCCGCCCGCACGGTCGCAGAACGCATCGCGGAGGAACTCGGCGTCGAGATCGGCCAGGAAGTCGGCTTCCAGGTCCGCTTCACCGGGGAGGTGGGCCGCAACACCAAGGTCAAGCTCATGACCGACGGCATCCTGCTGGCGGAAATCCGGCGGGACAAGCTGCTGCGCAGGTACAACGCGATCATCATCGACGAGGCGCATGAGCGCAGCCTCAACATCGACTTCATCCTCGGCTACCTCAAACGGATCCTGCCGCAGCGGCCGGACCTGAAGATCATCATCACCTCCGCCACCATCGATCCGCAGCGCTTCGCCAGGCACTTCGGCAGCGAGGAAGAGCCGTCGCCGATCATCGAGGTCTCCGGACGCACCTATCCGGTCGAGATCCGCTACCGCCCGCTGTCCCAGCCGGCCGGCGGGGCCGCCGGTGACAGCGCCGACGACGTTGCAGCTGCGGCCTCCGACGACGAGCTGGAGGAGGACCGCGATCCCCTGGACGCCGTCTGCGACGCCGTCGACGAACTCGCACAGGAGGCTCCCGGGGACATCCTGATCTTCTTCTCCGGCGAGCGTGAGATTCGCGACGCCGCCGAGGCCCTCAACGGCAGGATCCAGTCCAACCGGAAGCTGGCCGGCACCGAGGTGCTCCCGCTCTTCGCCCGGCTGAGCCTGCAGGAACAGCACAAGGTCTTCCACCCGGGCAGCAAGCGCCGGATCGTGCTCGCCACCAACGTCGCGGAGACCTCCCTGACGGTGCCCGGCATCAAGTACGTCATTGACACCGGCACCGCGCGCATCTCCCGCTACTCGCACCGCACCAAGGTCCAGCGCCTGCCGATCGAGCGCGTCTCCCAGGCCTCCGCGAACCAGCGCTCGGGCCGCTGCGGCCGCGTCTCCGACGGCATCGCGATCCGGCTGTACTCGGCGGAGGATTTTCAGTCCCGGCCGCCGTTCACCGATCCCGAGATCCTGCGCACCAACCTCGCCGCGGTCATCCTGCAGATGACCGCGATGGGAGTGGCCCGGGGCCCGAAGGATGTGGCGAACTTCCCGTTTGTGGAGCCGCCGGACACCCGGGCCATCAACGACGGCGTCACCCTGCTCCGCGAGCTGGGTGCCTTGAGTGCCGCGCGTCCGCCGGAGCAGACGGGCGACGGCGACGGCCGCACCGGGCGCCGGCCTGCCGGCGGTGCAGCCGGAAGAGACGGCGGCGGGCTGACCGCCGTCGGCCAGCAGCTCGCCCAGCTGCCCGTGGACCCGCGGCTCGGCCGGATGATCGTCGAATCCGGCAAGCGCGGCTGCGTCCGCGAGGTCATGATCCTCGCCGCGGCGCTCACCATCCAGGACCCGCGCGAACGCCCGACCGACAAGCAGCAGCTCGCCGCGGAGAAGCACGCCCGCTTCCGCGACGAGAACTCGGACTTCACCGGCTTCCTGAACCTTTGGAACTACCTCCAGGAGAAGCAGCAGGAGCTCTCCTCCACAGCTTTCCGCCGGCTCTGCCGTGCCGAGTTCATCAACTACCTGCGCGTCCGCGAGTGGCAGGACCTCTTCGCGCAGCTGCGCCAGCTGGCCCGGCCGCTCGGCATCAGCCTGGACAACAAGCGCCTGGCCGATCCGGTGGGCAACCACGAGGGTATCCACATCAGCCTGCTCTCGGGCCTGCTGAGCCACGTGGGCATCCTCGATGAGCGCAAGCGCGAGTATGCCGGCGCCCGCGGCAGCCGCTTCGCGATCTTCCCGGGCTCGGCCCTGTTCAAGAAGTCCCCCACCTTTGTCATGGCCGCGGAGCTCGTGGAGACGAGCCGGCTGTGGGCCCGGGTGGCGGCGAAATTCGATCCGCTCTGGGTCGAGCAGGTGGCGCCGGACCTGGTCAAGCGCAGCTACAGCGAACCGCACTGGTCCAAGAAGATGGGCTCGGTGATGGCCCATGAGAAGGTCACGCTGTACGGCGTGCCCATCATTCCGAGCCGCCGGATCAACTACGGCAAGGTGGACCCGGAGCTCTGCCGGGAGCTGTTCATCCGTCACGCCCTGGTCGAGGGCGACTGGCAGACCCACCACAAGTTCTTCCACCGCAACCGGGCGCTGCTCCTTGAAGTCGAGGAGCTGGAGGCGCGGATGCGGCGCCGTGACATCCTGGTGGACGACGAGACGCTCTTCGAGTTCTACGACGCCAGGCTCGGCAAGGACGTCGTGTCCGAGCGGCACTTCGACAAGTGGTGGAAGGAGGCCCGGCAGCAGGACCCCGCGCTGCTCGACTTCGACCAGGCGCTGCTGATCAGCGAAGACGCCGATGCCCTGGACGACTCGGCCTACCCGAAGACCCTGCTGCACAGGGGCTTTGAGCTGCCGCTGAGCTACGAGTTCCACCCGGTGGCCCCCGGGTCGCCGCCCAACCCGTCCGACGGCGTCACCGCCGAGGTGCCCGTGCTGTTCCTGAACCAGCTCGACGACGCGGCGTTCCGCTGGCTCATTCCGGGCCAGCGGGTGGAGCTGGTCACTGCCCTGATCAAGTCCCTGCCCAAGCAGGTGCGCAAGAACTTCGTGCCGGCCCCGGACGTTGCCCGGCAGGCCGTCGCGGCCCTCGAGGCGGACTTCGATCCGGCCACGGACGAGCTGGAAGCCTCACTGGAACTGGTCCTGCGCCGGATCCGCGGCCAGGTCATCCCGCCGCATTCCTGGAACTGGGACGCCGTCCCGCCGCACCTGCGGGTCAGCTTTCGCGTCGTGGATTCCCAGGGGAAGGTCCTGGACGAGGGCAAGGACCTCGGGGTGCTGCAGGAACGGCTGGCACCGGCCACCCGGCGGGCGATCGCCGAGTCACTGGGCGCCACGCCCGCGACGACGGCACCCCAGGGCAAGGGCAGGTCCGGCGCGGTGGCGGGCGGCAGGTTCAACGGCAAGTCGGCAGCACGGGCCGCCCTCGCGGCTCCCGGGACCGCGGCTTCCGCAGTCTCCGGCGCTTCGACCGGTTTCGCCGAGCAGGCCGGGCTGAATTCATGGTCCTTCGGGACGGTCCAGCGCCAGGTCCAGGGCACGGTGAAGGGGCATACTGTCACCGGCTACCCTGCGCTCGTGGATGCAGGCAGTTCCGTCGCCCTGAGGCTCTTCCAGACCAGCTCCGAACAGGAACAGGCCATGCGCGGCGGCGTCATCCGCCTGCTCGCACTGAAGGTGCCGCCCCCGGACCGCTACGTCCTGGAGCACCTGAACAATATCGAGAAGCTGACGTTCAGCCAGAACCCGCACGGCTCCGTCACGGCGCTGATCGCCGACTGCGCGCTGGCCGCCATCGACAAGCTCACCCCCGCCGAGCTGCCGTGGGACGAGGCGTCCTTCAACGCACTGTACGAGAAGGTCCGCGCCGAGTTGATCGACACTGTCTTCACCGTCACCGCCGTCGTGGAGCGCATCCTGGCGAGCACCCGGCGGATCGAGAAGGCACTCAAGGGCACCACGAGCCTGGCCCTGATCAGCGCACTGAATGACATCAAGAGCCAGCTGGAGCAACTGGTGTTCCCCGGCTTTGTGGCACGCACGGGCTACAGCCAGCTGAGCCAGCTGCCGCGCTACCTCGCGGCGATCGAGAAACGCCTGGAGAAACTCCCCACCAACGTCCAGCGGGATGCCCAGCACATGGCCGCGGTCCAGGCCCTGGAGGACGACTACGACGACGCCGTCTCGGCGCTGCTCCCGGGCCGGCGGGCCGGAGCCGAGTTAACCCAGGTCCGCTGGATGATTGAGGAGCTCCGGGTGAGCCTCTTCGCCGTCGAACTCGGCACCGCCTATTCGGTCTCCGAGAAGCGGATCCGCGCGGTGCTCAATAAGGCGCTGGCGCCGGTCTGACAACCGGTCAGGACAGTCAGACCCGCGCCAGCTGGGTCAGCGAATGGTGACGGCCGAGCCGTTTCAGGCATCCGGAACGTGCGCCGCGTGTCCGGCTTTCCGGAGACCTTCGCGGAGCTTCCCGGCGTTGGCGTCCAGCCGCGCGGGATCGGGGTTCTGGTCCACCGACCCGAAGTCGAAGTCCGCCATGGTGTTGGACGGCCACACGTGGACATGCAGGTGGTTGATCTCGTAGCCGGCCACTATGAGGCCGGCGCGTGCCGCGCCGAACACCCCCACCTGGACGGCGCCGATCTTCTGGGCCACCTGCATGACGCGGGCCAGCAGCTCGGGGGATGCATCGGTCCAGCGGTCCACTTCCTCGGTCGGCACCACGAGGGTGTGGCCGTCGGCGAGCGGACCCACCGTCAGGAACGCCACAACGTCGTCCTCGCGCCAGACGAAGCGGCCGGGGATCTCGCCGTTGATGATCCTGGTGAAGAGAGTGCTCATGCGTCTGCCCTTTCCGAGGGTGTTCCGAGGGTACTGGTGTCCAGGACAAAACGGTACTTCACTTCTCCTGCCACCATGCGGTCGTAGGCCTCGTTGAGCTGGTCGGCGCGGACCACCTCAACCTCGGACGTGACGCCGTGCTCGGCGCAGAAGTCCAGCATCTCCTGCGTCTCGGCGATGCTGCCGATCAGTGACCCGGCGTACGCGATCCGCCGCCGGATCAACGCTCCGGGGTTCACCGGCGGCATGTCCTCCGAGGGCAGGCCGAGCTGGAAGAGTGCCCCGTCAACGCGCAGGGTGCGGAAGTACGGGTTGAGGTCGTGGGGCGCGGCGACGGTGTCGATGATGACGTCGATGCTGCGGTTCGCCGCGTCCATCGCGGCCTCGTCGCGGGACAGGATGACGTCGTCGGCGCCGAGTTCCCGGGCTGCGGCGATCTTGGACTCCGAGGTGGTGAAGACCTTCACTTCGGCGCCCATCGCCTTGGCGAGCTTCACGGCCATGTGGCCCAGGCCGCCCAGTCCGACGACGCCGACGACGTCCCCCTCTTCGACGTCGAAGTGGCGCAGCGGGGAGTACGTGGTGACGCCGGCGCACAGCAGCGGCGCGGCCGCGGCGGGGTCGAGGCTTTCCGGGACGTGCAGGACGTAACGGCGGTCCACGACGATGGAGCTGGCGTAGCCGCCCTGCGTGGTGGCATCCCCGTTCCGGCGGTCCTTCGAGCCGTAGGTCCCGGTCATGCCGTTCTCGCAGTACTGCTCCAGGCCATCGAGGCAGCTGTCGCATTCGCGGCAGGAATCGACCAGGCAGCCGACGCCGACCAGCTCGCCGATGGTGAAGTCGTCGACGGCAGATCCGACGCGGCTGACCCGGCCCACGATTTCGTGGCCGGGGACGAGCGGATAGTTCTGGTTTCCCCATTCGCCGCGGGTGGCGTGGACGTCGGAGTGGCAAAGCCCGCAGAATTCGATGGCGATCTCGACGTCGTCTTCCTTCGGGGCGCGGCGTGCCACCGTCAGGGGAACAAGGCCGCTGTCGCTCGCTGTCGCACCGTAGGCGGCGGCATGGCGCGGGCCCGGCGTCGGGGTGCCCGTGGTCAGATCGGGAAGCGGCTTGGCGAGGGGCGGCGGTACGGGGCGTCCGGGTGTCATGGTCCGACGCTACCCCCGGGTGCGGCCGCTATGCCAATTCGGGCGCGGGCGGCCGGGGGCGCGCTGGCCACTACGGTCCCCTGGCGGAATCTCCTGGACGTCAGCCGAGCGAGAGGACGAGATACAGGACTGCGAGGACCAGTGCGACGGGGGTCATGACGAGGCGTTCCGGCTTGCTGCGCGAGATCCCATTCATCACCGCGCCCAGGGTAAAGTACCCCGCCAGCACCCATGCGAAGACCGCGGTGGCGGTTTCATTGACCGCCGGCGGAGCCATCTGGGCTCTGGCCAGCGCCGTATACGCAAAAAGCGTGTAGAGGGCAACGGATACCGCGCTTCCGATCCGGAGTCTGGCCGGGAGGACATCGTGCTGTCCGCCCCACGCCATTCTCCCAAGCGGCGCCCCGCCGATCAGGGCGGCCTGAAAGAGGCCCAGACCGGCCAAGATGGCGCAGGCGACTATTGCGGCAAGCTGAACTGAAGCCATGAGGCAACCAATCTTGTGTCCGGCGCCGGGCAATCCCGGTTCCAATGGTCGGGCATCTGGGGTTCGCCCGTGGGGATGAATTTCACGCAGGGAGGACAGGGGATCGACGGGGCAGCCGCCGCTGGAGTTCTCGTGACACGCCGAGTCATGGCCGTTCCTCCGCGTCGGCGTTGAGTACCCGGAGGGCATTGTCGATAATCCGGTCGAGCTGTTGAACCAATGCTGTTACGTCTACTCCCTGATCAACTCCGTCTTGATGGGTTTCGAGGCCACGCCAGGCGCGTTCCAGCAGCTCCGTGCCATTCCGGGACAACGAGATTGTGTTCGCCCGGGCATCGTCCGGGTGGGGCCGCGCCGTGACCAGATCATCGTCGAGGAGCCGCCCGAGCCGCTGGGTGATGGACGCCCGCGACACGTCAAGCTTGTCTGCGATTTGTCGTTGCGTCAGCTGGCCCACGGTGCCGATGGTGAGCAGGACCAGGAAAGCCGAATAGCGAATCCCGTGGTGTTCCTGAAGGTAGCGGTCCGCGAGGCGGTCCACCAGCGCCGTCGCGCGGTGCAGCTTGAAGGCAGCACTCTCGACGATGTCGTGCTGTTCGGTGTTATCCATATTGTTAAGCAGTTAACTAAAATGCGCTTTTGTTGTCAAGGTGGGCAACACGCCTGGACCACCACAGCAACGCGGGGTCACGTCCGGCCCATCCGGCGGCGGATTATGGGCGCTAGGTGACCCCGCGTTGCGTTTACCGGCAGCCATGCCGGGCTTTGGGTTCCGTCCCGGCGGTGCTTCACGGGGGGCCGCTGCGGGGAAACTGGACAGGGCATTTCGTGCGGATGTCTGCGGCGGATCGACCGGGGTTTAACCCGGGTTTAACTGTCGCAGGTGCCCGATAGTCTGATTCCATGGACGGCAAGCAGGGGCCCGATGTGGTTCCGGAAGCGGCAGTTGGTGTGATGGTCACGGAGGTGGCCCGCTCCCTCGCTGCCGTCCGGCCCGCCGGTGATGG
>NZ_MQTS01000019.1 GCF_020532825.1 Arthrobacter sp. SO3
AACCATTCACCTGGACCAAATCAGCGGAGTATCTCCTGGGCAAGATGAAACGCAAACAAACCATTAACACGGAACACTAGGCTGGGGGCAGTTTGATGGCTCATGGCGTTGCAGTCCGATCGGTCGTGGCGAGGTGGGCAGCGAGAGCCTGCAGAAAACGCTCGCAGGCGGCGATCTGGGTCAGTTCGATGTATTCGTTGGCGGTGTGGCCCTGGTCCATACTGCCGGGCCCGCACACCACGGTGTCGATTCCGGCTTGCTGGAAGAGACCGGCTTCGGTGGCGTAGACCACGGATTCTTCAACGGCGTGGCCGCTGAGGTCCTGGGCCAGTTCCAGTGCGACGCGCGGGCCCACAGGGCTCAGTCCCGGGACCGTGCCCAGCGGGGCCATGCGGATGTCCGCGGCGGGGTTCTCCTGCTGGATGGCGGCCCTCAGTTCGGCCAGGTGGTCCTCGATGCGGGAGATCACTGCCTCCGGGTTCACTCCGGGGATGGTCCTGAACTCGAATTCGAAGTCGCACTTTTCGGCAACGGTATTCACTGCGGCGCCGCCGCTGACGACGCCGACATTGGCCGTGGTGTAAGGCACCACGAAGGTCTCGTCGAACGGGCCGGACAGCCGGTGTTCGTCGGCGACGGAGCGGATGAAAGCAATGGCCCTGGCCGCGTATTCGATCGCATTGACGCCCGTGGTGGTCATCGAGGAGTGGGCGGCAATCCCGCTGACACTGACCCGGAAGAGCTGGCTGCTCTTGTGCGCGGAGACGGGGCGCATGCTGGTGGGCTCTCCGACGAAGCCCAGGCGGGGATGGATCCCGCGGGCGGCGAGCTCGGCCAGCAGGACTACGGCGCCGTGGCAGCCGACCTCTTCGTCGTAGGTCCAGGCGAAGTGCAGCGGTTCCGCCAGCGGAACGGACAGGAACTCGGGCAGGAGGCCCAGGATGGCGCCGCTGAAGGCCTTCATGTCCGTGGTGCCCCGGCCGTAAAGCCGCCCCTCGCGGACCTCGGGCGTGAAGGGGTCGCTGTCCCACGCCTGCCCGTCCACGGGGACGACGTCGGTGTGCCCGGCGAGCATGATGCCTCCGGTGACGGTGCCGTCCTGGGCCGGAATCGTGGCGAAGAGGTTGGCTTTGCGTCCGTCGGGGCTGGGGACGATCACCGGGGTGAGACCGTGGGCGGTGAGCTCGTCCGCCATGCTGTGGATCATCGCCAGATTGGAATTGCGGCTGGTGGTGTCGAAGGCAACCAGCTTCTTGGACCAGGCAAGCGCGGCGGCGCTGGGGGCTGTGGTGGCCGGATCGATGGTGGCTGGAACGGCGGTTGCCGGTGCGGTGGCGGGCGTCATGGGCAGGTTCCTTGGGGTGGTGACGGGACGGAGCTTGGTGGCCGGCTGCGGCAGGCGTAGGCAGCTGGCTGGCGCTCCGCGGTCCCATCAGTATTTGGCGGACCCACCACTCATGTCAACACTTTGGGCGCGATTTGTTCATTAAATTGAATACGGTTTCATGCTCGCCTTCCGGGCGGCGCCCGCCGTCGACGGTTGCGTCACCGGTCGCCGCGCAAGGCCGCAGCTAGAACGACGGCGGCGTCATGGCGCCGATCAGCACCGCGTCTTCCGATGTTGAATTGCGGTACCAGTGCGGCAGCGAGGAGTCGTAGGTCAGCGAATCGCCTTCCTCCAGGTCGTACCCCACTCCGTTGACGCAGACGTGGAGCCGGCCCTGCACCATGGTCACGCACTCCTCGCCGGCATGTTTGAAGGGAGCATCCTCGTTGTCCCATCCGGCCGCAATCTGCGCCCGGAGCATGCCGAGCTGGCCGCTCATGTGGGGTGTCAGGAGCTCATAGATGAGGTTGTCCTCGGCAACTTCGAGGCGCCGCCTCTCATCGCGCCGCACCAGCGCCCCGCCCTGTTCCTTCGTGTCAAAGAAGCGTCCGACCGGCACTTTCAGGGCCTGGGACAGCTTGATCAGCGTGGTCAGTGACGGATTGCCCTGGCCGCGCTCGATCTGGCTGAGCAGGCCCGGACTCAGGCCGGCCGCTGCCGCCAGGTTCCCGATGCTGAGCCCTGCCTCACGCCGCAGCTGCAGGACCAGAGCCCCCACGGCAGTCATTGCACGCTCGGCCTGATCCTCCACGCCGGGGAATTCCTGACCTGCGCGGGGGTGTTCGCCGTGATTCTCCATCCCACGATCGTCCGCCATAGTGAAGATATCGTCAAGATAATGAATCTGAGGGTAGTTGGCGGAATATCGATCACACGCAAACCCGTGCGGCTTTACAGCCCTACCCCCCGGGTAGGTCCCGGCACTGCCGGTCGTCAGTGCTTCCTGAAAGCGTCCTTCACCTTTTCGCCAGCCTGCTTCAGGTTAGCCTTGACCTGGTCGCCCTTGCCTTCGTTCTTGAGGTGCTTGTCACCGGTTGCCTTGCCTGTGGCTTCCTTGGCCTTGCCGGTCAGCTTTGTCGCCGCGTTGTGAATCTTGTCGCCCAGACCCATGGCTTCCTCCTTGGGGTGCTGCCCGACGGGCTGCCGGGGGTCACAAGTTCATGCTATCCGCTGCCCGGCGCGGCGGCCATCCTCAACCCCGCAGCGCCGTGACGGCCGCGCACAACGTGCCCGATTTAGAGCTCGCGGTAGTAGTACAGCATTGGGTCTGTCTGGGTGAGTTCGGTGTTGGTGAACCCGTGTGCTTCGTAGAAACGGCGCGCATCCGTGTCCTCGCCGTCGACGTTGATCTCAATGAGTGCACCGCCCCGGCCGCATACCAGGTCGAGGGCCGCGTCCAGGAGTGCGCTGCCGAGGCGGTGACCGCGCAGCTCCGCACGGACGTAGAGCTCGTCGAGGATCGCGACCGGCCCTCGGTACCAAACGTTGGGCCGGAAACTCAGCACAGCAACACCGCTCGCCGGTTCGCCGATCAGCAGGACCACCACGTCGTCCCCCGCCAGGAGCTGCGTCAACCGCGCCTGAAGCTCGCCAACGTCCGGGGTGGGTGTCGAGAACTCAGTGTTGAAATCATGAAGCAGCTGGGCAACCACAGGGGCGTCGGCCGTCGTCGCCCGCCGCGCAGAACCGCCGGATGTCATGACCTCATCTTGGGCACCGAGCGAAACCGTGTCCACCCTGACCTCCAGAAAGCGCGGCTGAAGAGCGGATCACGGTGAACCGCTGATCACCCGGTCACGTCCAACCAGCAAACCCGTCACGGCGAGAACCGCCATGACGCCCGCGGTGACGAGGAGCGGAAGCGTCCAGCCTCCACTCACGTCGCGAAGACCACCGAATATTACCGGCCCCATCGCGGCGAGACCGTAGCCGACTGATTGGGCCATCCCGGACAATGACGCTGCCTGCGGGTAATTCACGGTCCGGAGGCTGAAAAGCGACAGAGCGATGACAATGAGGCTTCCGCACCCGATGGCCCCAAGAAGGACCCACAGCAATACGAGGTCCGGCGCCAGGGCAAGCCCGAGAAACGTCACGAATGTGAGCCCGCCACTCGTAAAAGCAACAAGCCGCTGGTTCGAACCACGGTGAAGGATGCCCCCTGCGGCAAGGCTGGCGAACACGCTGATGAGCAGGAATACGGACAGATGAATACCCGCAGTAGTGGCGGGAACCCCCTGGCTTTGTTCGATCGTGGGCAGCCATGCCATCAGGACGTAGAAGGCGATCGATTGCAGTCCCATGAAGATTGTCACCTGCCAGCCCAGGGCTGAGGCCCACGGCGACCGGTAGGAAACCTTCGGCGCGGTGGCGTGCGCGGTGCCTGACCTGTGCCGGCGCAGCCACGGCAGGAGCACCGCCATGGCGATGAGAGCCAGCCCCACCCAGATTCCAAGGGCAAGCCGCCATCCTGCCGGGGACGTTTGTGCCACGGGAACGACGACGGCTGCCCCGATCGCGGCGAAGGCGGCCTGTGTGGCGGTGTAGCCTCCGGTGACCTGGCTGACCCGCATCGGAAAGTCCCGCTTTACCAGGGAGGGCACCAGGACATTGAGAAACGCGATCGCCAGGCCAATCAGTGCGGTGCCCGCCCAGATGACTCCGGGCAACGGTAAGGAGCGGAGCACGATGCCTGAGGCGAGGATCAGCAGGGACATCCACAGTGCCCGGTCCAGACCCAGACGGGAAGCGAAGCCGGGTGCCAGTGGGGAGAATACTGCGAAAGCGATGAGCGGAAGACCTGTGAGGAACCCTGCTGCGGCACTGGATAGCCCAAGGTCGCTGCTGATGTTCGCGAGTACCGGTCCCACGCTGACAAAGGACACCCGAAGGTTAACTGCTATGAGCAGAACACCGATGAAAGCGAAGCCGATCCTGGCAGTGCGGTCCGGCGCGTTCCGGGTGGCAGCGGGCACCATGCGTTCTTCCGTCCTTCGTGAGGAGCACCTCGCGCCTCTTACGATTCCGCCTTTGTCAGATATAAGTTGACTAGGCATTTCAATTTGCCGACAACCCACCTTATGCCGAGCCGGTTGAACTGCCCTTGCCTCGCCTCAAGCCGCTGGGCCGGAGGTATCGGGCCCGGTGTATGTCACGGCTGCACTGGGTCAATGGCAGGGTCCGGTCGGCCCGGTTCCCGCCGGGCTGGCCAAATGGCCTGCGGACGAGGAGCTCTACACCCTGTGTCCCTCATGCGGCCGCGTTTACCGCGACTCGGTCATCGAAGAGATGGGGACCGCGCCCGTTGCTTTCCGGGTCGACGTCACCGCCGGCCCAATTGCTGAGGCGCTCCGGATCCACTGGAACCTCAGCGCCGAGGAATGAACCTCGTGAGCGGACGACGGCGGGGACTCCCCGCCGTCGTCCGCTTGCGTCTTTCGTGTTCCGGGACCAGAAGTTGCCTGGTCTCTATCCAGAATTGACTGTTCAGACAGTTACTTCAGGCCAAAGACTCGCTTCAGTTTGATCAACCACGGTGGGCCCTCAATAAGCCCGTTCTGGACGCGTTGGACGCCGGCGCCGCCGGGACCACTAACCGGTGGCGTACTGGCAAGAGTAGGACGATCCGATGTCCCAGCTTTGGCATTTAGTCTGGTTTCAGCAAGGACGGGTGCCACAATAGGCGCGGACGGCAAGACCTCCCTGTTGACTTTGGCACGGCCCAGAAGCTGAACGAATTGCCGCTCGCCCAGCACCTTGATCTGTTGGCCCAGGGCAATGTAGTCGAGGGCCTTGCGTTCCTTACCGGAAGAGCCCAAGTCCCCGGCGGATGCCGAGTGCGTGGAGTCTGACCGCCCGAGGACCACAAAAGTTGTCTTCTTGGTCACTCCTTGACGGTTGGTCGCTCCGCAGTCCGCCACCGCGGCCATGGCGTCAAGCCTTGAGAAACTCTGCAGCTCGCCCGTGAAACAGAATGTTTGACCAAAAAAGGGATGCTGCGGGTCGGCGGAGGCATTGGCTTGCGGCAGATCAGCCAGGCGAAGGTTCCGCTCGATCGTGTAGTTGATCTGCCCGCCGACCGGCGTTCGTGTCTTACTCGGCTCTGAAGCCTTGGCTCTATTCGCGCCAAGCGGGGCCGCCCACATTTCCGCGACGGACTCAAGTTGTCGCATGCGGGCTATGGCAAGCACGACGCTGGCACAGGCAATCGCGTCCGCACCGGCCTCGTGGTGTTCAAAGGGCGGGAGTTCCAAATGTTCACTGACGTCGTTCAACTTGTGACGCGGGAGATCCAGATGCCCGCGGGCGAGTTCCAGTGCGCAATAGAAGTCGTGCTGAGGCAGATCGATTCCAGTCGCTTCAGAGGCAGCCCTCATGACGCTCGCATCGAATCTGGCGTTGTACGCCACGAAGTGGCCGCCAGCGGCGAATCGGAAGATGCTTGCGAGTGACTCTTCCCAATTACGTGCAGTCACAACATCCTGTGGTCGGATTCCATGAATGCCGACGTTCCGGGGCTCAAAGTGATCGATTCCGCTCGGCGGCTTGATCAGCCAAGACGCCCGTTCGACGATGTCTCCATTTACGACCCTTGCCAGGCCGACTGCGCAGACCGAACCGCGTTGACTGTTGGCCGTCTCAAAATCGATGGCGGTGAAGCTCATTTCATGCACGGATATCCCCTATTTCCGATTTCGCATTTAGTTTCATGATTCTTGGCGTGCTTCGCCGCTCGCGCCGGCTGACCCGGGCTTCGCACCGGATCTACCGCGCGCCAACGAGCTGGCCGGTCTCGCGCAGGTCCTTGGACGCCTCGAACTCCTCGGCCGGTGCGTTCTCCTGGTATTCGACGAGCTCGACGTGGTGCTCCACGAGGGCTTCCTTAACTGCGGCCGGGGTCGCGTAGAAGTACTCGCGGCGCAGGTTCACCAGGTTCACCCGCTGGCCGGCGAAGTGCTGGTGAAGTGCTGGTGAAGCATGGTTTCAATGCCCACCGCGTCCCTGGAGAAGAACAGTACGTGCACGTCGAAGAGGAATGGGACGGATGCGTCCCCCAGTTCCCGCACACGGTCCATGGGGTTGAGACGACGCGTCATGCCGATCTTCACTACCCCATCACCGAACGCCCCGAGGTTGGAGATTACGTACACGTATCCGGCACGCGTGTTCAGAGCGTTGTCTTCGGCGTCGGCGAGCTTCGCTTCCGCCTCGTCCAACTGGTCCTGGACGCGTTGGACGCCTTCAAGGTCTCCTGCGGCCTGTAGTTGGAGAAGCACGTTGGCGTAGTGATCCACTTCTTTCTTCTGCTTTGCCTTCAACGCTTCCCATTCGCGCTGGGCCTTCACCGTCTCACGGGCTTCGGCGCGAGCCTCCGCCTCAAGTTGCTTCTGGATAGCTACGGCTTCTAGGTGCTGAGCAGCTAGTTCAAGCTCCTTCTCACGCAATCCGTGGAAGGCGCTGGTGATCTGGAGGCCGATCATGGTTCCGCGCTTGGCGATCTGCTCGCGTGCCTTCTCGAGACGGGCCGCGGCCGTGTGCAGGTTGCCGGCTTTCACCGTCTTGACGCAGTTCTCGGCCTCCGCGTTGTAGGCGCGCAGCAGGAGTGCGGAAAGGTCGCGGACGAACTTGGACCCTTCCCTTGTGGAACCGTTGAAGGTGAATCCGGAGACGGTGGTGACTGCGGTCTTCTCACGCAGCTTGTCCTTGATGCGCGCGCGGACGACGGCCAGTTCGTCGGCGAGCTTAACCGAGGTCTCCGCTGGATGCTCGTAGTCGTAGAACCCGATGTTGTGCCGGTCAGCGACCTGTCGGACGTCAAGGACCTCGCTCCGGACGGCGGTGAGCTCGGCGTTGGCCGCCGCCAACTCCCGCTCCGCTGCAGCAATCCAGCGGGCCAGATCGGCAACGTGGCGCTCCGGCGCCACGCCCCTACAGCGCCGACCAGCCGCCGTCGGACGCGAGAATGGCACCGTTGACGTGGCGCCATAGCCGCTGAGCAAGACGGTGAACTAGACGGCAAGTCACCCCGCGGTGGCCGATGAGGAAGGTGGCTTCATCAGCTGGGCCGAAGCGTTCTGCCGCGAGTTGGGGTCCCCAGATGGCAACGAAGTTGGTGACTGGGGAGTCGATGGCCCCGGCGCTAAAGCGTGGGCCCCGGACCCGTATGCCAAGGCCGACTTCATGGTCAGTCGGACGACAATGTGCTTTTGGACGCGCTGTAGGCGACTCGGGGGACGGACCCGGATCGGGTGCCTTACTTGTTCGCGGCTGTTGAGCTGCCGCTGATACGGGCCTCATGAAGATGCAGAACTGGCTACCGCTGTGGCTTGCCAATGTAGTTGGCGAAATTGACAAGGCAGATTTGTGGTCAGGGCAGGGTGGGCCACGCGGAGGTGGGTC
>NZ_MQTS01000190.1:0-2397 GCF_020532825.1 Arthrobacter sp. SO3
GCCGGGTCGTTTTACCGGGTCCTGACCGACCCGCGGGACGGTGCGCCGCTGGAAATCGGCCGGACCCGCTACCGCCTCACCAAAGCCCAGCGCCGGTGGCTGCGCCTGCGCGACGGCAAATGCCCGTTCCCCGGCTGCAACAACGCCTCCCTGGACAACGACGCAGACCATCTCCTGGCCTGGGCCGACGGAGGGACCACCGGGATCTCCAACCTCGGCCAGCCCTGCCCCAGACACCACCGGCTCAAACACGGCTCCGCGTGGACACCCTCCGGGGCCAGCAATAACAAGCCACCCGGCTGGACCTCACCAACAGGCCGGTACTACCCCAGCGAAGAGCAGGACTGGGAACCACCCCACTGGCCCAACGGCCTGCTGGTCACAGGTTCGATCACGGATACAGTCACGTTCCCGGATACGGACGCGGGCACGCACTTGGATCCGGACGCGGGCCTGGACCACGGCCCGCCCGCGGATCCGGGCCATTACCCGGAGCCGCCGCCCGCCGGGCCCTTCGGCCCGGACCCCGGTCCTGATCCCGATCAGGAACTGCCTGCGGACCCCATCCCGGACTGGCACCTATTCACGGCAGCACACGGATTCCCCGCCGCTGAACCGGAAGATCCGGTATATCCGGAGGACCTTTACTGGCCAGAGCCACTCGAAGACACCTGCCCCGAATTCTCCCTGATCCACTTCGCCTGAGCGACTCGTTGCACACGTTCGGGCCCGGCGGCCAGATCAGTGGTGGGTGCCCCGCCGTCGAGCGCCAAACACCCGCCGCGCGCTTGCCCCGCGGGCACAGGGTCCTTCAGCCCTTGGAGCGCTGATCGCGGCTGGCGAATAATCGGGACGAGGGGCACGTGCCCCACTTTCGCCCAGGGTGCCCGCCCGGTCATCCACGGCTGCACTTCAGGGAGGCTCCTCATGAAAGTTCTAATTGCGGAATCCGTTGCAATGATGGCCATCGGTGACGGTGTCCTCGGAGCATTGTTTCCGGTGCAGCACTCAACCCGGTGGGAGTTCGGCCCCGAGCCTTTGCGCAAGTGCATGCGTATGTGGGCCGAGCATCCTGACCTGACCCGGGCCCTAAGTCTCGTGGAGGTGGTTGTCGGTATCGTTTGGGCCTCGCGCCTCCCTGCAACCCCCGGCAAATAGGGAATCCGGCTCCCTATCAGGAAGTGGGGGTCTTCCTGTCCGGGTTCCAGGCGTTTGTCTGGCCCGACGGCGGCATGACCCCCTTCCGCAGTGAGAAGAACACGAACTGGGAGGGTGCGTTCCGCGTCCCCGAGTTGATCCGCTGGCCGGGCCACATCCCGGCGGGGGTGGTGTCGAACGAGATCATCCAGCACCATGACTGGCTGCCGACGTATCTTGCCGCCGCGGGTGACACGAGCACAGTCGAGGAGCTCAAGCAGGGCAAGTCCATCGGGGACCACACCTGCAAAGTGCACATTGACGGCTACGACCTGCTGCCCTTCCTCACGGGCGAGGTCGCCGAGAACCCCCGCAAAGCTCGTGTACTTCTCCGACGACGGCGACGTGCTCGCGATGAGGTACGGCAACTGGAAGGTCGTCTTTATGGAACAGCGCGTGCAGGGCACGCTCCAGGTGTGGTTCGAACCCTTCGTGCAGCTGCGGATTCCGAAAATGTTCAACCTGCGCACCGACCCCTTCGAGAGGGCGGATTTCACCTCAAACACGTACTTCGACTGGCTCTTCGAGAACGACTACCTCATCCTTGCCGCCCAGGCACTGATGACGGAGTTCCTGGCCACGTTCGAGGAGTTCCCGCCACGCCAGCGTGCCGCGAGCTTCGGCATCGACCCGGCCGTGGAGAAGTTGGAGGCGTTCCTGGCGGGCGGCCATTGACCCGGAATCCCACCTTGCCAACTGCCGGGACCGAGGGGTTTGTGCGCCTTGACGGCGGTGAGTTTATCATGGGTTCGGATGAGCATTATCCGGAGGAGGCGCCGGCGCACCGGGTGCGGGTGGCCGGCTACGCGATCAGCCCGACGGCGGTCACCAACCGTGAGTCCGGGAGACCGGCTACCGCACAGTCGCGGAACGGCCGCTCGACCCGGCCATGTTCCCCGGTGCCCCGCCCGGGAACCTCGTCCCGGGCTCGATGGTCTTCACCGGGACGCCCGGGCCCGGCACGTCCATCGCCGACCGCGCAGACCACCCGGTGGTCCATATCGCGTACGAGGACGCGGAGGCCTACGCCGCGTGGGCCGGATACCGGCTGCCGACGGAGGCGGAATGGGAGTTTGCCGCGCGGGGCGGCCTCGACCGTGCACGGTTCACCTGGGGGGAGGACCCCGAGGCCCCCGCCATGCCCCGCGCCAACTACTGGCACGGCGACTTCCCCTGGCGGGCCCGCCGCGGCTACGGCTC
>NZ_MQTS01000190.1:2450-4161 GCF_020532825.1 Arthrobacter sp. SO3
TGGCCGGAAACGTGTGGGAGTGGACCAGCGACTGGTACCAACAGCACGACGCCGGCGACGGATGCTGCGCCCCGGTCGACTCCCGGGGCGGTAATCGCGACGCGAGCCTTGACCCGCGGCGGGCCCCGGTGCCCCGCAAGGTCGTCAAAGGCGGCTCGTTCCTCTGCGCCGACAGCTACTGCCAGCGCTACCGGCCCGCCGCCCGCCGCCCGCAGATGATCGACACTGGGATGAGCCACATCGGATTCCGCTGCGCGGCGCCCTGGCTGCGGCAGGCTTTCACAACCGATGAACGGAAGCCCTATGGGGTGAAGCGGTTCACGATCGGCATTGTTGGTTGAGACGTAGATCACGTCCGCGCACTCCGACAGAAGGACAACGATGTCTGCCGCCACCACTGAACTGCTGCCCGCCGAAGAGCCCTCCGCCAGCCAGGCCGGACTGCCCCCGTACTCCCATGAACTCGCCTGGCCGGACGGTCTGGCCCCGTTCAAGGTCGTCGACGACGGCAGCCAGGGCGATCCCTACGCGCACTACGAGTGGATGCGCGAGCACGCCCCGGTCCTGCGCGCAGCGTCGCCGGTATCGGATGTCTGGTTCATCTCCCGCTACGACGACGTCCGCAAAGCCATGCGCGCCCCCAAGGTGTTCTCCTCCCAGGTCGTTGACCCGGTGCCGCTGACCTTCCTGACCCTGTTCGATGCACCGAACCACACCCGGCTTCGCCAGGTCATCCTGCGCGACCTGCCACGTCTTCCTGGCGACAGAGGTCTTCGACACCCTGGCCGAACGCAGCGAGGACGAACTGGAACTTCTGGTCGAGGCCGAGGGCTACCAGGAGTGCGGATCGCGGCTCTCCTGCCAACTCGACTTCAGCCAGGAACTCAACGGGGTTACCGTCACCCTGGCACCCGAAGAGTAGCCGCAGGGCGCCCGGCAGCCGGACAGCGAAGTGGCCGCCGTTCCATTCGCAGAGATTGGGGGATGGAACGGCGGCCGCTGCTACGCCGGCGGGTCCGTGACCAGGATCCGCACCGCGCACAGATCCGCGGCGGCTTTCTGCAGGACCGCGGCGCGCGGATCCGGGACGTCCAGGAAAGCCAGCCTCGGCCGTGCCGCGTACTGCTTCAGCACCGGTTCGGCGAGGACCTGCTCGGCCAGGGTCCGGTCGCCGCCGGGCGCCAGGTACTCAATCCGGTGATCCGCGAAGATCCGCGCGGCGTGGTCCGCCACGGCCTCCACCAGGGCATCGGCCTGGTTCGCGCGCCGCCGGGCGAAGCGCTGCTGGGACCAGCCGCCCGCTGCCGTCCGGGACTGGACATGCCGGGTGCCGGTTTTCGACGCGAGCACGGCCCCGCCGCTGACCACGGCCACCGAGTAGCCACCCCGGCGGACCAGCACGGCCCCGACACGCCGGGGCTGCCCGGCGAGCGACGCGAGCCGGGACACCGCGTCCGTGCCGTGCCCGGGACGGCCCTCCGCCGGCCAGGGCGCCTGCAGCAGGGCCACTGCCCCGTCCGCCGCACGGAGCTGCAGCCCGGCGTCGAGCTCCTCTTCGGTCAAGGCGCCGTGGCTCGCCGCGAAGCGCTCCACCCAGCCCGGCAGCCGGGCGCCGGAGACGAACGCCACGCGGGTTTCGGTGCTTGCCATGGCGCGGGTCTCCATTGTGAGGGTGTCGGGGCGGGCGGGAACTAGAAGTAGCCTATCTATG
>NZ_MQTS01000191.1 GCF_020532825.1 Arthrobacter sp. SO3
CGTCGCGGACCAGGAGGCCATCGCACCCGCAGCGATGATGTAGTCGGTCTTCGCCCGGGCGGTCACCGTGACGGTTCCGGTCCCCGGGTAGGTTCCGGCAGGTTTGACCGTTCCGCCGACGAGGTAATCCACACCCGTCGTGGCCGGGACCGTATACGAATCAGCAGCCGTCCCGTCCTTATCCGTGAACACCACCGCAGCCGGGGTCACCGGGTTCGGGGTCGTCTTGAACGTCGCGGACCAGGAGGCCATCGCACCCGCAGCGATGATGTAGTCGGTCTTCGCCCGGGCGGTCACCGTGACGGTTCCGGTCCCCGGGTAAGTACCGGCAGGTTTGACCGTTCCGCCGACGAGGTAATCCACGCCCGTCGTGGCCGGGACCGTATACGAATCAGCAGCCGTCCCGTCCTTATCCGTGAACACCACCGCAGCCGGGGTCACGGTCGTTGTTCCGGTGACGGCGATGGTGCCCAATACTCTGAATCCGCCCGTGGTGTTTAGCAGAGCGTCTTGAAGGGGAAATAGCGTCAC
>NZ_MQTS01000192.1:0-19917 GCF_020532825.1 Arthrobacter sp. SO3
CGCCGGTGGCGCCGGTGGCGCCGAACTCCGGGTAGGCCGCGAGGATGCGTCGGGAGATTTCGCCGGCCTGGCCGAGATAGCTGGCCGGATCGAGCAGCTCCTCCAGCCGGGCGTCGGAGAGCAGCTCCGCCGGGACTGCGGCGCGGAGCAGCCGCCGGTAGGTGCCGGCCTGTTCGGCCGCCGGGACCTGGAGCGTCTGGTCCACGACGGACTGCAACCGCTGCTTTCCGTCGACGCCCTGCATCCCGCCGAGGAGGGGAGCGACGGCGGCCGTGACGGCTTCGCTGAGCAGCAGCGGCCCGGAAAGGTCCAGGTTGCGGCGCATGGCCGCGGGGAACACCTGCAGGCCTTCGGCGAGTTCGCGGAGCTGCACGGCGGCGCCGAGACTCAGGCGGAGGAGCTGGCGGAGTGCCGGCCATTCGCTGTGCCAGGCACCGTCGGGGCGTTCATCGTTGAAGTTGGCGGCGGCCAGATGCAGCTGTGCGGCCTGGCCGGGTGCCTGCAGGGCGGCGCTGCGGACCAGGACGGACAGCACCGGGTTCTGCTTCTGCGGCATCGCCGAGGACCCGCCCCGGCCGGCGGCGCGGGGTTCGGCGAGTTCGGCGACCTCCGGGCGGCTGAGGAACAGGACGTCAGAGGCCATTTTGCCCGCAGCGTCGGTCACGGCGGCCAAGGCGTCACCGAGGGACGTCACAGCCAGCCGGTTCGTGTGCCACGGCGCCGGAACGGCGGCGAGGCCGAGTTCTGCGGCCAGCCGGTCGGAGAGATCAAACGGGGACAGCCGGGGACCTGGGATCAACGCCGCGTCCTCTGCCAGCACGGTTCCGGCCGCGAGGGTTCCGGCCGCTCCCCCGGTCTGCACCGGGAATTCGAGGGCCTCAAGCCGGCGCGCCGCAGCGGCGAGCCCGTGGAACCATTGGGCCGCCTTGAGCCCGAAGCTGAACGGCAGGGAGTGCTGGGTGAGGCTGCGGCCCACGCACAACGTGTCCGCGTGCCGTTCCGCGAGGGCCGCCAGGGCCGCGGTCGTGGCCCGGAGCTCGGTGAGCAGTCCGCGGACAGCATCCCGGGCCAGCAGGATCAGGGCGGAATCGAGCACGTCCTGGCTGGTCAGCGAGGTGTGCACGGCTTTCCCGGCACCGATCCCCGCTGTGTCAAGGGCCTTGACCTGCCCGCGGAGATCCGCCAGCAAGGGGATCACCGGGTTGGCGCCGCCCTGGGCGCGCACGGCGATGCCCGCGAGGTCATAACGGCCCACGTCGGCCGCCGCGGCGACCACAGCGGCGGACCCGGCCGGCGCCAGGGACGCGTCTTCCAGGACTCTGGCCCAGGCGGCCTCGACCCGGAGGATGGCGGCCAGTACCGCCCGGTCCCCGGTCAGCGCCGCCACACGGGGCGACGCCGACACGGGACTCAGGAGGCCGACGTCGCCCTCGGCGGCTCCGCCGGTTTCATGAGAGATCACTGCGAGGAGCCCTCGAAGTCGAGGAACACCGTCTCACCCTCGCCCTGGAGCCGGACATCCCAGGTCAGGCCGCCGTCGGCGTCGCGGCGTGCGATCATCGTCTTGCGGCGCTCCGGATCCAGCGAGGACAGCAGCGGGTCCGCGGCCAGGGCCTCCTCGTTTTCCGGCAGGTAGATCCGGGTGAAGAGCCGGTTCATCAGGCCGCGGGCAAAGACCGCGACGGAGATGAACGGGGCCGCACCTTCCTCGGTGGGGCCGGGGTTGACCGTCGTAAAAGTGAAGACGCCGGTGTTGCCCACCGCGCTGCGGCCGAAACCGGTGAAGGTGTAGCCGTCGCGCACCAGCGAACCGGTGTGGTGCGGGACCTTGCCCTCGGTGTCGGCCTGCCAGATCTCCAGGATCGCGTCCGGGATCGGGTGCCCGGCGCCGTCGTAAACCGTGCCCTGGAGCCGGATGGAGCCCGGGGAGCCGGGGGCCAGCAGCTCCCGGTCCTTGGTGAAGGGCAGTGCGAAGCCGTAGAACGGCCCCACGGTCTGGCCGGGCGTCGGGGTGAGTTTACTCATGGTCGTCTCCTTCTGCTCCCAGGGCCTCGTTCTCGGTCCAGGTCCGCTTCGATCCGGTCAGGACAATGTCCCAGTTGTACGCCAGCGCCCATTCAGGCTGGGTCTGCTCATGGTTGTAGGTGGCCACGAGCAGGTCGCGGGCATCCTGGTCCACGATCGACTGGTAGATCGGGTCCAGCGGGAAGAGCTGGTCACCCGGGAAGTACATCTGGGTGACGATCCGCTGGGTGAACTCCTGCCCGAACAGGGAGAAGTGAATGTGGGCCGGGCGCCAGGCGTTCAGGTGGTTTTTCCACGGGTAGGCGCCGGGCTTGATGGTGGTGAAGCTGTAGGAGCCGTCGGCGCCCGTGATGCACCGGCCGACGCCGGTGAAGTTGGGGTCAAGCGGGGCGGGGTGCTGGTCGCGTTTGTGGATGTAGCGGCCGGCGGAATTCGCCTGCCAGATCTCGACGAGCTGGCCCGCGACGGGGCGGCCGTCGCCGTCGAGCACGCGGCCGGAGACGACGATGCGTTCGCCCAGCGGTTCACCGTTGTGCTGGATGGTGAGGTCGGCTTCCAGCGCGTGCACGTCCATGTGCCCGAACGCGGGAGAGTAGAGCTCGATCGTTTCCGGATCCGCGTGGTGCAGGTCCTTGGTGGGGTGGCGCAGGACGCTGCTGCGGTACGGGGCGTAGTCCAGCCGCGGCTGGATCTCCGCCGGGGCACCGTTCCTGAGGGCCTGGGCGTAGGCATCCCCGAGGGCTTTCATCTCGGCACTGAGGTCCGCCTGCGACTCTGCGGCGGCGTCCAGCGGTGCGTACGTCTTCGGTGCGGCCTCCATGGCCTCGTCGGACACGTCCTCGGTGAGCGGATCCGCGTTGTAGATCTCAAGGTTGATTTCTTCAGGCACAGCAGCCTCCTTTCGTTGGGTGTGGGTGTTGTTTGGTGGGTCAGGGGGTGCGGTTCAGCTGGTGCAGGTGGTCGTACTGGACGGCGTGCCGTACCGGTGCGTTCGGGGCGCCGTAGCCGTCGTAGGCGCCGCGGCGTTCCACCATTTCGAAGAACACGCTGCCGACGGTGGCCGTGTAGAAGTGCAGGAATTCGCCGTCCGCATCACGGTCGTAGAGCAGGTTGAGGTCCCGCAGGGTGGCCAGCAAGACCGGGTCCAGGCCGAACCGCGCGTCGAGGTCCTCGTAGTAGTTCACGGGGATCTGGAGGAACTCCAGACCGCGGGCCTTCGCGGCCCGGGCGGTCGCCACGAGGTCATCCACCGCGAAGGCGATGTGTTCCTGGTAGGTCCGGCGCTGGCCACTGCCGGAGCCGGAGCCTTCGCGCTGGACCAGCGGAGCCAGGTTCAGCACCAGGCGGACACCGCGGTCACGGGTCAGCATCACCTGGGACCGGACCAGCCCGGTGGGGCTGGCGACTTCCGCATACGGCTGCGGTTCCAGGGCGAGGGCGCTGGTATAGAAGAGCACGGCCTCGTCGAAGTGCTGCCAGGGCTGGGCGAGGTTGACGTGGTCGATCACGGCGCTCTGTTCCCCTGTTCGGCCGGCAGCGGCGGCTTCCAGTCCCTCGCCGAATTCGCGGGTCCAGACCGCGGTGCCGTCGGGGCTGCCCTGGCACAGGAAGATCTCGGTCGAGTCCGGGGCGGCGAAGCCCTGGAATATTTCCTCGTCAGCCTGGCTTTTGCGCGGCACGGTCGGGGCCTTGAGCTGCTGGGCGCGGGCCGCGGCAATCACGGGGGACTCGACGTCGAAGCCCAAGGCCGAAATCGCGGGTGCGGCGGCGGCCCCGGCGTCGCGGGATTCCTGGGAGGAGTCCTCGTTGATGATCACTCGGGCGTGGCCCATGGTCCACAATTGCACATTCTTGGTCCGGTGGCGCCCGTTGGACGCGAATCCCAGCTGGCCCAGCAGGGTTTCCAGCGCGGCGGTGTCCGCGGCCCTGACCTCGGCGAAGTTGAATCCGCCCGGTTCGGCCACCTGCGGGAGGGTGGCCAGTTCCATCGGGTACCGGCGGCGGCCCGGCAACCGGATGCCGGCGCCGTTTTCGGCGGCGTTTACCGGGGCCGGGTTCGCGTCCAGCCACTTCGCGCTTTGTTCCTCGAGCCAGATCAGCGACCGCATCGCGTCCACCGCGGTGCGTTCGACGTCGGACTGGCGGAAAACGTCGTTGAAGACCTCCAGGGATACCGGGCCGGTGTACCCGGCCCGGACCACGTGGCCGAGGAACTTGGCGAGTTCGAACTGCCCCTCGCCCGGGAACACCCGGTAGTGCCGGCTCCAGGACAGCACGTCCATGGACAGCTTGGGCGCATCGGCCACCTGGACGAAGAAGATCTTCTCCGGGTTGAAGGATTCGATCGGGGCGGTGTCCCAGTCGCGCGAGAGGATGTGGAACGAGTCGAGGCAGGTCCCCAGGTTGGGGTGGTCCACCGTCTCCACGAGGTGGTGGGCGTGCTCGTAGTCGTTGACGTACTTTCCCCATGCCAGGGCCTCGTAGGCCACCTTGACCCCGTGATCCTGGGCCAGGGCGGCGAGGGCTGCGAGCTGCTCCGCCCGGAGCCCGTCGTCATCGATGCTGGCAGTGGCGACGTTGGAGCAGACCAGGATGGTGTCCATGCCGAGGCGGGACATCAGCCGGAACTTGGCCTCCGCCCGGCGCAGGTTGGCGGCCAGCAGCTCCGCGGTCACACTGTCGAAGTCGCGGAACGGCTGGTACAGATCCAGCGTCAGGCCCAGGTCGGCGGCCATCTTCCGGACGTCCTCCGGGCTCAGCGGGGAGGTGACAAGGTCCTGTTCGAAGATTTCGATCCCGTCGAAACCCGCATTGGCGCAGGCCTGCATCTTTTCCCGCAGGGTGCCGGAGAGGCAGACCGTGGCGATTCCGGTGCGCATCAGGCGGCCACCTCTTCCGCTGCGACGAGCTCCAGGAAGTGGGCGCGCATCCGGTCCGCGTCGGCCTCGAGGCCGGTGAAGATCCGGAAGGCGTCGGCTGCCTGCCCGACCGCCATCCGGCCGCCGTCGAGCACGTCGCAGCCCTTGGCCCGGGCCTGGCGGACCAGCTCGGTCTCGATCGGCCGGTAAACAATGTCCGCGACCCAGTGCCGGGCTTCCACGAGGGACATGTCCAGCGGCACCCCCGGGTGGGCGGCCATGCCCACGGGGGTGCAGTGCACCAGGCCGTCGGCGAGTGGCATCAGTTGCGGCAGCTCCGCCGGCGACCGCGCGGTGACCAGCTGGTCCGGGAAGAAACCGGCGAGTTCGGCGGCGCGCGCCGCGCAGCGGGCGGGGTCGGGGTCCACCAGGTCCAGTTCCCGGACACCGGCGGTGAGCAGGGCGTACGCGACGGCGGACCCGGCGCCCCCGGCACCCAGCTGCACTACCCGGTTCAACCTGGCTCCCGGCAGGCCGGTGGCCAGGGCTGCGGCAAACCCGGAGAAGTCGGTGTTGTGGCCAATGAAGCGGCCGTCGCGAATGATCACGGTGTTGACCGCGCCGAGGCGCCGTGCGTCCGCGGTGACCTCGTCCAGATGTTCCAGGACCAACTGCTTGCAGGGATGGGTGATGTTCAACCCGTTGAAACCCAGACGGTACGCACCGGTCAGGAGTTCACCGACGCTCTGGCCGGGAAGCCCCAGCTCGGTGAGGTCGATGGGGCGGTAGAGGTAGCGGAGGCCCTGCACGTCGCCTTCACGTTCGTGCATGGGGGGCGTGAGCGACGGCATAACACCATCGCCTATCAGGCCCACGAGAAAGGACTCTGCTCGATTGCTCATCCGTTTAGCTCCTTTGACAACGGCACTCGGCAGGCGGGGACGCACTGGGCGCCGGCCGCAGGCCGGGTGATGGGGATTACACTACAGCAATTGTTCACATGTTGCACGCTTGTTCTACTAGCGAACAAAACATGACGACTTCTGGCCGGGCGGACAGCCGGACTCATCACTGGGGCAGCCGGGCGGACAGCTCGGCCGCCGCCGACTGGAGCAGTGGAACCAGGGCCACGAGGGCCTCCACGCTCATCCGGAAGACCGGGACCGCTGTGGCCAGCGCGGCGAACGCGTGGCCCTGGGCGTTGAATACCGGGACGGCGACGGCCCGCATGCCCAGCTCGTTTTCCTCGTCCATGACGGCGTAGCCACGCCGGCGGACGAGCTCGATCTCGGCGCGGAAGGCCTCCCGGTCCGTGATGGAAGATTCGGTCAGCGGCTCCAGTTCGAGTTCCTCGACGAGCTGGCTTCGGGTGGCGTCGTCGGCGAAGGCAACAAGTGCCTTGCCGACCGAGGTGGTGTGCAGTGCGCCCAGATGGCCTGGGTCACTTGTGACCCGGAAGGTCTGGGGACCGTCCACCTTATTGACGGTGAGGTGGTGGTTTCCGTCGCGCACCGACAGGATGGTGGCCTCGCCCGTCTCCTCGGTGACGCGCCGCAGGATGGGCAGGGCGGTGCCGGCGAATCCATGGTGGTTGGACACCCGCTGGCCGAGCTGGAAGATGCGCAGGCCCAGGTGGTAGCGGCGCCCGTCCGGCTCGTAGTCCACGAAGCCGTCGCGGGTCAGCGAACCCAGCAGGCGGTAGGTCGTACTGAAGGGCAGCTCCGCCCGGCGGGAGAGCTCTGCGGCACTCGCACCCCGCGGCTCGTCACCCAGCAGGACCAGCAGGCCCAGGGCCTTGCCGACCATGTCTGTCCGGGAGTCCTCCTTCGGGGCCTTGGTGCCTTTGCCGGCGGCGGCTGCGGAGGCGGAGGCGGAGGCGGCCACGGTCACTTCTGTGTCTTGATTCACACTCATAGCTCAATGCTCTCACATGGTGGAAGCTATTTCTAGATGGTGATTATTTCTATTGACAAGTGACTGCCCTCACAGTCATGATTGCTACATCGCACAAGTAGCTCCCACCATGTGGCTACTCGTCCGGGTCTTCCACGAACCGCCGGCTGCCGCACGCTTAGAGCCAGCGGCGGCTGAGACCTTCCTGATCCATCCGCGACAATGTCGTCACACAAAGGAACACCATGAGCCAGACACTCCCGTCCATGACGCCGGGCACTGACGCACCGGCCGGGACACCGAAGAAGGCAGCCCTCGCCAGCTTCCTGGGCAGCGCCGTCGAGTACTACGACTTCTTCATCTTCGGATCGGCCGCCGCGCTGATCTTCCCCACGGTCTTCTTCCCGGACGCCGGCGCCAACGCGGCGATCATGTCCTTCGCGACCTTTGGTTTCGCCTACGTCGCCCGGCCGATCGGCGCCGTCATCCTGGGGCACTTCGGTGACCGGGTGGGCCGCCGCAAGGTGCTCATGTTCACGCTCCTGCTGATGGGCGCCTCCACGTTTGTGATCGGCTGCCTGCCCGACTTCAACACCATCGGCTGGTGGGCCCCGGCCCTGCTGGTGCTGGCACGCCTCTGCCAGGGCCTCTCCGCGGCCGGCGAGCAGGCCGGCGCCTCGTCCATGACCCTGGAGCACGCACCGGACAACCGCCGGGCCTTCTTCACGTCCTGGACGCTGACCGGAACCCAGGGCGGGCAGATCCTTGCCGCCCTCGTCTTCATTCCGGTCCTGGCCCTGCCCGATGAGATCAAGTACGGCATCGGCTGGCGCATCCCGTTCTGGCTCAGCGCCGTTGTGGTCATGGTCGCGTTCTTCATCCGCCGCACCCTGCACGAACCCCCGGCCTTCGAGGAGGCCCAGAAGACCGCCCAGATCTCCAAGCTTCCCGTCGCGGACCTGCTCAAGGACCACTGGCGCGATGTCCTCCGGGTCGTCGCCTGCGCCTTCATTGCCGCCGTCTCCACCGTGTTCGGCACCCTGGCCATCGCCTACGCCAAGAACGTCGCCGGCGTGGACGGCACCACCACCCTCTGGCTCGTCGTCGGCGCCAACGTGGTCGCCCTCGGCACCCAGCCGCTCTTCGGCAAGCTCGCGGACCGGATCGGCCGCAAACCGGTCTTCATTTACGGCGCCGTGTCCAGTGCGGTGCTGACGCCGGTGTTCCTGCTCAGCCTCGAGTCCGGCAGCGTGCCGCTGATGTTCCTGACCGCCATCGTCTTCTTCTCGTTCGGCTACGCAGCCTCCAACGCCGTCTGGCCCTCCTTCTACGCCGAAATGTTCAGCACCAAGGTCCGGTTCTCCGGCCTGGCCATCGGCACCCAACTCGGCTTCCTGATGGCAGGCTTCGCCCCGGCAATCGTCGCGGCCATGGGCGGCACCAAGCCCGGCGGCTGGGTCCAGATCAGCATCTTCACGGCCGTCATCTGCGGCATCGCAGCAATCTCGGCCCTGACCGCCAAGGAATCCTTCAAGATTCCCACCAAGGAGCTCGGCCTCAAGTAACCCGGCCGCAGTGCTCCCGCCCGGTTGCTTCGGGCGGGACCGCCGCGGGGCCCGGCGTGTTCACAGGACACGCCGGGCTTTTCGTGTCCCCGGCGGCCCGCGGAAAACAACCGGCCGGGGCGCCGGGGGCGGGCGGGAAGGTGCGGGTCAGTCCTTGCCGGTGCCCAGCACGGCAGCCAGGTCGAATTTGACCGGTTCCTCGAGCTGTTCGTAGGTGCAGGACCGCGGGTCCCGGTCCGGGCGCCAGCGGACAAACTGTGTGGTGTGACGGAACCGTTCGCCTTCCATATGGTCGTATTTCACTTCCACCACCCGCTCCGGCCGGAGCGGGGTGAAGGAGAGGTCCTTGCCTCCGCTCCACCGGCTGCCCTCGGCATTGCGCGGCGTCCGGGTCCCGTCCTCCTGCCGGGCCCAGGCCCAGGGATGCTCCTCGAAGCTCGTCACGAGCGGCTGGAGTTCTGCGAAGAGTTCCTTCCGGCGCTGCATCGGGAAGGCACCCACCACGCCCACATTGGCAAGTGCGCCGTCGCCGCCGTAGAGCCCGAGCAACAGTGAGCCGATCCGGTCCGGCCCGGAGGTGTGTACCCGGTACCCGGCGAGAACGCAGTCCGCGGTGCGTTCGTGCTTGATCTTGAACATGGAGCGCTTGTCCGGCAGGTACGGCCCGTCCAGCGGTTTGGCCACGATCCCGTCGAGACCGGCGCCCTCGAACTGGCGGAACCATTCCTCTGCGGTTCCCCGGTCCCGGGTCGCGGCGTTGAGGTGAATCGGCGCGGCTGTCCCGGCGAGGGCGCGTTCCAACGCCACCCGCCGTTCGGCGAAGGGCAGCCCGGTGAGGTCCTCGTCGTCGAGGGCCAGCAGGTCAAACGCGACAAAACTCGCCGGGGTCTGTCCGGCCAGCAGCCGGACCCGGCTGGCGGCGGGATGGATCCGCTGCTGCAGGGTATCGAAGTCGAGCCGGTCGCCGGAGGCCCCGACCATGATGATCTCGCCGTCAAGCACGCAGCGCGGCGGGAGGTTTGCCTTCAGCGCCTCGACGAGTTCGGGGAAGTACCGGGTCAGGGGCTTGCCGTTGCGGCTGCCGATCTCCACGTCCCCGCCGTCGCGGAAGATGATGGAGCGGAATCCGTCCCACTTCGGTTCGAACATCACGGGGCCCTCTGGCAGGGCATTTACGGCCTTCGCCAGCATCGGCGCGATCGGTGGCATCAGCGGCAGTTGCATAGGCCCCATTCTGGTCCCGCAGTCCGCTGCCCGCCAGAGGCAGCCTGGCAGAGGCGGCAATCCGGCGGACGGCGGGCGGCTGAAATACGGACAGCCGTAACGGCAACGGCGCCGAACGCTAACCCACGTCTTACCGGGCCGAAACGCAGCGGCAACATTGGCACAGGACACTGGAAGTGCCGGCAAGAGCAGGCACTACTCTCCAGTCCAGGAGGCCCCCGCCATGTTGAAGGAAGCCACAGCCCATGTAACCCGTGTCCGCGCCCTGGATCAGCTGCACCGCGGCGACGAAATCGAGGCCCGCCTGAAAGTCGGCCCCAATTACGACGACGTCGTGATCCGCCGCGGCAGTGTCCAGGAAACCGCGCCCGGAATCGGCGTCGTCTGGATCATGGACCGGCAGTCCGGCACCCGGAAAGCGATCAACACCGACGAATGCAGCCTTTGGCGGGTCGCCTGAGACGTTGGCCGGGCCTATCCGCACTCTCCCGCCGGAACGTTCGACCGGGGCCGCGGGCGTAGTCAGTAAGGACTGCCCGCGGCCAGGTCCGGAGCTACCCGGCTCACCCTGGCTCCGCCCGCGAAAGCGAATGCAGCCACTCGATCGTGCCGTCGGTCATCGGATGGGGGGCGCCGAGCGTTTCGAGGAAGGTGCGCGCGTCGCACATCTCGGCCTCCCGCCGCGCGGCGTGCACCGGGGTGCCCTCGAGTATCCGCGCGACCAGCGCGTGGCCCGAAGGACCCAGCTCCGAGGCGATCTGGTCGATGATCCAGTTTTCGGCCCCTACAGCCCGGGCGGCCGTGGCGGACTCAATGATCGTCGCCGCCAGTCCCTTCATAAAAACGCTGCGAAGCAACTTCAGGCCAGCGGCGACCCCGGCTTCGTTGCCCACGCAGGCCGCCGGGATCCCCCATCCGGTGAAGACGGCCAGCAGCCCAACAGCCGCCGCACCGCTTAGCACCAGCGGCGTCCCGATCCGTGCACGCGGAACGGGCGCCAGGATGGCGACATCGACGAACGCGATGCCGCGCTGCTCCGCCCGGTTCGCGAGCCGCCGCTTTTCGGCAGGGTCGGCGGTGTTCATGTCAGCGAAGATGCCTGCCGGTGTCATCGCGGGCAGGGCTTCCTCGAGGGCAGCTCCGGCAGCACGCCCCCCGACCAGGCTCAGCACCACGTCAGCCCCGGCCACGGCTTCGCCGACGTCGCCGGCGAATGTGACCCCGGCCGGAACGGCGGGGGCGACGGGATCGGCCGCCGTAACACCGACTCCGCGCCCGGCAAGGTCCGCCGCATAGATGCTCCCGGCTTCCCCAAGACCCAAAACGGCGACGCGCATGCGGGCGCTCCCCTCCGTTGCTCCTAAGATTGTAGACAATATGGTGTCCCGCATCGGGGCCCCTTCCTTGTTTGGAGAGTCTGGGAGTTGAGTGCACATGTCGTCAGCATCTGGCGGTCAGTCGCTGGCGGCCGAAACGGCGGCCGCCGTCGACCCGAGGGTCACCGACCTCATCCGGGACGCGATCATCCGGGGTGAATACGCGCCCAACCAGCGGCTCATCGAGGCAGACCTCGGTGCCGCGTTCTCGGCGAGCCGGGCCACCGTACGCACCGCGCTGCTCGAACTCGCCGGCGAAGGACTGGTGGAGCGCCTGCCGAACCGCGGATCCCGGGTACGGGCGATTTCCGTGGACGAGGCCATCGAGATCCTCGAGGTCCGGATAGGCGTCGAGGGGCTGTGTGCCGCGAAGACAGCGGCGAGCATTTCGGACGAAAACGTCGCGGCCTTCCATGGCCTGCGGGCCCGGATGATCGAGTCGGTCGCCGAGGGCGATCTTGTCGAATATTCGCGCCTGAACCTCTACCTTGACGTCCGGATCCGCGAACTCAGCCACCATGCCACCGCCTCCGAGGTGTTGTCCCGGTTGCACGCACAGAGCGTCCGGCACCAGTTCAAGCTGTCGTCGCGGCCGCAGCGGGCGAAGGTTTCGGTGTTGGAGCACGCCGCGATTATCGACGCCGTCGTCGCCCGTGATCCCGGGGCCGCCGAACAGGCCGTGCGCAGCCACCTGCTCAGCGTCATCGACGCGTTGCGCGAGGTCTCATCGGCGGAATCGAGACCAGCGGCCGCCAGCTGAGTTCCGCCCCTGCCTGGCGGCGCGCCAGGCAGGGGGCAGGACCTCAACTGGAAGCGGGGCCGGCGGTCCGCCAGCCACCATGGTATTCGGTGCGTGCGGTGACGGCGTAGGGCACAGGACTCACGACGGCGCGCACGCTGAGCTGCTCGTGCGGCTCCACGGTAGTCTTGCCCGATCCGCCGTCGGGTTCCCCCCAGACGACGCGGACTTCGGTGCCGGGCTCCACGCTGGGGTCCACCGTCGCCAGCGACAACCCGCGCCGCTCGTTGGCCGTGACACCGGTGAAGAGCGAGAGGCCCACCGCCGCACCGTCGGCATCGACCACGGAGTCGTAGTTCGACGAGCCGTAGTTCGCGTTCGGGATGTCGAAGAACTGGTAGCCCGGCTTGTCGCGGTCCAGGAAGGACGCCCAGATTTTCGCAAGGTCCTCATCGTTCCAGGCGAGCGTGACCTTCTTACGCTGCCTGGCAGGATCGACCTGCTCCAGGGCGTCGCGGCCGATGAAATCGTGGTCGTATTTCACGAACGAGCCATAGCCGAGCTCCCACGGGGTGAGGTAGTAGTCCTCAATGTCCTCCGAGACGAAGGAGCCCGCGAGCGCGTTGATCGCCTCGTAGCTCGTGGCAGGCAGCCATTTACGGTAGGCACGCTCGGCTTCACTGCTGTAGATCGCCGGCAGCGGCGAAGGAATCCAGCCGGACTCGAGCGTGTTCGAGGAGTAGGCGCGCGAGCCGCAGGGTTCGATGCCGAACTCGGCGCCGGCCTCGAGCACCGCCTCCCGGATTTCGCCGTGCTGCCCGTACGGCCCCCAGATCTCCAGCCCCGGTGCGCCGGCCATCCCGTGGCGCAGGGTGCGCACCTGCTCCCCGGCAATTGCCAAGTGGCCCATGTGGAAGAACTTCACCTGCTCGAGCGGTCCGCCATTGAGCTTCTCGATGATCTGCCAGGCGTTCGGGCCCTGGATCTGGAAGCGGTAGTACTCACGCTGGACTGCCTGGCCGTAGGGGCGCGACGGCGACCGGTCGTCGTAGCTGCACTCGACGTCGTACCCACCGGTCTCGGCGTGGAACTGGAGCCAGTTCGCAGCAGGGGCGCGTCCGACATAGACGAAGTCGCGCTCGGCCTGGTGGAACAGGATGCCGTCGCCGATCACGCCGCCATTGGACGCCGTCGGCACGAATTGCTTGGCGGTGTTCACTGGGAAGTTCGCGAAGCTGTTGACGCCGGTGTCCGAGAGGAGCTTGAGGGCGCCGGGGCCCTTCATGAAGAAGTTCACCATGTGGTGGGACTGGTCATAGAGCACGGCGGTCTCGCGCCAGGCCTTCTGCTCACGGCGCCAGTTGGTGAATTCGGCAGGAACCACCGGGTAGATGTAGGTGCCAAGTTGTGAGTTGCGCAGGTGTTCGACAGTGTTGCCTGCCGCATCGAGCACATCCTGCAGGGACTTCTGGGCCATCAGGTTTTCTCCTTCGGTATCGATCGGGCGGCTGGGACGCGCCGCTAGGCGACGCGGTAGCTTTCGCGTGCGTATTTCACGAACGGGGCCGGCGCGACCGTAGCGCGCACGGCAATCTGTCGGTGCGGTTCGACCTGGAGCCTGGCCGAATTGGGTTGCTCTCCCCAGAGCACGGTGACCTCAGCGCCAGTCCCAGCGGCGCCGGGGTCCAGGCTCGCGAGCGAAACGAACGACTGCTCGTTGGCGATGTAGCCGCAGTCGAACGACTGGCCGATGGTCTCGCCGTCCTGGACCACACGGTTCACCTGGTACAGGGCATACCGTGCCTTCGGCAGTACAACGGCGGTGGGCCCCTGAAGCTCGTAGCGGAACAGCCGAGGGTCACCGGGGCGAACGATGGAATTGCCGTCGCGTTCGACCTCGACGTCATGGTCACCCGTTTCGGCGATGAACTGCTTGGCGCGGTCCACCGGGAAATTTGCGAAGGAGTTCACCGCAAGGCCGCTGGGCAAGCGCTCCGCGCCCCGCCCGCGGAGGAAGAGATCGGTCATGTGGTGGGACTGGTCAAGAAGTGCGCCGCTGGTACGCCAGGAATGCTGCTCAGAGCGCCAGTTGCCGAACTCGGCCGTCACCGGGAACACGTGGGGCCGGGCCGGCGAGTTACGCAACAGCCCAACGGGCGAGCCGACCCGGTCTATCGCTTCCTGCAGGGTCTCCGTCACTGCGGCATCTCCGGCACTGTGAACTCCTTCGTTCGGCTCACGGGGCGAAAATCGCCGCAGGAGCATTCAGCTCGCGATTGGTGACAAAATTGTAGCCGATGTCTTGACCGGCGTGCCAGAGCGTGATTCTCTGGCATTGTCCGCAGGTGCCGGGCTATGTCGGGAATGCACGTCGAGGATGCGGAAGCGATCCGGGGAGGACTTGACCATGGGCAACGGAGGCACTGTCCTCGTCGTCAGCGCGCACGCGGGAGACTTCGTCTGGCGTGCGGGCGGGGCCATTGCCGCCGCCACCGCCCGCGGCGAACGCGCGGTCGTCGTCTGCCTCTCCTACGGCGAACGCGGCGAATCCGCCAGCCAGTGGCTGGCCGGGAAGACGCTGGATGAAATTAAGGCGCTCCGGCGCGGCGAGGCCGAAGCCGCGGCCGCAGCTCTCGGGGCGGAAATCGAATTCCTCGACGCCGGCGATTACCCGCTCATTCCGAGCCGGGAACTGCTCGATGAGCTCGTGCGGATCTACCGCCGCGTGCAGCCCACCGTCGTGCTGACCCATCCGCTGCTGGACCCATACAACGGCGATCACCCCGCAGCCGCCAGGCTGGCGATCGAGGCCAGAATCCTGGCCCAGGCGATCGGCTACGACGCCCCCGGCGAGGTGCTCGGGGCACCGCCGGTGTTCTTCTTCGAGCCGCACCAGCCCGAGCAGTGCGACTTCAAGCCCGACGTCCTGCTCGACATCACGGCCGCATTCCCCGCCAAACAGCGGGCCATGAAGTGCCTGCCCGCCCAGCAGCACATGTGGGACTACTACACCTCCCTCGCCGTGCGCCGGGGCGTTCAGGTCAAACGCAATGCCGGGCCCAACCTCGGCCTGCCCGTCGAGGCCAAGGGCGAGGCCTACATGCGCTACTACCCCCAGGTCACCGAGGTCCTCGAATGAGGACCGTCGTGGTCACCGATGTCGAGCGGGCGGACCCGTCGGCCATCGATGCGCTGGGAGTGCACGGAGTGGCGACCGTGCACGAGGCGATGGGGCGCAGCGGGCTGGTCGGAGCCTCCCTCCGGCCCATCCAGGACGGGGCCCGGATTGCCGGCTCGGCCGTCACCGTGCTGTGCTGGCCGGGGGACAACCTGATGATCCACGCGGCCGTCGAACAGTGCCGCGAGGGCGACGTGCTGGTCGTGACCACCACGTCGCCCTCGCTGGACGGCTCGTTCGGCGAACTGTTCGCGACGGCGCTGCAGCACCGCGGGGTACGCGGGCTCGTGACAACCGGCGGCGTCCGCGACGTCGCCGAGCTCCGCACGATGGGCTTTCCCGTCTGGTCGGCCGCCGTCAATGCCCAGGGTACGGTCAAGGCCACGGCCGGCTCAGTGAATGTGCCGATCACTGTGGGCGGCGCCCTCATCTGCCCGGGCGACGCGATCGTGGCCGACGACGACGGTGTGCTCTGCGTGCCGCGCCGCGATGTGCGGACCGCACTTGCGGCCGCC
This sequence comes from Arthrobacter sp. SO3, assembly GCF_020532825.1. Taxonomy (GTDB): domain Bacteria; phylum Actinomycetota; class Actinomycetes; order Actinomycetales; family Micrococcaceae; genus Arthrobacter. The sequence goes on from NZ_MQTS01000192.1 coordinate 15,374, forward strand.
GACGCAAGGGTCGAGAAAGAGGCAGACTCACGCGCGGCCTACCTCGCCGGCGAGCTGAGCCTGGACCGTAACCGGCTCCGCGGGGTGCTCGAAGGTCTGGGCGTGCGCTACCTGAGCGCGGCGGAGTACGAGGCCGACCATGGCCTCGGTTGAGGGCATCCCCTGCCTTCTGATGCGCGGCGGCACCTCCAAGGGCGCGTTCTTCCTGGCATCCGACCTGCCGGCAGAACCCGACGAACGCGACGGGCTGCTGCTGCGGATCATGGGCACCCCCGACCCCCGGCAGATCGACGGCGTTGGCGGGGCGCACCCGCTCACCAGCAAGGTCGCTGTCATCTCGCCATCCCCCGACGACGGCGCCGACGTCGACTATCTTTTCCTGCAGCTGGGTGTCGACACCGCGTTCGTGACCGACCGCCAGAACTGCGGCAACATCCTGGCCGGGGTGGGGCCGTTCGCCGTCGAGTGCGGGCTCGTGCCGGCGGGCCGCGACCACACGGAAGTCCGTATCCGGATGATCAACACCGACAGCATTGCCACCGCGCGGTTCGCCACACCCGGCGGCGTGGTGGACTACGACGGCGGCCTCGCGATCGACGGCGTTCCCGGAACGGCGGGTGCCATCGAGCTGAACTTCGAGGGCACCGCGGGCTCCTCGACGGGGGCGCTGTTTCCGTCGGGCAGGGTCCTGGACCGCGTCTCGGACGTGGACGTGACGTGCGTCGACAACGGAATGCCGAGCGTGCTGCTGCGTGCCGCCGACCTTGGGGTCACCGGCCACGAATCCCCTGCCGACCTCGAGGCGGACGCCGGGCTGGCGGCCCGCCTGGCCGGGCTCCGCCTGGGCGCCGCCGGGTTGATGGGCATGGGGGACGTCAGCGGCGCCACCGTGCCGAAGCTCGTGCTCCTGGCCGCTCCCCGGGAGGGCGGTGTCATTGCCACGCGCAGCTTCCTGCCCCTGCGCGTGCACACTTCGATCGGCGTACTTGGGGCTCTCACGGTCGCCGCGGGAGTGCTGGCGGACGGGTCAGTCGGCCATGACCTCGCGGTACTGCCCTCGCCGGGGGCACCCTTCCGCATCGAGCACCCAACCGGCCATTTCGACGTCGAGGTCGCGGTCGAGCCATTCCGGGACGGTTTCACCGTTACCCGCTCGGCCGCCCTCCGCACGGCGCGAAAAATCTTCGAGGGCCGCGTCTTCCCGCGCCCCCGGCTGTGACAGCCACCCCTAAAGAGAGGACAGTTCCATGACCGAGTACACCTCGTTCGACGTCGCCCATCTGGGGAACGTGGAGCTACTGACTCCCGTCTTCGAAAAGAGCCTGTGGTTCTTCCGTGACCTGCTCGCCATGCGTGTGGTCGCGGAAACGGGCGGATCCGGCGAAGCCGGGGAGAAAACAGCCGGGAAGAAATCCGTGTACCTGAGGACGTGGGACGAATACCAGCTCTACACGCTGAAGCTCACCGAGTCGAAAGACGCCGGCGTGGGGCGGACCTCGTTCCGGGCGACAAGCCAGGAGGCGCTTGAGCGCCGGGTCGCGGCGATCGAGGCGACCGGGCTCGGCGTCGGCTGGGTGGACGGCGAAGTGGGCACCGGCCCTGCCTACGCGTTCCGCGACCCCGACGGGCACGACCTGGCGATCTACTACGAAACGGAGCGCTATGTGGCCACGGACGACAAGCCTGCACTGAAGAACCAGGCCTCGGCTTTTCCCGGCCGCGGCGTGAACGCCAGGCGGCTGGACCACATCAACTTTCTTGCCAGAGATGTGGTGGCAAACGGCGAGTTCGTGGCTAAGGCCCTCCGGGGACGCGAGAGCGAGCGCATCAAGCTCGACGACGGCGGCTATGCCGCATGGTGGTTCCACTTCAACAACAAGTCCTACGACATCGTGTACTCGGATGACTGGCTGAAGCACGGCAACCGGCTGCACCACGTCGCGTTCGCGCCCGACACCCGCGAGGACATCCTCAAGGCCGCCGACATCTTCCTCGAGAACGGCATCCACATCGAGTCAGGTCCGCACAAACACGCAATCAACCAGACATTTTTCCTCTACGTCTGGGAGCCGGGTGGCAACCGCATCGAACTCGCCAACGCCGGTGCCCGCCTGCTGCTCGATCCTGACTCACCGGTAGTGGAATGGACTCAGGAGGAGCGCAAGAAGGGGCAGGCGTGGGGCATGAAAACGATCGAGACCTTCCACACCCACGGAACGCCGAACGTGGCCGCTGTGGACACCGACGAAACGAACGTATCCGGCAGTACTGCACAGAGAGGTGCGAAGTAATGACCAACCAAACAGAGACGTCGACGCCCGTAACGACCGGACTGTATATCGGGGGGACCGAACGCCAGGCCGCCTCGACCCTTGAGATCGTGGACCCGGGAAAACCCGGTGTGACGGTCGGGCACGCCGCCGCGGCGGGCCCCGGCGACGTCGAGGATGCGATTGCGGCGGCGAAGGCCGCTTACCCGGAATGGTCGGTGCTGAGCGCGCAGGAGCGTGCGGAACAGATGCGCGTGGCACTCGAGGGCATCGCCGACTTCCGTGACGAGGATGCCGCCATCCTGTCGCAGGAAAACGGGAAGATCCGGATGGAGTCATGGGTCGACTCCCTCGTCTTTGAAATCCGGTGGAACCTCGCTCTCGCGCTGGCTGACGAGGTGGACGCCACCAAGGTGCTCCCGCCGGCACCGGGAATCCCCGTGTCCACCACCGTCGCATTCCAGCCGCTCGGCGTGGTGACGGTCATCGTGCCGTTCAACTGGCCCATCGCGATCCTCGCGGCCTCCCTGCCGCACGCGCTGCTGGCCGGCAACACCGCCATCGTGAAGCCCCCGCCCACGGCGCCGCTCGCCACAGCCCGGGTGGTCCAGAGGATCGCGGAGAAACTGCCGCCCGGCGTGCTGAACGTCGTGACGGGCAGGGACGCCGACATGGCTGCCCTCATCACCAGCCCCGACGTCGCAAAGGTCTGCTTTACCGGCAGCGTCGCCGGTGGCAAGCGCATCATGGAGATGGCCTCCAAATCGCTGACCCGGGTGACGCTGGAACTCGGCGGAAACGATGCCGCCGTCGTTCTGGAGGACGCCATCCTCGACGACACGCACCTCGACCGCCTGTATGCAGCGATCTTTGATACCACCGGCCAGATCTGCATGAACGCGAAACGGATCTACGTGCACCGTTCGCGCCTGGACGAGGTTGTCGCGGGGCTCTCGAGCCGGCTCGAGCATGCGGTGATTGGCTACGGACTGGACGAGGGCACCACAATGGGCCCCCTGCACTCACCGGTGCAGAAGGCGTTCGTCACCGAGATCATCGAGGAGGCGAAGGCAGCAGGCGCCGACGTCCGGGAGTTTGGAGCGCTGCCGACGGACCCTGCCCTGCGGGGCGGGAATTTCCTGCGCCCCGCACTGGTGATCGACCCCGACCCCTCGCTCCGCGTCGTCACCCAGGAGCAGTTCGGGCCGGTCATCCCGCTCATCCCGTTCGACACCGAGGATGAGGCGGTCCGGGCCGCGAACGGCACATGGGCAGGGCTCTGCGGCTCGGTATGGACCGCCGACCCCGGAACGGCGGACCGCGTGGGCGGACGGCTGGTCTGCGGCTATGTCTGGGTCAATGACCACGGCGCGACGCGACTCGACCTGCGCGCTCCATTTGGCGGCATGAAGCAGTCCGGCATGGGCAGGGAACAGGGCATCGAGGGCGTCCGGGCGTTCCAGGACACCCGCGCGATCGCCCACCTCGTGCCCCAAGACCCGGCGGCGGACTGACGTGGTGCGCCCACTTCTCAATACCTATGGACAGTCCCTATCTACATAGGTAAAATCAGAAGTGGGCGCAACGTTGCACCCACCGAAAGGACTCCCTGATGGCGACTCGAATCAGGCCCGCTACGAACCGGGCAGCATCGCTGGAACTCATCCAAGATTTCTCCCTCGAAATGACCGGCAAGGACATCACCGCCCTTGCCGAGGCAAAAGACCAGATCCCGCCCCGCACGCGGATTAACATCACCTTTCTCGGCAACGAGGACCTGGAGATGCGGGTGGCCGCTGCCAGGACGGTCCGCGACCTCGGCTTCGTGCCGGTCCCGCACATCTCCGCCCGCCGCCTGAAGTCCCGGGAACAGCTCGAGGAATTCCTGGGACGCCTCCAGGAGGTCGGTGCCTCGGAGCACGTTTTGGTTGTCGGTGGTGACCCGGCCACGCCGGAGGGTCCGTACGAGGACTCGCTCGCCATCATCCGCAGCGGCATGCTGCAGCAGTTCGGAGTGCGCGAAGTCGGCATCGGCGGCTACCCGGAGGGCCACCCGGACATCCCGCAGGAGACACTCTGGCGCGCCCTGGAGGACAAGACCGCTGCCCTCGCCGAGCAGGACCTCGGCGCCAGCATCCTCACCCAGTTCGCATTCGACACCGATCCCGTGGCCGATTGGATCGATGCGGTGCGGGCCAGGGGCATCAACGCCCCGATCCGGGTCGGCACGCCCGGACCGGCGGGCATCAAACGGCTTCTTGGCTTCGCCCGCCG
>NZ_MQTS01000192.1:19959-81071 GCF_020532825.1 Arthrobacter sp. SO3
TCACGAACCTCATGGGCGACGCGGGCCCGGACCGGTTCGTCAACGATCTTGCGGCCGTCCTTGCAGAACACACCCCCGGCCCGCAGCCGCACATCGGAGGCCGGATCGGGCTGCACTTCTACACCTTTGGCGGCCTGTCGGCGACGGCGGACTGGGTCCGGCAGTTCGTCTCCGAGCAAGGCTGAGGGGGCAGCGGTGGCACTCCACACCGAATCCCTGAAAGACCAGTCCTGCCTGATTGTCCACGGCCCCGACCAGCCCGGGATTGTCGCAGCGGTCGCGGCGCTGGTCACCCGCAACCACGGGAACATCGTCTCCCTCGACCAGTACTCAAGCGATCCGGCGGCGGGCGATTTCTTCCAGCGGGTGGTGTTCAACCGGCCCGACCTTGCGGCCGCGATGCCCGCGATTGAGGCCGACCTGGACAAGACCCTGGCCCCGCTGGGGCTCGCCTGGACGCTCACGGACCGGTCCGTCCCCAAGCGCATGGCCATCCTGGTGTCGACGTCCGACCACTGCCTGCTCGAACTGCTCTGGCGGCACCGACGCGGCGAGCTGCCCGTGACCATCCCCATGGTGGTCTCGAACCACACGAACACAGCCGAGGACGTCCGCTCCTTCGGGGTGCCCTTCTTCCACGTGCCATCACTGGGCTCCGACAAGTCGCGTGCGGAAGCCGAAATCCTGAAGCTGCTCGAGGGGAACGTGGACTTTGTGGTGCTCGCGCGCTACATGCAAATCCTGTCACCGGACTTCCTGGACCGGGCGGGCGTGCCACTGATCAACATCCACCACTCGTTCCTGCCCGCGTTCGTCGGGGCGGCCCCGTACCGCAAGGCCAAGGAGCGCGGCGTCAAGCTGATTGGCGCGACGTCGCACTACGTGACCAAAGACCTCGACGAGGGTCCCATCATTGAGCAGGACGTCGCCCGGGTGACGCATGCCCATTCGGCCACCGATCTCCAGGCCCGCGGCGCGTACGTCGAGCGGGCGGTCCTCTCGCGTGCCGTCCAGTGGCATGCCGAGGACCGGGTCATCCGGCACGGCAATCAGACGATCGTTTTCTGACCCAACCGATCCCAATGCCGCAGGCTTCGGCCCGGGGCACCGACAGAACAGAGGTTCAACGTGGCACCCAAGAATCTGCAGGAAGTCCTCAACGCGTCCCGGGGCGCAGTAGACCTCCTCCGCAACTCGCAGATCGGCTCGTACATCTACCCGGTGGTTCCGGCCGACTTCCAGAACTGGATCAAGGAGCAGACGGCCTGGCGCCAGACGGCCGTGCTTTACGACCAGTCCCACCATATGGACAATCTGTTCATAAAGGGCTCGGACGCGATCAAGCTGATCACGTCCACGGCCATCAATTCGACCGCCGTCTTCCCGGTCAACAAGGCGAAGCAGTATGTGCCCACGACGGACTCCGGGCACGTCATCGGCGACGGCATCCTTTTCCGCGAGGCCGAGGACGAGTTTGTCTACGTCGGACGCGCCCCGGCTGCAAATTGGCTGCTTTTCCACGGTGAGACCGGCGGCTACGGAAATCTCGACATCACGGTGGACCGCCGTTCTCCGTCACGGCCCTACGGCCACCCGGTGACCCGCCAGTACTACCGCTTCCAGATTCAGGGCCCGAATGCCTGGCAGGTGATCGAAAAGCTCAACGGGGGCAAGCTCGAGCAGCTCAAGTTCTTCAACATGTCGACCATGACGATCGACGGCACGACGGTCCGCACCCTCCGCCACGGCATGGCGGGCGCACCCGGCCTGGAGGTCTGGGGCCCGTACGCGGACCACGACCGAATTCGCGACGCGATCGTCGAGGCGGGCGTTGAGTTCGGGCTGGTTCCCGTCGGTTCCCGCGCCTACCCGTCCAACACCCTCGAATCCGGCTGGATTCCGTCGCCGCTGCCGGCCATCTACACCGGCGAAGCGGAGCGCGGCTATCGCGAATGGCTTCCCGCGGACGGATACGAAGCGACCGGAACCCTCGCCGGGTCTTTCGTGTCCGAGAACATCGAGGACTATTACCTGACCCCCTGGGAGCTCGGCTACGGTTCGTTCGTGAAGTTCGACCACGACTTCATCGGCCGCGACGCCCTGGAACGGGTCGATCCTGCCTCGCAGCGCAGGAAGGTGACCCTGGCCTGGGACGCTGGGGATGTCACGTCGATCTTCGCGTCGCTGTTCAACGTGGAAGGACCGAGCTACAAGTTCTTCGACCTGCCGCTGGCAAACTACGGCTCGGCGAACTACGACTCCGTTGTCGACGCCGACGGAACGGTCGTCGGCTACTCGATGTTCACGGGCTACAGCGCGAACGAGCGGCGGGCACTCTCGCTCGCTACGATCGACGCCAATGTTCCCGAAGGGACCGAGCTGAGGGTCGTATGGGGAGAGCCGAACGGCGGAACCGCCAAGGCCGCCGTCGAGCCGCACGTGCAGACCGAAGTGCGCGCCGTCGTCAGCCCGGTGCCCTACTCGACAGTCGCACGCGCCACCTATCAGGGCGGGTGGCGGACCAACTACCAGTCGGCCTAGGCTGGGAACCTCGGTACAAGGGGGCGACTCGCCCCCTTGTACCTCCAGCCACCCAAGGAGTACCGCATGAGCCTTCGATATGCGCTGCTTGCGTTGCTCCGCGTAGGCCCGCTCTCCGGCTACGAGCTGCAGAAAGAGTTCTCCTTATCGGTGGGGCACGTGTGGCATGCCCCCGACTCCCAGATCTACCCCGAGCTGCGCAAAATGGAGGCCGAAAAACTCATCGAGGGCGAAGAGCAACCGCGGGGCCAGCGCGCCACCAGGCGCGTCTATCACGTGACCGATGCCGGTGACCGGGCGTTCCTCGCCTGGATGCAGGCACCGCTGGAGTACGCACGAGTCCGCGATCCGGCCCACCTGCGGGCCGCTTATCTGGAAGCGACATCCCCCGCGGCGGCCCGCGAGTTCCTCCGCAGGCACATCGCGCAGTGGGAGCGCGAGCTGGCGCAGTGGGAGGGTGAACTCCTTCGGATCGCCGAAGTGTCCAACCCGATGCTGGTACGGCGCCTCGCGGTCACAGAACCCCAGGACCGCGAACGGACGATAGCGTTCAAGCGGTTTACTTATGAGGGCCTCGTTGACCGGGCCCGGGTCGAGATTTCATGGGCCCAGCGCGGACTCAAGCTCATCGATGAACTGGAAGCCGCCGGCGGAGTGACCCCTGATCCGAGCGCCGCCCGCGTGTAGCGTCCGTCACCGCCCAGGCGGAGCTGCACCTGCCCGCATCCACCCCGTTCGCCTTCCATCCCGTGCCGTCCAGCCCGTTGCCGTCCCGGTCCCTGGTCCGGTACGGCAACGGGATGCGGTTATGCCAGGCAGGCGGTTACCCGAAGTTCTCGGCCGTCGCGTATCCCTTTCCGTTGTACTTCTGGACGATGACCGACGACACGGCGGGCTGACCGTCGACTGTGGTGTCGATCGAGGTGCCCGAGAGCATCAGGGGTGCCTGCAGGCCCTTGATGTTCCGCAGGGCGGTCATGAAGCTGTCCCGCGTCGGACTGGTCATGTTCTTGAATGCCTGCTCCAGCGTGGCTCCCACCATGTAGCTCCACATGCAGTGCGGGAACGCCGGCATGTCCGGGTAGTTGCCGTACTGCTTGAGTTCCGAGAGGAACTTAACGACGTCGGGATCCTTGGCGAACGCCGGGCTCTGCGGCGCCTTGGCGAACGACACCGAGTAGATGCCCGGGTAGGCAGCCGCGCCGCCCGGCTCAAGGATCGCCGTAGGACTCGAGGTGTTGGACGGCAGGAACCAGCTGGGCTTCCAGCCGATCTGCTGCGCCTTCTGCAGCGCGGCGATCGTGAGCGGGGTGACCGACATCGCGTTGAAGAAGACGTCCGCCCCGGAGGAGGCGAGCTGGGTGAGCTGCGCATCCACCGAGGTGTCGGTGGCCTCGTAGGTTTGTTCTCCCACCACCGAGATGTTGCTGGCGTCCTTGATGGCCTCCTTGAAGCCCGAAACGTAGCCCTTGCCGTAGTCGTCGTTCTGGGACAGGAGGGCAACCTTGTGCTGGTCCTTGGAGGCAGCGAGCAGTTTGCCGAAGGCGGCCCCCTCATTCTGGTAGATCGGCACGAACCCCAGCTGCCAGGGGCTCTGCTTCTGATCGCTGAAGAGCGGATCGCCGGTCATCACGAGCACCTGCGGGAACTTTTCGCTGATGGCGGCGTCACGGTAGGCACGGTTGGTCGGAGTGCCGAGGCCAGCCGTGGCGGCGAAGACATTGTCGGACACCATCTGCTGGAAGTTCGCCAGCGATTTCTGCGGATCGTACGCGTCGTCGTAGGACTTGATGGTGACGGTGCGCGTCTTGCCGTCGCCGAACTTCACGCCACCCGCCGCGTTCACGGCGCCGAAGTAGGCCGAGACGCCTGCGACAGTGCAGGTTCCGGGGCCGGCGGTTGCGCCGCTGAGTGGAGTGGTGATGCCAAGAGTGATCGAAGTGTCGGTAATGCCGGGGGACGCCCCCGAGCCGCCGCCCTGCCCCGAGCCGCCGCGGGTGCAACCTGAGAGGGAGAGCGCGACGATCGATGCCATCGCGACGATGCCAAGGACCCCGCCTGGCTTTGTTCTAATCTTCATGGTCGATCTTGCCTCTCTGTGTTTTCGAGTCCCTCCCGCGCGGCTTCCGGAACCGGATGATGCGCAGGAGCGGTCTGCGGGGGATTCCCGGATGTGGGGCGAGCGGTCCGCCGACGGCCGAGCCGACGGATCACTCGCGGAAGACTGACCAGTCCTTCGGGCAACAGGAACAGCACCACGAGAAGTATCGCGCCTTGGCTGAGAGTGGTGAAGCTCGGATCGATCGCGTTCGTGAGTTGCGGAACGAAGACGTAATACGCGCCGCCGATGAGCGAGCCCGCGATGCTTCCGGCGCCGCCGATGACCATCGCCGCCAGGAGGCTGATGGAGTGGCCGAAGCTGAGGGTCTCGGGCGAGGTGTACTGCACGGCCGCGAGGTAGAGGAAGCCGCTCGCGCCGCCGAGGATCGAGGCAATGGTAAACGCGAGTACCTTGGTGCGGTACGGCGAGACGCCCATCGAGGCAGCGACGGCTTCGTTTTCCCGGACCACCCCGAACGCCCGCCCGTATTTGCCCTGCACGAGGCTTCGGGCCAGCAGGAACGCGGCGGCGGTCACCAGCAACACGATGTAGAACTGCCACTGGTCGCTGTACAGACCCGACCAGTCGGGTGCGTCCGAGAAGCGGGCGGAGATGCCCTGCGAGCCGCCCGTGAATTCTGAGAGGCGCTTGGCAAGGGGGACGCCGACAATCGGCAGCGCGATGGTGACCATCGCGATCGCCAGGCCGCCGAGCCGTGCAGCGGCGAGGGCCACAAGCAGCCCCACGATGCCGGCTATCGCGCAGGCCGCGACGAACACCACGATGATGTTCCAACCGTGGTTGACGCCGTAGGCGGTGACGTAGGCGCCGAGCCCGACGAAGAAGATCTGCCCGAGGTTGACTTGTCCGGTGTAGCCCATGACGATGTTCAGCCCCAACACCGCGACGGCATAGACGCCAATGCGCACCAGCGTCTGGTTGGCAAACGCCGGAAGGAGGAGTGGGGCGGCGATCAGTGCAATCGCAACCACCACTGTGAGTGCGATCCGCGCTGATCTGTTGCGTAGAACGGGCGATACGGTACTCATCAGACCCTCACCACGACCTTTCTCCCGAACAGGCCCTGGGGACGAAGGACAAGGATGACGAAGATCAACACAAACGGCACGGCGATCTTGAGGTCATGACCGATGAAGGGCACGTAAACGGCCACCAGGTTCTCAAGCACACCGATCGCCGAAGCGGCCACGACACAGCCGATCGGGCTGCTCAGGCCACCGAGGATGACGGCGGCGAGCGCGTAAACGAGCGCCGTGTCGAGCATGCCCGGGGTCAGCGTCAGCTGCGGAGCGACGAGGACGCCGGCGATTGCCCCGAGGGTCGCCGCAAGCCCCCAGCCGACCATGAGCAGCCGCCCCACCGGGAGCCCCGAGAATGCAGCGGAGGCTGGGTTGTCAGCCACCGCGCGGAGCGCGAGCCCGAGTTTGGTCCGGAGGAACAACAGCTGCAGAACGACCATGATCACCACGATCGTCACCGTGGTTGCCAGGGATCGGACGCTCACCACCGCTCCGAGGATTTCCACGCTTGTCAGCGGGAACAGAGAGGGGAATCCGAGGTTGTTGTAACCCCAAAGTACTGCGCAGAGGCCCGTGACAAGGGTGAGCAGCCCGACAGTCACGACGACGGCGGTGTCCGGATCGCCCCGTTCGAACCGGCGGACCAGAAATCGCTCCACCAGCGCCCCGATGAAGAACGACAGCACCACCGCAACGATGATCGCGAGGATAAGCGGCAGGCCCAGCCGGACGAAGACGTAGGCAATGTAGCTGGACAGCACGGCCAGGCCGCCCTGGGCGAAGTTGATCAGGCCGGTCGCCTGGTTCACGAGCACGATCGCCAGGGCCAGGGCCGCATAGATGGCGCCGGTGGATAGTCCGTCGACCACAAGTTGGATAAAGGTGCCCATGCCCATTCAACCCCCCAGATAGGCGCGGCGGATCTCATCCATGCCCTTGAGCTCGGCCGAGGATCCGGTCAGCACGTTACGGCCCGTTTCGAGCACGGTTGCCGTGTCGACCAGCGAGAAGGCGAGGTTTGCGTTCTGCTCAACGACCACCATGGCGATGCCTGACTCCCGCCGGAGCCGGCGGATCGAATCGTAGACTGTTTTGGCCGTGCTGGGTGCCAGCCCGAGGGATGCTTCGTCGAGGAGCAAAAGCTTGGGTTTGGCCATGAATGCCCTGGCCACGGCGAGCATCTGCTGCTCGCCGCCGGACAGCGCCGCCGCCCGCGAGCTAACGCGGTCCTGGAGTTGCGGGAACAGGTCCAGGCAATAGTCGACGTCCGCGGAAATTGCCTTCCTGCCTTTGCGAAGGTAAGCGCCAACCAACAGGTTCTCCCGAACGCTGAGTTGGCCAAGGGTTCCGCGGCCCTCCGGGACGTGGGCGATCCCCAAGGCGGCCACCTGGTCGGGGCGCAAACCCCGGATGTCGCGTCCGTCGAATGTGATCCGGCCACCGGTGCGCACTGTGCCGCTGACCGCGCGCAGGGTGGTGGTTTTGCCGGCTCCGTTCGCGCCCAGGATTCCTACGGACCCGCCCTCCGGCACGCTGAGGGAGACCCCGTCGAGCACTTGTACGGGCCCGTAGAACGCGGTCACATCGGCCAGTTCAAGCAGCGTCATCCGCTGAGTCCTTCCCGATGTAAGCCTCGATCACGCGGGGATCGGACTGCGCCTCTGCTGCGGTGCCGGCCATGAGCTTGCGGCCGTGGTCGAGCACGACGACCTGGTCGGTGAGGGCCGAGATGAGTCCCATGTGGTGCTCCACGATGATGATCGTGATGTCCTGCTCGGCGCGGATCCGCTTCACCGTTGCGATGAGTTGCTGCACCTCGCCATGGGATAGTCCCGCTGCGGGCTCATCGAGCAGCAGCAGGGCCGGCTTGGAGAGCAGGGCTCGCCACAGCTCGATACCCTTGTGAAGGCCATGCGAGAGTTCATCGGCCGGGAGTTCTGCCGCCCAACCGAGACCTGCGTGGTCGAGGAGTTCGAGCGCTTCCGCACGGATGGCGCGCTCGGCCCGCCCCGTGTACGGCAGCCGGAGCGCCCATGAAACGGGCCCACCGGGAAGCCGGATGTGCCCCCCGAGAAGCACATTCTGCAGGACTGTGGCGTTCAGTTGGAGAGCGGGGTGCTGGAAGGTGCGCGCCAGCCCGAGTCGTGCAAGGCGGGACGGGGCGCTCCCCCGCACCTCTTTGCCGGTGATGGTGATCGACCCGGAGCTCGGCTTGTAGTGACCGCTGATGCAGTTAAATAGCGACGTTTTCCCGGCCCCATTGGGACCGACCAGGCCCAGGATGACACCCGGCTCGACGTCGAAGCTCACGTCCTGCAGCACCTTGACGCCACCGAAGTGCAGGTTCACGTCCTTCAGGCTCAGGCTTGCGGCCACCCCCGTACCTTCCTGTCGCATCATTGCTAGGAAACGACGCGATCGGTCACGACCGCCCGAGACCGACGGTACGGATCGGAGACGAAATTGTCAACGATTTGGTTTAGGCCTTGCTGGACGTTGGGAGCGGCAGCAGACAGCGCCTAGCCTCCCGCGACGGACTGGATGATCAGGACCTCCTGGCCAGGGGACACCTCGGTGGCAAGCCCCCGCAATCGGCGGATCTCATTCCCGTTGACGTATATATTCACGTAGCGCCGGATCGCCCCGGTTTCATCCCGTAACCGCCTCGCCAGAGCCGGGTAATCCCCGGTCACCAGGTCCAGCACCGCCTCCACCGTCGCCGCCGCGTCTGCGGGCGCAGTCAGGTAAGACTGCCCGCCGGCCAGCGGCTGGAGCACGCTGGGCAAGACCACACTGATTTCGGCCACGGGGCCTCAAGCGTTCACAGCGGCGCCGGGCCCCGCGGGACCGGACGCGAAAGCCGGGGAGACTTCCGCCGCCCGCACGCACAGCACGTCCGGCAGGTGCGAGGCCACTTCGGCGAAGTGTTCACCCTCGTCCGCACTTGCGTAGACGCTGCCACCGCGCGTGCCAAAGTACACGCCGGCCGGTTCTGCCGCGTCGACGCAGGCCGCATCCCGAAGCACAGAGTTGAAATCTGACGCGGGCAGCCCGTCGTCCAGGCGCTTCCAACTCGCGCCGGCGTCGTCCGTCCGGTGAACCGCGAGCCTGCCCTCCGGCGGGATCCTTTCGCCGTCCGCCTTGAGCGGGATCACCCAGGCGGTGCCGGCCCGGCGGGGGTGCGTGAGCATCACGAAGCCGAAGTCCGCCGGCAGGCCTTCCGCAATGGATTCCCAGTTCTCGGCGTCGTCGTCACTGCGATAGACGCCATGGTGGTTCTGCGCGTAGAGGCGGCCGTCGACGGCGGCATCGGCCGCGATCTTGTGCACGCACTGGCCGAATTCCGGGTCGGGGTCGGGCATGAAGTAGGCCGAAATTCCCTTGTTCCGCGGCTCCCAGGAGCTGCCGCCGTCGAGCGAGCGGTACACGCCGCCGGTACTCATGGCAACATGCACCTTCTCGCCGGTCTGGTCGACGAGGATGGAGTGCGCCGCTGCCCCGCCGTAGCCGGCACCCCATTCGCCGCGGTGCGGATGGTCCCAGAGCCCGCGGTTGAGCTCGAAGTGTTCGCCGCCGTCGGTGGACTTCCAGACCGAGATCGGCTCACAGCCGGCCCAGACGACGCCGGGACGGGACTCGGCGTCGGGATGGATCTGCCAGACGCGCTCCAACGCAGCATCGGCGCCCTCGGGGAAGCGGATGGCGCCCTGTTCCGGCTCGTTCCATGTTTCGCCCAGGTCATCGGAGTGGAACACCGTGGGGCCCCAGTGCTCGGAACGGACGCCGACCAGGATCCGGGTCCGGCCCCCGCGGGTGTCTATGCCGATACTGGGGACTTCGCTCATCAGGAAATGCGGGCCGGAAAGGGACCAGTCTCTGCGGTCCGGGCTCGTCGCCAGCCAGAGACCTTTCTTGGTGCCGATCGCCAGGACATATCTCTCTGCAGTTGCCATGCCCCCTATGGAACCACCGCAGCAGGATGGCCGCAACGGTTTTCGGCCTGCTGGTTGCCCCGGATGTATCAGTCCACGAATTCGGACTGGGTTTCGATGAAGTCCCAGTCGGCGTCGGTCAGCACTCCGGAAACAACGTCCGGGTGTGGGCCTCCGGCTTCAGCTATGCCCTGCAGCACGGGCAAAGGCAACTCGGCCGCGCGCAGGTTTTCACGCAGCCACTCCTTGCTTGCCAGATCGAGATCCAGCCACCACATGAAGATTTCCACGGCGGTCACCCTTTCCTCTGTTCTTCAACGTTAGGCCCGGCACCGGAGGGCTTCAAGGGCCGCCTGGCCCTGGCGGCGTTCATGGCAGCGAGGACGTCCGCGGTCCGCTCGAGTGCGCCGGGGGCCTGCGCCGGCGGGGATTTTGAGGTGATGGGAGACCGTGGGCATTCCGGCGGAAAGACCGGGGAGTAAGTCCCTGTTCAGGCCGCGGACCGCGGGCCACAATAGGGTATGTCCGCCGAGAGCACGAGTGGTCCCCCGCCTCTCGTGGTCGGCGTGTTCCCGGGGCAGAGCCCCGAGGTGCTGCGCGCTGCCGCCTCGCTGGCAAGGCAAATCGCTGCCCCCCTGATCTGCGCCCATGTGGATGAGGCAAGCTACCTTGTGGAGTGGGATCCGGCGCGGTCCGCGCACCGGCTCTCACGGCACCCGGACACGGACAACGCCGAAATCCGGGCCGTGACCCAGGAATTGCGGAACAACATCGGCTCGGCCTGCGAGCCCCTGGGCGTGCACTGGACACTGCGGACGCTGGCGGGGGACCCGGCCCGGGCACTTGGCCGGCTGGCAGCCGAGGTCGGTGCCGCAATGATCATCGTGGGCACCCCGGAACCCGGCCTGGGCCACCGCGTGTCCGCCGCACTCAACGGTTCGGTGGCCGCGTGGCTCAGCCACCATCAGGACCATCCGATCCTGATCGTTCCGGTCCGGGCGGCATTCCATCACCGGACACAAAATGGCACCTGACAGGTTCCCGGCCGGAGGCCGGCGTGGCCGTGCCGCTTGACCGTGACTTTGTTGTTGCCGAATACCGGCGCAGTTGCGCAGAGCTCGAAGCGACCTTGGTGTGCCTGTCGCCCGCGGCACTGCAGCGCCGCAGCGCGGGCACCCGCTGGAGCAACGAGGAACTGCTCTACCACATGGTGTTCGGGTATGTTGTGGTGCTGGCACTGCTGCCTCTGGTGCGGGTCTTCGGACGGCTGCCCGTCCCGGTCAACCGCGGTTTCGCGTGGCTCCTGGACGCCGGAACGGCTCCGTTCGACGTCATCAACTTCTGGGGCTCCAAAGGGGGCGCGCGCCTCTTCAACCGGCGCCGGATGGCCGCCAAGCTGCGCCGGGTGACAACCGCACTGGCGCGGCGGTTGCGCCGGGAGACCGAAGCCGGCCTGGCCCTCCGCATGTCCTTCCCGACCCGCTGGGACCCGTTCTTCAAAGAAACCATGACCCTGGCGGAAGTCTATGCATACCCCGTGGCGCACTTTGATTTCCACGCCGCCCAGCTTTCCCTGGACCCGGATCCCGGGGCTTCCCGGCGTCCCCGAAAGTAAAGCGAAAGTAGTTATTCGGGGTGCTGGCTTTCTGCGCCTACCGCCCAGTATGCTTGAATTCGTAGGCGGACGATCGACTGCCGACCCAAAGACTGCTCCGGAGTGCGTATCCCCCAATAACGCACTCCGGAGCTTTTTTGTGTCCGGAGATCCACGGGGGCGCCCACGCGGAGATACCCCCAAGGGGTACTTGCGTCATACCCCTAGGGGGTATATGTTGAATTCATGAACGAGCCTGAAGTCCCCGTCATGGCAGCCGCGGACGCCGAGCTGCACCAACAGCACGGCTATTCCTCCAACAAAGAGGCCTACCTGCGGCGACTCAAACGGATCGAGGGCCAGGTGCGCGGCATCGCGCGGATGGTCGATGAGGACAAGTACTGCATCGACATCCTTACCCAGGTCGCAGCCGTCACCAAAGCCCTGCATGCCGTCAGCCTCGGACTGGTGGAGGAGCACATCGGCCACTGCGTCGTCGGCGCCGCCTCCGAACCGGACCCCCAGCTGCGGGCCGAAGCCATCGACTTCAAGGTCAAGGAGGCCACCGATGCCATCGGGCGCCTGCTGCGGTAGCGGCAACACCACTCACCACACATCCGGGCTGATGAACCATCAGCAGCCCACCCACAAGGAGCCAGCCATGAGCACCGTTTCCACCACCGTCAACGTTTCAGGCATGACTTGCGGTCACTGCGTCTCATCCGTCAGCGAAGAGCTCGAGGCGCTGGCCGGCGTTGAGACAGTCGACGTCGACCTCAACTCCGGCGGCATCTCCACTGTCACGATCACCTCCGCCGGGGCCCTGTCCAGCTCCGAGATCGGCGAGGCCGTCGCCGAAGCCGGCTATCTGGTCGTGGCCAACGAGGCCTGAACCCCACCCGCCCGGCACACCACGCAGAGCACGCCAACAGGATTGGGAAACACCGTGAACCGAGAGCAACTGCTGGACCTGTCCGGAACCCGGGTGATCGAGCTCGACATCGAGGGCATGACCTGCGCGTCCTGCGTCAGCCGGATCGAACGCAAGCTCGGAAAGCTCGACGGCGTCACGGCCACGGTCAACCTGCCCCTGGAATCAGCCCACGTGACGGCCCCGGCAGACATTACCGACGCCCAGATCACCGCCACAGTGGAGGCAGCAGGCTACAAGGCGAAGGTCCACGCCCTTAGGTACCCAGCCACACCGGCTGAGCCGGTCAGTGCGGCGATGTCGACACAGCCAACCACCGTCGGTGACCTTCCGGCGTCCGCGGCGGCAGCCAAGCTCCGCCCCCGCCTGATCGTGGCGGCCATCCTCACCGTTCCGGTGTTCCTTATGTCGATGTTCCCGGCGTTCCAATTCGCCAACTGGGGCTGGGTAGCAGGAGTCCTGGCCCTGCCGGTGGTTACCTGGGCGGCGTGGCCCTTCCACCGGGCAGCCGCCATCAACGCCCGGCACCTCTCCTCCACGATGGACACGCTCGTCTCCATCGGCGTGACTGCGGCGTACGTCTTCTCGGCCTGGCAGCTTTCCGTGGACCCGCTGATGACCGCTCCCCAGCAGGGAATGGAGAGCATGGAAATGGACTCCGGCGGTCTTTACTTCGAGGTCGCCTCGGTCGTCACCACTTTCCTGCTGCTGGGCCGGTACCTGGAGGCCAATGCCAAGCAAAAGGCCGGAGACGCCCTCAAGACCCTGCTGAACCTGGGCGCCAAGGACGCCACGGTCCTCCGCGACGGCCGGGAGGAGCAGATCCCGGCCGATCACCTGGCGGTGGGCGACCTCATTGTGGTCCGCCCCGGCGAGAAGATTGCCACTGACGGCATCGTCGTCGACGGGTCCTCCGCTGTCGATGCCTCGCTGGTCACGGGCGAATCGGTGCCGGTGGAAGTCGGCCCGGACAGCCCGGTCACGGGCGCCACCATCAACACCTCCGGTCGGCTGCTGGTCCGCGCCACACGCGTCGGCGCCGAAACCACCCTGTCCCAGATGGGCCGGTTGGTCTCCCAGGCGCAGACCGGCAAGGCGCAGATCGCACGCCTCGCGGACCGGATCAGTGCAGTATTCGTGCCGGTGGTCCTGGCCATCGCCGCGGTGACCTTCGGCGCCTGGCTGCTCGCGGCCGGCCCGGGGATCAGCGATGCCGAGCTCCGTGCAGCGTTTACGGCTGCCGTCGCAGTACTGGTCATTGCCTGCCCTTGCGCCCTGGGGCTGGCCACGCCCGTGGGGCTGCTCACCGGGACCGGCCGGGGCGCCCAGTTGGGCATCCTGATCAGGGGCCCCCAGGTCCTAGAGGACACCCGGACCGTCGACACCATCCTGCTGGACAAGACCGGCACCGTGACCACCGGCCACCTCGCGGTCGACGGCACGGAGGCATTCGGACCGTTCGAGCCCGCCCAGGTGCTGCGTTTGGCCGGAGCCCTGGAGGCCGCATCCGAACACCCGATCGCCCGCGCCATCGCTGCTGCGGCAGCCCCGGCCGAGGGTCCGGACAGCGCCTCAGCTACCCTTCCCGCCGTCGTCAATTTCCGCTCCGCGCCCGGCGGCGGTGTCCAGGGCACCGTCGAGGGCCGGCTGGTGACGGCAGGCCGTACGGGCTGGCTGGAGCAGAACGGCATCACTCCGGCCGCGGCGCAACGGGAGGCCCTCAGTGCCGCCGAGGGCTCCGGGGCGACCGTGATCTGGCTCGCCGTGGACGGGGAGCCGGCTGGCATCATCAGCCTCCGGGATACGGTCAAGCGTGGCTCTGCCGCGGCGATCCTGCGGCTCCGCGGGCTGGGTCTCCGGCCGATTCTCCTGACCGGGGACAACGCCGCCGTGGCCGCGCAGGTGGCAGCCGCCGTCGGCATCGCCCCGGAGGATGTCTTCGCGGGCGTGCTGCCGGAGGGCAAGGTCGAGGCGGTGCGGAAGCTGCAATCGCACGGCGCCACTGTCGCTATGGCCGGTGACGGCGTCAACGACGCCGCGGCGCTGGCCCAGGCGGATCTGGGCATCGCGATGGGTTCCGGCACCGATGTTGCGATCGAGGCCGCCGACCTGACGGTGATGGGCAACGAACTGGGGCAGGTCGCCCAGGCAATCGAGCTATCCCGCCGGACCCTGGCGATCATCAAGACGAACCTCTTTTGGGCGTTTTTCTACAACGCCGTGGGCATCCCCGTGGCGGCCCTGGGGCTGCTCAACCCGATGATCGCAGGCGCGGCCATGGCCGCCAGCTCCGTGCTGGTTGTGGCCAACTCGCTGCGGCTGCGCAGCTTCGGCAAGTAGCCCCCAGCATCGGTCTGCCCCTCAGGCCGCACCAAAGCGGACGGCAGCCCTTGCTTTCGCCTTGGCGGCCTCCTCCCCGCGGTCCCTTGCCGGGGCGAGAGTCACCAGGGAGTCGAGCAGGTGCTGCGTGGCGTGGGCAATCTCATGCACGGCCCGGTCGAAGGCCTCTTCGTTGGCCTTGGACGGTTTGGTGCTGCCACTGACCTTGCGCACGTATTGCAGCGCGGCGGCCTCCACTTCGGCGGTGGTGGCATGGGGTTCGAAATTATGCAGGGTCCGGATATTTCGGCACATATCTTCATGCTAGGTGCCATCCGTCGCGGGAACGAGTGCCCGACGCCTGAAATGGGCCGCTGCGGCCGGGCCGGACCGTGAGGGACAGCGAAGGGCGGTGCCGGCGGGATGGGGAGGGGTGCCCATCGACACTTTTTCGGCGGACAGGGTAGGTTCGAGGCAATGGACTTCCGGGAACAGCCGGGGGCCTTTGGGGGACGCCGGCAGGGCCCGGGTCCGTTCACTTTATTGGAGGAGATTTTCGAATGGCTATTTGGGGCGCAGACATAGCTCAGCTCAAGACTCTGGGGACGAAGCTGCAGGCGGGTTCGTCGGAGATCGACAAGCAGAAGTCGCTGCTGACCAAGGTGCTTGAGGGCACCGATTGGAAGGGCCCGGACGCGGACAAGTTCCGCAGCGAGTGGAACGGCCAGCACGTCGCCGCGCTGGCGAAGGTGTCCCAGGCGCTGCAGGAGGCCGGCAAGCACGCCAGCCGCAACGCCACGGAGCAGGAAAGCGCTTCCCGCTAAGCCCAGGATCGTCAGCACACGGCCCGGACGCACCGCGTCCGGGCCGTTTTTGCCGGCACCTGCCTACGGCACCGGCTCGACGTCGTTCGCGTGGTCGAGCGCCTGCGGCATTGCAGCACCCTCACCGGCCGTTGACCGGATCTCGTCCAGCCGGACCAGCACGACGCCGCCGACAATCAGCACCCCGCCGACGAGCTGGATGGGGCCCGGGAGTTCACCAAGGAGCAGCCACGCCCAGATGACGGCGAACAGCACCTCGGTCAGCGAGACAAAGGATGCCACCTTCGAGCCCAGTGCCCGCGCCGCCACAATGCCAGAGACGTACGCGAGTACGGTGGCCAGCACAACGAGCCCTCCCAGCGCCACCCACCAGGGTGTGGTCCATGGTCCAAGGCGGGTGTCGGCGGTGCTGAATGCCATCGGCAGCAATCCGGTTGCGGCCGCAAGCCACATGGTGACGGCGCCGACCATGAGCCCGCCGGAGGCGAGGATGATCGGCGGGAGCGTGTCGTTTTCCTTGGCTGTGATGAAGAAGTAGATGGCGAGGCAGACGGCAGCCGCGATCCCCCACAGCACGCCGATGAAGTCGATCTTGACGGCTCCGGTGAGGTCCAGCACCAGGACCAGACCGCCCAGGGACAGCAGGGTCCCGGCGACCGTCAGCGGCCGCGGGCGTTTCCTGCTGGCGGCCCAGAGCCAGAGCACGATGAGCACGGGAGCCAGGTATTCCAGCAGGAGGGCCACCCCCACCGACAGCCTGGCCACGGCATTGAAATAGAACAGCTGGCAGGCGGCGACGCCAATGAGGCCGAAGAGCAGCACGGTGAGCCAGTTGTCCCTGAGCTGGTGCCAGCGACCACGCAGCGCCGGTATAGCGGGAACTGCCAGGATCAGCGCCGCCCCGGTGAGGCGGGCGGTAACGGCTGCCCCGGGGGTCCAGCCAGTCTCCAGCAGCGCCTTGGCAAAGGAGCCGGACAGGCCGAAAACGGCCGATGAGAATAAGGCAACCCCCAGACCCGAGGCCATGAATCCCGTTGCCGCGGCGCGCTTGCCAGCGCCGTGGGTTCCGGCGGCGGGCAGCCCCGAATCGTGGATGGCCGGTGCTTCGGCGGAGCGGCGTGCGGCAGGCACAGGCTGCCTCCTGTCAGGAGTAAAATAGGGTTATGCTCATGACAGTACGCCACGCCAACGTAAGGAGTCAAGATGGTTTTTGCCCCTGACACAGAAGTGGCCCTGCGGTCCGTGGTCAACCTCATCAACACCGCGGCCAACGGGGACGAACAACTCTCCACTACGCGGGACCTGGATCGGTTCCTGAAGGCCGAGGGATTTACCGGCTCGCGCACCCGGGACGCCGCCGAACTGGCCGGCGTGCACCGGCTCCGCGGGGAGCTCGCCGCACTGTGGCTCGCTGAGGAATCCATGGCAGTAGATACCCTGAACAGGCTGCTGCGGGATGCGCGGGCGCTTCCCCAGCTCGTCAAGCACGATCAATGGGACTGGCATCTGCATGCCACCACCCCGGACGCGCCGCTGGCCGACCGGATGAGCACGGAGGCTGCGATGGCCCTGGTTGACGTCATCCGCAGCAAGGAAATGGACCGCCTGCTGGTCTGCGCTGCCGAGGACTGCAATGCCGTGGTGCTGGACCTCAGCCGGAACCGCTCCAAGCGCTATTGCGACACCGGAAACTGCGCGAACCGTGCGCACGTGGCGGCCTACCGGGCCCGGAAAGCGGCCTCCTGAGCGTGCCGCAGAGAAGCTTCCCGGGCCACAGACCGCGGCTTCGGGCGGAAAACACGCAGTTTCCCCATAGAATGGATTTATTCGGCAGGCCGCCTGCCGTCGAGCCCAATCTAGGGACATCACTCACAAGTACACGGAAGCCGTCTCCACTTCCACGCTGACCGGCGTCGTGGCGGGAACCCCGGACGACTTCGCCAAGTTCAAGGACGCCGCGAAGTTCGCCGGGCAGACGCCCTATTTCGTCTCGGTCAGCCACCGGATGGACAGCCTCAGCAAGGCATCCCTCGGCATCGGCGAGCCCAGGGTGACCGCCCAGCTCAAAGACGGATCCGACGCACAGTCACTCATCGTCTTCGGCGCCTTCGACCAATGCAAGAGCACGCGCTTCGATACCACCGGCACGGGGGATTCCCTGACCGTGGTGGCGGGCAGCACCATGGTGTCCTGCCAGGTCTTCCTGGCGCCGGTCGGCGATGAAATCAATACCGTCGAGTACACCGACTCCAAGTTCATCTACGCGAAGTACGGCGATAATCCCTACCTGAAGAATCCGATTTCCTGGACCAAGTAGCAGTTCCGCCCGGGCGGGCCGGCCAGCGGCGTTCGCGGACCTAGCGAATGTCGTCGCCGGGGCCGGCGTCCGGGGCGCCGGCATCAGGCTTGGACTGGGCCGGATGGCCGCCATGGCCGGAGTTGCCGGAGCTCAAGTTGATGCCGGACCCCTTGCCGAGGCTTTCGTCATTGGGCTTGTGGCCCATGGACAGCATGGCAATCACGACCAGGATAACGATGAAGGCGATGCCCGCTGCAGTGAAGGCCAGGTCGAAGCGGGGCGTTTTGGCACTGCCTCCGGAGGCGAATATAAGGGTGGCAACGAAGGCCAGCACAGCCCAGAACGCGGAGAACATGAGTGGTCCCTTGACCGAGGTCCGCAGGGTGCGCGGTTCTCCAGATTTCTGCTGAGCCAAGGTACTTCCTCCTGCAGCCGACGCCGCCAGGCGTGGCAGTTGTGATACTGCAATCGTTCTACGCAAGGTAGAACCTGTCCCTACTAGTTTACGGCCTCCGTGGAATCGGCCCGTGCATCGTGCCGCAGGGTGAGCCCGGCCAGCACCCAGAGCACGCCGCTGATGATGGCGCCGCCGCCTGCGACGCCAAGCAGTGCGTGCGGGCCGAGGTCAATGAAGAACGGAAGCAAACCCGCGGTGCCCAGCCCGACAACGCCGGAGGCCATCCAATCGCGTGCGAGCACGGACCGGCCACGGTTCGTGACGCCAAGGTAGAGTTCTGCAGCGCCGGCGACGCCAAGGCCCAGGGCCGCCAGGACACCGAAGACCAGACTGCCGGAGATCAAGCCGACGGCCGCCCCGGTTCCGGTCAGCACGGCGCCGGCAGCTGAAAGGACCTTGCCGGCAGGTGATCCGGCACGGAACCCCGTCTTGGTGACGCTCCAGAGCAGCAGCACACCGGTGGCCAGGAGGTAGATTCCGCCGGCCCAGCCCATGCCTTCCGGGGGCGGCGAAGCCCAGAACACGGTCAGCGCCCCGAAGCCGAGCGCGACGGCGGCCCGGACCAGCACGGGTTTCCAGAGATCCGCTGCGGCGGGCAGGGCAGTGGAGGAGTCAGAGGCTGCTGGGAGAGTCACCCGTTCAGTTTAGTGCGAAGCCGCGCCGGTGCGCGCCGGGAGCCCGGGCTGGCCGGCGCTGCCGGCCGGCAGTGCGGGCTTCCCGCTCAGTGCGCCCCGAGAACCATCCACCGGTCCGTCCGCGCCCGGAGGCCCAGCGTCAGGGCACGGGCCGCCATGTAGCCCAGTGAGAATGCAGCCCACAGCCAGAGCAGCCCCGCACCGCCCTCGGCCCCGGACTGCCGGACCGCGAGCAGCAGCGGCAGGTACACGGCGAGATTCACGACGCCGGCAATCGCCAGGTACTTCACATCCCCGGCACCGATCAGCACGCCGTCGAGGACAAAAACGTAACCGGCGAGCGGCTGTCCCGCAGCGAGCACCCACAGCGCCAGCGTGAGCGCGGACTGCACCTCGGCGTCGGACGTGAAGAGCAGGCCCGCCCACGGTGCCGCGGCGGCCAGCAGGATCCCGGTCAGGACGCCGAAGCCGAGACCCCAGCGGACCATGGTTCCGGTGAGCTCCCGCGCCGCGCCCGGGCGGGAACCGCCGAGTTCCTTGCCGATCAGTGCCTGCGCGGCAATCGCGAGGGCATCGAGGGCGAAGGCCAGGAAGGTGAAGACGGTCATCGCGAGCTGGTGGGCGGCCAGATTGACCGTCCCCTGCGCCGTAACCACCACAACCGTGGCGAGAATCGCGATGCGCAGGCTGAGCGTCCGCAGCATCAGCCACGACCCCACCTTGCTCAGGGCCCGGATGCCGCGCCAATCGGGGAGCAGGGACACACCGTGGTTCCGGGCATTGCGCTGGACCATCACCACGTAGACCAGCGCCATCGCCCACTGGGCGATGCTGGTGCCGATCGCCGAGCCGGCGACGGACCAGTGCAGGCCGTAGACCAGGAAGAGGTTGAGCAGGACGTTTAGCGTGAAACCGGCGGACGCCACCAGCAGCGGGGTGCGCGTGTCCTGCAGGCCCCGCAACACCCCGGTACCGGCGAAGATGAGCAGCATCGCGACAAGTCCGGGCATCGACCAGCGCAGGTAGTCCACGGCGAAGGCCCGCACCTCACCGCGGGCACCCATCAGGTCCAGGAGCGGTTCGGCCGCAACGAAGCCGGCGGCGGCCAGGACGATTCCGATCAGCAGCGCCAGCCAGACCCCGTCGCGTCCGGCGGCAAGGGCCCGGGGCAGCTGGCCGTTGCCGATCGCCCGCGCCACGGCCGGAGTCGTGGAGTAGGCCAGAAACACCATGAGGCCCACGACTGTGTGCAGCACTGCGGACGCCAGCCCGACTCCGGCGAGCTCGGCGACGCCGAGGTGTCCGACGATTGCCGCATCCGCGAGGAGGAACAACGGTTCAGCGATCAGCGCACCGAAGGCCGGAAGGGCGAGGCGCAGGATCTCCCGCCGCCGGGCCGCCACGGACGGCAGCTCAGCGGGATACGGGGAGGGGGGCACGAAACCACCCTAACGGCACTGTCGGCGTCGCACAGCTTCGCATTAGTTGACTTTTCAACTACACGCCGGAACACTGTAAGTTGAATCTTCAACTAAATCTGCGGCGGCCTGACCCCGCCGCGTCCCCACTTCAGAACGGCTTCCACATGAACCAGCCCACGCTCACCACCTCGGCCCGGACGATCCTGCGCATAGTCACCGGTTTCCTTTTCGCCGCCCACGGCTGGCAGAAGTTCAACGAATTCACGATTGCAGGCACCCAGGCCGCCTTTACGCAGATGGGTGTTCCGGCTGCCACCTTCGTCGCCCCGGTCGTCGCGACCCTGGAACTTGTCGGCGGTGTCGCGCTGATCGTGGGTGTCCTTACCCGCGTCTTCGCGGCCCTCCTCGCGGTGGACATGCTCGGCGCCCTGTTCCTGGTCCATGCCTCGGCCGGAATATTTGCCGCGACAGGCGGCTATGAACTGGTGCTGATCCTGGCTGCCGCCGCTCTGGCAGTAGCTCTCGTCGGCGCGGGCAAGATCTCCGTGGACAAGGCCCTCTTTGGCCGCAGCGGTTCCAGGCTCAGCGTCCTGGCCTAAGCAAACCGCCGCGCCAGGCGGCGCCCGACGGCGGGCGGTCACCTTCTGGTGGCCGCCCGCCGTCGTATCTGCCCGGTTGTGGCGTCCCCGTCCGCGTTTGTGTCCTCGCCCGCGACGCCTCCCCGGCCGGTCAGTAAACTCACACCATGAGTGAGACTGCCGCCAATACCGTGACCCTGCGCTTCCTTGCGTCGCCCACCGACGTCGGCCACAGCGGGTCGGTCGACGCCGGCACCGTGCTCGAGTGGGTGGACAAGGCGGCATATGCCGCCGCGGTCGGCTGGTCAAAGTCCTATTGTGTGACGGCCTACGTCGGGAACATCCACTTCGCTGACCCGGTCAACAGTGGTGACATGGTCGAAGTCCAGGCAACGATTGTCTATACGGGCCGGTCCTCCATGCACATCCGAACGATCGTCTCCTCGGGTGACCCTAAGGGCGGCCCGGCCACCATGCGCAGCCAGTGCATGGTGATCTTCGTCGCCGTTGGAGAAGACGGCAAACCCTCCCCGGTGCCCCAGTTTGAGCCGAAGACGCCGGAAGAAATCGAACAGCGCGACCATGCCCTGGCGCGGATCAAGGTGCGCGAGGACATCGTCCAGGCGATGAGCGGACAGCAATATACCGACGCAGGCACTGCCGAGAAAGTGGTTCTCCGCTTTATGGCCGCGCCCACTGATGTGAACTGGGGCGGCAAGGTGCACGGCGGCATCGTCATGAAATGGATCGACGAAGCGGCCTACGTCTGCGCCTCGCGATACTGCGGGATGGACACTGTGGCTGTCTTCTCCGGCGGCGTGCGCTTTTACCGGCCGCTGCTGATTGGCCACGTGGTGGAGGTGGAGGCCCGGCTCGTCTATACCGGAACCAAGGGAATGCATATTGCCGTCCACGTCCGCTCGGGGGACCCGAAGGGACGCGAACTGGAGCTTACGACCTACTGCCTGACTGTGATGGTGGCACGCGACGAGCACGGCACGTCCGTCCCCGTCCCGCAGTGGGTGCCGGTGTCCGAGGAGGACAAGCGGCTGCACGCACATGCCCGCGAACTGCTGGAGATCCGGGGCCAGGCGCCGGGGAACCGGCTGCCCAACCACCTGCTCCGGTCCGCAGGACAGTAGCCGCTAGAAGCCGCCGCCCCCGGCGTCTGCGGCCATATTGGCGAACCGCGAGTAGTGGCCCTGGAAGGCGACCACAATGTCCTTGGTGGGGCCGTTGCGGTGCTTGGCGATAAGGATGTCGGCTTCGCCGGCGCGCGGCGACTCCTTGTCGTAGACGTCTTCGCGGTGCAGCAGGATGACCATGTCGGCATCCTGCTCGATGGAACCGGATTCACGCAGGTCAGAAACCATCGGGCGCTTGTCCTGGCGCTGCTCGGAGCCACGGTTCAGCTGCGACAGGGCGATGACAGGGACCTGCAGTTCCTTGGCCAGCAGCTTCAGGGCGCGGGAGAACTCGGAGACTTCCTGCTGGCGGGACTCGACTTTCTTGCCGGAGCTCATCAGCTGGAGGTAGTCAAGGATGACGAGCTTGAGGTCATGCTGCTGCTTCAGGCGCCGGCACTTGGCCCGGATTTCCATCAGAGACATGTTGGGGCTGTCGTCGATAAAGAGCGGTGCGTCATTCATCCGGCCCATTGTGGTGGCGATCTTGGACCACTGCTCGTCCTTGATCGTGCCCTTGCGCAGGTCCTGGAGGCCGATCGTTGCCTCCGCGGACAGCAGACGCATGGCGATCTCGTTCCGGCCCATTTCGAGTGAGAACATGACGGTGGCGAGGTTGTTCTTGATGGCAGCGGAGCGGGCGAAGTCCAGTGCAAAGGTCGACTTGCCGACGGCGGGACGGGCCGCGATGACAATCATCTGGCCCGGGTGCAGGCCATGCGTGAGCTCATCGAGCTCGTAGAAGCCGGTGGGAACGCCCGTCATTCCCTCCTCCCGGTGCCCGGACGCTTCGATCTCGTCCACGGTGGACTCCATGACGTCCTTGAGGACAACGTAGTCCTCCGCCGTGCGGCGCTCCGCCACGGCGTAGATCTCGGCCTGCGCTTGGTTGACGAGGTCTTCGACTTCGCCGTCCTGGCCATAGCCGAGCTGGACGATCTTGGTGCCGGCATTCACCAGACGGCGCAACACCGCGCGTTCGCCCACGATTTCGGCGTAATAGCCGGCATTGGCGGCCGTCGGAACCGTCTGGATGAGCTCGTGCAGGTACGCGGGCCCGCCAATCCGGTTGATCTCGCCGCGCTTGGTCAGTTCATCCGAGACGGTTACGGCATCTGCTGGTTCGCCGCGGCCGTAAAGGTCGATGATGGCTTCGTAGATCGTCTCGTGGGCAGGGCGGTAGAAGTCCACGCCCCGCAGGATCTCGACAACGTCGGCAATGGCGTCCTTCGACAGCATCATGCCGCCCAGGACGGACTGCTCGGCGGGGATGTCCTGCGGCGGCTTGCGGCTGCCTTCGGCTCCACGAGTCCCCTCGACTGAGTCCAGATGCGTAACTGACAAAACTGCCGTCCTTCATTGTGTGCCGCGGCGGACATCCGTTCGCCGGCGACGCGTATGCCACGGGGCTTGGTGCCCGGTGGCGTCGGCGCCGGCGTGGGCCCGACGGGTTAATTACTATCAGCCGGCTCCGACACTTTGGCTGCCACCCCGCACTCCCGGATATCCACAGCCGGGTCGGGCCGTGCGGAACCCGGGATGAAAGGGAGGGCGTCATGCAGCCATCAGCGAATTTCGGTATCCGAGGCTCGATATCCAGCAACGTTAGCCCCCGATCCGGCGGGCACCAACCCGGGCAGTCGCCACCCCTGTGGATAACCTGTGCACTACTGCCCCCTGCTTGTGCACAGCCTGTGGAACCAGCTGTGGATATAAAAATAGTTGCCGCCGTAATCAGCTGCTGACCTGCGGAAACACTGGATTCACCTTGTGGACACAAAAGAATATTTGCCGCAGTTCATCCACAGCCGCTGGGGCGGGGCTGGGGATACCGGCTGGCGCATGAGGCCACAGAAGCCCACAAATACACGCATTTGGTGATGGTCCTCACAGGTAATCCCGGGACCGGCGCCGCCCACGGCGCAGGATATACCCATCGCAGAATGTGCTGTGGATAACTGCGATCTGGCATAAGCTCTTCACATGGGCGATGTACTGCTAGTCATACTGCCTGCCCTCATCCTGGCAGCAGTCCTCTGGGCGTTGGCCACGGCCCTTAGACCGCGCGATTTCGGTATATCCGACGCGGAACGTTACCAGCAGGAACTTGCGGTCCGTTCACAGGCGCACTATGCCGCACAGGTTCAGGCCGCCACGGCCGCACGCGCCCGCGTGGACGCAGCCACCCGACCGAGCCAGAACGAACAACAGCAGTCGCAGCAGGCCGATCACGCCCGCCTGGCGCTGCGGGCCCAGGCGGGCTCGGCGCCCGCCGTCGGGCAGCCCGGCTACCAGGGGCCCGTGTTGCCCGGTGGCCAGCTGAACCCACAGTTCGCACTGCAACTCCAGTCGCTGGCCCGGGACGGCAAGAAGATCCAGGCCATCAAGCTGCTGCGGCAGGCCACCCATTCAGATCTTTTGACCGCTAAGAAATATGTAGATCGGCTGTAGTTTCATGGAATCCCTGCTCATCCCCATCCTGATTCTGGCGCTCGTCGGTGCCGGCGTCCTGCTGGGCGCCCGCGCACTGGGCCGCCGCCGCGCCCGGCCCCGGCCCGAGGCGGCCTCCCAGCCTGGGCGCGACCCCCTCGAACTTGCACGCGCTTCCGCGGCGAAACTCAGCCAGGAGCAACACCGCCGCCTCTATGCGCTGATCGCCCAGGGACAGGCCATGGCCGCCATCAAGCTGTACCTCGAGGCCACCGGAGAGGGGCTGCGCGCCTCCCGGGACGCCGTGGGCGCCCTCGCCGCCCACCCGCAGCCCTTCCGGCCCGACGCGCCCCAGGAGGGGCCCAGCGAGGACGAGGACGACGCGCCGCAGCGTTTCGCCTACCGCTACCGTGCGATCGCCAGTAAGGGCGATGTCACCCGTGAGGTCAGCAGCAACATGCTGAACGATGAAATTTACGGCAGAATCCGCACCCTGGCCAAGAGCGGTGAGACCGAAGCTGCGGCTGAGGCCCTCACCCGCCACTCGGACATCTCCATCAAGCAGGCCCGAGAATTCATCGCCCTCCTGGAGGACTGACTCCCGTGCCCCAAGCGCCGGGGCCGAACAGGCCGCCGGCCGCGCGTCAGTGCCGGCCCGAAATGCCGGCGAGCAGCTGCTCGAAAGGCAGCGACTCCGGGGCAGCCGGCTTCTGCCGCGGCCGCGTGCCCTGCAGCAGGCCGGCAAACTCCCCCGCCGCACGGTCGATCCGCGTGGAGAGGGGCGAACCGCCGTCGTCGTTACTACCCCAGTCCTGGGGGCCGGCAAAGACGGCCGTATTGGCGGTCCGGGTGCGGAGGTAGGTGAACAGGGGCCGCATGGCGAAGTCCAGCACCATCTGGTGCCGGTCCGTTCCGGCGGTGGCGCCAAGCAGGACAGCCTTGCCCTCCAGCGCCTTTGGGTCCAGGACGTCAATGAAGGACTTGAAGAGCCCGCTGTAGGACGCGCTGAAAACAGGGCTGACTGCGATGATGCCGTCCGAAGCCTCGACTCCGGCGATCACCCCGGCCAGCTTGGGCGCCGCATAACCGGTCACAAAGTTGTTTGCGATATCCACGGCGAGGTCCCGCAGTTCCACCACCTCAATGTCGGCACTGTAGCCGGCGGCGGCAAGTTGACGTTCCGCGGAGGCGGCCAGCTGGTCGGCGAGCAGGCGGCTCGACGAGGGTACGCCGAGTCCGGCGGAAAGAACGGTGATGCGGCGGGATTCCACGGGGTGCTCCTGATGTTGTTTCACGGCCACAAACGCTGGTCCATGCGTTTGCATCTACCTGTAAAAGCAGGGGCCCATGCGCTTTATTCCCAGACCCCCGTTGCGCTATCACTTTTGGGCCCCAAACGGGCGGAATGGCAACTGCAACTGGGAGCGCAACTGGGACGCCCTTTGCCGGGTTCCATGGCTCAGAGCAGGACGAATCCCTCGATGCAGCTCACCGAGTTCCCGCCAATCCAGATGTCGTCCCCCGCCGCGTCGACGTGGACCCGGCCGGCCCGTCCCAGCGCGGTTCCCTGCGCGGCAAGGTAGGACTCCGGTGCCCGGCCGCTCCGGATCAGCCACTGGGCCGCGCCGGCGTTGAAGCTGCCGGTGACAGGGTCCTCGGCGGCGGCGTCACCAGGGATGAACGTGCGCACCTCGAACCCGACCTCGGAGCCGGCGGGATGGGGGCCGATCACGCCGACCTTGAGTTCCGCCATGGCCGCGTAGTCAGGCCGGATGTCGAGCACCAGCTGCGCCGATTCCAGCAGCACACCAATCCAGTCCGGGCCGTTGACCAGCCACGACGCGTCCAGCAGCGCCTCCCGCGGCAGCCTCAGTCCGGCGGCGACGCGGGCGAGGTCCGGCTCTGCCACGGGACCGGACCGGGTGAGCGGCGGGGCCGCGAAAGCCAGCCGACCGCCGTCGCGCTTCACCCTGACGAGCCCCGCCCCGCACTCCTGGACGACCACCCCGTCCTGCCGGGGAATGCCGCCTGCCTCGAGCCAGGCATGAGCGGAACCGAGGGTGGGGTGGCCGGCAAAGGGGAACTCTTCGCTGCCGGTGAAGATCCGAACCCGGTAGTCGGCCTCGGGGTCCGTGGGCGGCAGCAGGAACGTGGCCTCAGCGAGGTTGGTCCAGTTGGCGAACCGCTGCATCACCTCTGCATTGAGGTCCCCGGCGTCGAGGACGACGGCCAGCGGGTTGCCCCGGTAGGGCTCGGCGGAGAATACATCCACCTGGGCGAAGGGCCGGAGCCGGGGCACAGGAATAGCTGCAGGCTTAGAGGTCACTGCCGCAGGCTATCACCGGCGCAGGTCAGGCTGACAGGGCTTCCGAAACCCTGCAACGCGGGGTCACCTAGCGCCCATGGCGGCGCCCAACTTGGGCCGTAAGTGACCCCGCGTTGGCGTTAAAAAGCAGAAGGCCCCCGTGTCCGGTTCCCAAGGGAATCCGAAGGCGGGGGCCTTCCGGCAGTTCAGGACTGCAGAGCCGGTGAGGGCTACTTGCCTGCGACTACGTCGAGTTCGATCACAGCGGCAACGTCGTCGTGCAGACGAACGTTGGCCTGGTAGGAACCAACCGACTTGATGTGCGTCGGCAGTTCAACCTTGCGCTTGTCGATGCGGCCAAGGCCAGCGGCCTCAACAGCGTCGGCCACGTCGCCCTGCTTGACGGTGCCGAACAGGCGTCCGGTCTCGCCAGCCTTGACGACGAGCTTGACCGGCTTGGAGGAGAGTGCAGCGGCCTGCTTCTGAGCGTCTTCCAGGGAAGCGTGCTCGCGGGCGGCGCGGGCAGTCTTGATGGACTCAACCTGCTTCTCGCCACCCTTGGACCAGGTCAGAGCGAAGTTGCGGGGCAGCAGGTAGTTACGTGCGTAACCGTCCTTGACCTCGACAACATCGCCTGCAGCACCGAGACCGGTTACTTCGTGGGTCAGAATGAGCTTTGCCATGTTAGTTAATCCCTTCCTTAGCCGCGGCCAGCGCCGGAGTAAGGCAGCAGAGCAACTTCGCGGGCGTTCTTGATTGCCTGGGCGATCTTGCGCTGTTCCTGCACCGTGACGCCAGTGACGCGACGGGCGCGGATCTTTCCGCGGTCGGAGATGAACTTGCGCAGCAATGCTACGTCCTTGTAGTCGATGACTGTGATGTCAGCGGCCTTCAAGGGGTTGGACTTTGGTTTGGGCTTACGGAGTTCAGCCTTAGCCATCGTGGAGCTCCTATTCGATGGAGCCCGTGGATATTGATCCACGGGATGGTGGTGATCCGACAAAGGTCAGCGCCTTGCGCCTTGCGGCGTCCCGGCGGGTTCCGTCGTCGAACCTTAGATGTTTTTTAGAAGGGAGGTTCGGAATCCGGGCCGTTGCCCCAGCCGCCGCCTGCATTGCTGACACCGGGCGTGGCCCAGGGGTCATCCTGCTGCTGCGCGGGCTGGTTGCCGCCCCATGTTCCGCCCGAGTTGCCGCCGCCCTGGTTTCCACCAGAGCCGCCACCGAAGCCGCCGCCGCTGTTGCCGCCGCCGAAGCCACCCTGGGCACCGTTGCCGGTGCCCCCACCGCCGGAGCGCTGGGTGCGGTTGACCTTGGCGTTGGCGTAGCGCAGGCTGGGGCCGATTTCATCGACCTCAAGCTCGATAACGGTGCGCTTCTCGCCTTCTTTGGTTTCGTAGGAACGGCTCTTGAGCCGGCCGGAAACAATCACGCGCATGCCCTTGGTCAGGGATTCAGCGACGTTCTCGGCCGCTTCACGCCATACCGACGCGCGGAGGAACAGGGTTTCCCCGTCCTTCCACTCATTGGACTGGCGGTCGAACGTGCGGGGAGTAGAAGCGATGGTGAAATTCGCTACGGCCGAACCTGACGGTGTAAACCTCAGTTCGGGGTCACTGGTGAGATTACCGATGACCGTAATAGTGGTTTCGCCTGCCATCTACTGCCTCCTTGTTCGTTCCTGCGGGGTGAAGAATGAAAATCGGGAGCTGAAATTACTCAGCAACGACCTTCTGCACTTCGGGGCGGGTGATCTTGGTGCGCATGATGGTCTCATTGAGGCTCAGCTGGCGATCAAGTTCCTTGGCGGTAGCCGGCTCAGCGGTGAAGTTCACCACGGCGTAGATACCTTCAGACTTCTTCTGGATTTCGTAAGCCAGGCGACGGCGGCCCCAGATGTCAACCTTTTCGATGGTTCCACCATCGGTCGTGATGACGTTCAGGAACTTCTGAAGCGTTGGCTCAACGGTACGCTCTTCGACCTCGGGGTCGATGATTACCATCAATTCGTAAGGACGCATATGTGAACCCACCTCCTTTGGGCTAAGCGGTTACGGCATTTCCGTAACAGGAGGTTCATTTGCGGTGCCATGTGCCCGCATTGCTCCCAGGAACGGGGGCAGGGCGCAGCACAGACTTCAATAGCTTAGTGCATCGGGACCGGATTCCGCGATTCCATGCCGGTCCAGCGTAGGCGCGGCCGGCTCGGCCACGGCAGCCAAACTGGCCTCCATGTGGACAACGCTGTGCCATGATCGGGGAATGAAACCCGGATCCCCGATTAGCGGCAGCGCCCGGCCGGTCCGGCGCAGCCGGCTGCGACTGGCGACTATGCTCCTCGCCGGGTTGCTGGCGGCCACGGCGACCGGCCTGTCCGGACACTGGGTGGAGGCTCCCGCCGTCGGCTGGGGCACAGCCTCGTTGACCTACGTCGTCTGGGTCTGGCTGGTGATCGGCAGCCTAGACCCGACCGAGACCCGGGCGCATGCGACCGCGGAAGATCCTGCCCGCGGCATCACCGACCTGCTGATTCTGGCGGCCAACGTCGCCAGTCTCGGCGCGGTGGCCGTCGTCGTCGTTGCTTCCCACGCCAACGACGGCGGGTCCCGCTTCGGTGGCGGGCTCCTGGCACTGGCATCAGTGGCCCTGTCCTGGCTGCTGGTGCAGACGCTGTTCACGCTGCGATACGCAGAGCTTTACTACAGCACGGGCGGAAAGGCCGGCGCGGCAGTGGGCGGCATCGACTTCAACCAGGAACGTCCGCCGCAGTACACCGACTTCGCCTACCTTGCCACGAGCCTCGGCATGACCTACCAGGTCTCGGACACCGCCCTGCAGAACCACGGCGTCCGGGCCGAAGCGCTCAAGCACAGCCTGCTGTCCTACCTCTTTGGGACCGTCATCCTGGCCACGACAATCAGCCTCGTGGTCAGTCTGGCCTTCTGAGGGCCTGACGGTCCGACAGCAGTCCTGTTCGTGCCGGGAGACTGCCGCTGGAGATTTCCGGTCCAGAAAACAAGTACCGGACGCGAAAACTACGCGACTTCCGTCGATGCCCTACTCGACTATCCGTGCGGCCTAGGCCCCCGGCAGGCCCCCGGATATATTTGCTGTCAATATCACCAGCGGGACGACCCTTCCGCAACACGACCGCGGGCTTCATCCCTGCGGTGGAGCAGGGAACTCCGGTGGACGCTGTATCGGGAGTACCGGCACCATGAGCAAGCGGACGGTCACTTTTCTAACGGACGGGGACCGGATGCGTAAAGAGTGCCGGAGCGGGACGAGCTCCGATAACGGGAGGCGGATTCTTCTCCCTCCCCGCGGGCTGGCCAGGGTTGGCAGCCTGATCAATGCGCTGGGGCGTGCAGCCGCCGTCCGCCACCCGGGGCATGAACTTGTGGCATTCAAGTGGTGGCACTGGCACAGGAGCGGAGCGGTCTCATGATTCCCGGAATTACTGGCGGCGCGGAGCTGGCCATCCTGACCCCAAGTTACGGACCAGACGCCGAGTTGTGCGCTGATTTGAACCGTTCGGTCATGGAAATGACCGACGACGTCGAACACCATATCGTTGTCCCGCACAGCGACCGAAGGTACTTCAGCGACATGGAGGGAAAGCGAACATTCGTCCACGATGTCGGCGAATTCCTGCCACGCTACTTGGTGAAAACGCCGGGCGCGAACGTCTGGGTCAACGCGCGCCGCCCGTGGCCCCCCGTACGAGGTTGGATCGCCCAGCAACTGGTGAAACTCTCTGTCGCGGCCTCCTTCGAGGCCGGGGGCGTGCTGCTGATGGACTCCGACATGGTGCTGATCCGCAGGACTTCCCTTGACTCGTTCATGCTGAACGGGAGACCGGCGTTCTACCGCAATCCCGGGGCGGTTCATGCCGGCATGCCTTTGCACCGCAAGTGGCACGAAGCCTCCAGGTCGCTCTTGGGATTGGCGCCGCCGCCAGCGGGGAATCTCCCTGACTACATAAGTTGGCCGTGCCTCTGGGAACCCGCAATTGTGCGCAGTCTACTTTCGGCGGTCGAGACGCACACGGGCCGAACCTGGGCGACGGCCATTGGCAGTCAACTGCACTTCTCCGAAATGATTCTCTATGGGGTATATGTTGACGAAGTTCTGGGTGGTGCCCAATCAACCACCTCCCGGATGAAAAGCATCGCCTATTCGGAGGAACGCACTTTAGGCCCGGCAGAACTGTCCGCGTTGCTGGCAGGGGTCACGTCCGAAGATCTTGCCATCATGATTTCGGCCAAATCTGGAACCGGCCTCCACCACCGCCGCCAGGCGCTGGCCGAGGTTCGGAAGGCGCTGGCAGACGAAGGGGAGCGCAACTGATCATGGGCACCACACAGCGACTGACCGACATCGCATTGCGGCTGAAAAGGGACGGTGCAGGCGTCGTGTTGAGTTGGGGAACACGAAGAATCGCGCAGAAGGTAGGGGACCGGCTGGGCTGGGCCGATCTGGACTTTCCCCTCCGGCCGGAGGACATTGCAGATCAACGGTCGGTCCGCCCCTCGACGGACTACCCCGTGAGGTCCGGCAATCTGCACATCGGATGGGTCTGCACTCCGCCAGGCGCCCGATCCGGAGGGCACACGACTCTCTTCCGCATGGTCGAGGGCCTTGAGCGGCGTGGTCACAAGTGCACGCTGTTCCTCTACGACGTCAACTCTGACGACGTCAGCCGCCATGAGGACGTGATCCGGCGGTGCTGGCCGGGCATGAAGGCAGCCATCGAGTCGGCAACGCCCCGCATCGAGGGCGTTGATGCTGTTGTGGCCAGTTCATGGCAGACCGCCCACGTTGTGGCGTCCCGGGTTACGGGTCCCGTCCGCTGCTTCTACTTCGTCCAGGATTTCGAGCCATATTTCTATCCGCGCGGTTCCCTTTACACACTGTCAGAACTGTCCTATCACTTGGGGCTGGGACTCGTAGCCCTTGGCGACATGGTGGCCACGCGACTCGAGCAGGAATCGGGCATCACACCGGCTTTGACAGTCCCGTTTGGCTGCGACACAGAGGTGTATCGGCTGCTGGATGGGTCCCGCAGCGCCGGGTCGCGACGTGGAATTGTCTTTTATGCCAAGCGGAGCGCCGACCGCAGAGGATATCTGCTGGCCAAGCTCGCGCTGGAACGCTTCCACGAAATGCACCCGGACGAGGAAATTCATGTCTACGGCGACAACGTCGCGAACTGGAGGATTCGGGTCACCAATCACGGGAATCTCCCGCCGGCTGAACTGAACGCACTCTACAACCGCACCAAGGCCGGGCTGGTGATGTCATTCACGAACATTTCCTTGGCCGCCGAGGAACTCCTGGCCGCCGGTTGCAGGCCGGTCCTGAATGACTCGGCCCTGGCCCGTGCCGATTTTCCCGGCCCCGACGCCGTCTGGGCCCAGCCGTCCCCTGCGGCCCTGGCGGCCGCACTCTCCTCGGTGGTCCGCGATCAGGACGGTACCGCCCCAGCCGCCGCACCGTTTCGGGTGCGGCAGGGCTGGGGCCAAACTCAAACCATGGTGGCGGACCTGATCGAAGCGGCTTGTAGAGGTGTGCTGAGCCGCGGATGAGCCAACTGGCGCCGGAAGCGGCTTATCCAGAAACGCTTTTTCGAAAGTGGCTGTGCCGGAGGCGCTACTTGAGTAGGATGGCGCACAGGCGCGACCCGCCGGGCCGCCCTGCGAAGGCCGTCAAGCTCTGAAGAGGTTCATTTTCGCTCGGTTCGGATACCCGATCACTGAGTTGCCGGGACAGATCGATCGCTTCTTTCTGGCGTGAAATCCCGGGGTTGGTGCAGGACCAGCAAAGCGGCCCGCTGGTCCGACCCAACGTTCCCGCCCGATCCGCGGACACCCTCGCCTGCGCGCTGCACACGCCGCACCTGGACCGCAGACCGGGCACTGATGGTCGCCGGTCGGCCTAACGCATTGACAGCACCGGCCGGGGCGACCTCCTGGCCCGACTGATTCAAGGGGTATAGCCCGTGAAACGTAGCCCAGAACGGTCCCAAGCGGTGTTGACAGCCGCCCTTGGTCTAGCGATTGCGCTGCTGCTCAGCGGGAGCAGCGCGCCGGCCAGCCAAGCCCTTCCGGAGGGCGCCAGAAGCGTTGCGATCCCTGCAGAAAGTGCCGCGGCGGCCAAAGGTCTCCGCGAAGTGGATGGAGGGCCCCGCTTCTATGGCGGCTTCGAGAACTCGCTCCCGGCAACTCCGGACTACTTTCCCCTTGGCGTGTGGCTGGAAAGCATTTCGGAGCCGGGCGATATCGGAAAAGACAAAGCCGCCGGACTGAACACGTACGTGGACCTGACCGCAAACTCAGATACCTCTCTGCTGCGTCCGGGCGGTGTCCACGCTGTGACGAGCGGACCATCTCAATGGAGCTCGGGTCTTGTCCTCGCCGATGAACCGGACATGTGGGCAGGCCCCGGGTCGGCCGAATGGACGGGCAAGTGGCCAGGGCACGGTGAAATCTGCAACCCCGCGGGGGCACGTTGTGGCTATTCGGTGCAACGGAGGCTGTTAGCGTCGAGTGCCGACGGAACCCTGAAGTATGCCAACTACGGCAAGGGTGTCAGCTTCTGGGAGAGTGACGAAGAAGCATCTGTCTTCGTCAATGAGTTTCAGGACGTGGTTTCGGTCGACAACTACTGGTTCACCGATCCCAACATCTGCGGACAAAGCGAAGGTGGCGGAAGG
This sequence comes from Arthrobacter sp. SO3, assembly GCF_020532825.1. Classification (GTDB taxonomy): domain Bacteria; phylum Actinomycetota; class Actinomycetes; order Actinomycetales; family Micrococcaceae; genus Arthrobacter. The sequence continues at coordinate 53,265 of NZ_MQTS01000192.1, forward strand.
CTCGGCGGGGGGCGGAACTTGACGGACCAGGAATGCCGGCTGGCCGCCAACTATGGCTGGACCGTCGACCGCGTCCGGTCTCTCGTCCGGCCGGCCGGCAGCAAACCGGTGTGGGCCTTTGTGGAGCTTGGACATCCGGCTGGCGAAGCTGCAGCCCCCACCATCACTGGCCCGCAGGTCAGGGCCGCCGTCTGGAGCAGCCTCATCCACGGAGCGCGGGGGATCATCTACTTCAACCACAGCTTCGGGGGCGACTGCCAGACGCAGCACATCCTGCGGGACCCTTGCGGTGACAAGGTCAGGCCCTGGGTGACCGCGGTCAATGCGCAAATCACCGGACTCGCGCCGGTCCTCAACGCTCCCTTCCTGGATGGAGCCCTGACCCACGGCGCGGGCGTTGACGCGGCCGTGAAAGTACATGGCGGCGCCCTCTACGTTTTCGCCGGCTCCGCGCAGGCGGGGGCGCTGCAAGCTGAATTCACCCTGGGGTGCCTGCCCGGCGCGGCAGTCACCGCAACAGTCCTGGATGAGAACCGCACTGTGACGCTCAGCAACGGCACGTTCCGGGACACGTTTGCGGACGGCAATGCGGTCCATCTCTACCGGATCGACGGGGCCGCCGCTTCCTGCGCCCCCTAACGCAAGGGCCGTGCCGCTGGCCTGCTCTTACACCGCGGTGCGGTAGAACCGTTCGGTCACTTTCGCGAGCCGGTAGGGGTCCTCCACGCCACAGAGTTCACGGGCCGAGTGCATCGAGAGCAGGGGCACGCCGACGTCGACCGTGCGGATGCCGAGGCGGGTGGCGGTCAGCGGGCCGATCGTGGAGCCGCAGGGCATCACGTTGTTGGAGACGAATTCCTGGTACGGGATGCCCGCGTCGGCGCACAGGCGGGCCCAGAGTGCGGCGCCGGTGGCGTCCGTGGCGTAGCGCTGGTTGGCGTTGATCTTCAGCAGCGGGCCGCCGTTCAGGGCCGGCCGGTTGGCCGGATCGTGCCGTTCGGCGTAGTTGGGGTGGACGGCGTGGCCGGCGTCGGCGGACACACAGAACGACGCCGCGAAAGCCTGCCGCCGCTGGCTCGCGGACGCTCCCAGTCCGTCGGAAATGCGCACCAGCACGTCCTCGAGGATGGGCCCGCTCGCGCCGGACCGGGAGGCGGAGCCGATCTCCTCATGGTCGAATGCGGCAAGCACGGCAATGGGGGCGCCGGACGGCTGCGGCGCGGCTGCGTGGGCGATGAGCGCGGTGAGCCCGGCATGGGTCGCCGACAGGTTGTCCAGCCGGCCGGACGCGAAGAACTCACCCTTCGCGCCGAACACGGCCGGGGCCTGGGTGTCCGCGATGACGACGTCGTAGCCGCCGATCAGGGCAGCATCCACATCCGCGCCCGGAACCCGGTCCGCCAACAGGCCGAGCAGGTCCTCCCCGGCCGGGTCGCCGAGACCGTAGACCGGGTTCATGTGCTGCTGCTTGTCCAGGACCAGCCCCTCGTTCACCGCGCGGTCCAAGTGGATGGCCAGCTGCGGAAAACGCAGCAGCGGCCCGGTGGCCGTGAGGTGCTGGGTGCCGTCCCGCATCACCAGGCGGCCGGCGAGCTGCAGTTCGCGGTCCAGCCAGGAGTTGAGCAACGGGCCGCCATAGACCTCGACGCCGGCCTGCAGCCAGCCGAATTTTCCGGTGGTGGGTTTGGGCTTGAGCTTGAAGGAGGGCGAATCGGTATGGGCGCCCAGGATGTTGAATCCGGTGCTCGGACCGGCCGTCTCCGGCGTGACCCAGGCGATGATCGCACCGTCGCGGACCACGTAGAACTTTCCTGCGCCGGCGGCCGCGTCCCAGGCCTGCAGCTCGTCGAGGGCGGTGAATCCCGCCTGGTCCAGCCGTCGGGCGGCCTCGTGGACGGCGTGGAAGCTCGACGGCGACGCGGTAACGTACGCGCCGAGGTCCTGGATGTGGGCTGCGGCGCTGGACTCTGAAGGCATGGCTCCGAGTCTAGCGCCGTGGCGCCGGCCGGACTGTCCCCTACACGGTGACGTTGAGTCCGGCCGTATATCCGCCGGACACCGACCCGGACATCGTGGCCAGCTGGTAGATGCCGCCGTCGTTTCCGAAGACATTGTCCGACTTCAGCGTGGTCCTGGGGAAGTTCCGGGCGCTGGAATCGTAGCCGGCCGAGGCGTAGACCTCCTTGCAGGCGGCGTCCGTCAGCGCGATCTGGGACACCGCGAGGACCTGCCCGGCCACCGTCGCGTTATTCATGGACTCGAAGACTTCGAAGTGGATGTGCGGCCAGCGGCCGCTGTACGCGCCGGGGAAGATGGTCTGGAAGGTGACCTGGCCGTTGGCGTTAGCCTCCTGGACGCCCCGGAGGTAGTTCTCGTTCTTGAGTCCGGCGTCGTACATGGAGTACTTGCCGTCCTTGTCGCAGTGCCAGGCGTAGACGGCGGCCCCGGCCAGGGGCGCACAGCCGTTGGCGTTCTCGAGCAGGGTCAGCGTGACGGTGAGCGGCACACCGCCGGCCTTGGCGCTGGAGGTCCCGAAACTGGAGGTGATGTCCTGCCGGACCACGCCCGATGCGGCCAGGACGTTGGGGCCGTTGGAGCCGTCGCCGGGGTAGGGTCCCGCTGTTTCCTGAGGTATTTCGACGCCGCACTCGGCGATGGCCCGCGTCAGTGTGGGAGAGGCGGAGGGGGTGCTGCTGGCGGCCGCAGTTCCGGAGGATGCCGGCGTCGACCCCGTCGCAGCGGCCGTGGCGGACGCGGCTCCAGTGGCGGTGCCGCCCGGGCTGCAGGCTGTCAGGGCGGCGGCCGTGCCGGCGCCGAGGAACATGCCCAGCGAGCGGCGGCTCAGCAGGGTGGAGAGGTCGAATTCAAGGCCGCGGTCGTGGTTGGGGTGCGGCTCGTGCGGGTGCTGCGGAGAAGTGGTCATGGGTTCATGGAACGCCGGGGTGCTATGCCCCGACTGGGCCCCTGCTGTGTGGCCGCTGTGGTTTGAGCCGGAACGGCCGGGGGCTGGCCGGGCGCGGGACATGCCCTCCGGGTGCGCCCGGGCCCAGACATGTCCCCTCGGTCACGTGGGACATGCCCTCCCCTGGCGGCGGCAAGTGGACATAGTGACAATATGTCCAACGCTGCACGGCAGGACTGGGCATGTCCATGGAGGTGCTGCTGGACCCGCGGGCACATGCCGTGCCCGCGGGCCCTCCGTGAGCTTCTACGCCGGGCCGGCACCCACGGTGGCGTCTTCAGCTGCCGCCACGGTTTCGGCGGCCCTGGTCTCGCCGGTTTCAGCGGCCGGTTCCTTCCCGCCGTTCCTGCGGTACCGCCAGAGGCCGATACCGACCACGACGGCGGCGAGGGCCAGGGAGAGCAGCAGTGATTCCCGGGTGGTATCCAGAATGACCATGCCGATCAGCAGCGCCACGATGCTGATGATGGCAACCCAGGTCAGGTAGGGGAACAGCCACATCTTCAGCTGGAGGTCCTTGGCCGCCGCGCCCATCCGGCGGCGCAGGATCAGCTGCGAGCCGGCGATCACGAGCCAGACGAACAGGGCAATGGCCCCTGAGGTGTTGACCAGGAACAGGAACACGGTGTCCGGGGCGATGTAATTCAGGCCCACGGTGACGAAGCCCACCACGGTGGAGGCCAGGACGGCGGCCGCCGGAACGCCGCGCTTGGAGATCCGCATCCAGGACCGCGGCGCGTCGCCGCGGCGGGATAGCGAGAACAGCATCCGGCTGGCGGTGTACAGGCCGGAGTTGAGGCAGGACAGCACGGAGGTCAGCACGACGATGTCCATGATGGCGCCGGCCCCGGGGATGCCGAACAGTTCGATGACGGCAACATACGGGCTCTTCGCCACGGAGGCGGAGTTCCAGGGCAGCAGGGTGACCACCACCGCGATGGAGCCGATGTAGAAGACGAGGATGCGCCAGACGGTGGACTTCACGGCCTTTTTGACCGCATCGACCGGGTTTTCCGATTCCCCGGCGGCGATGGTGGCGATTTCAGCACCAAAGAAGGAGAACACGACCACAAGGATGCCCGCCAGCACGGCGCCCGGACCGTTGGGCATAAAGCCGCCGTTGTCGAGCAGGTTGCTCACGCCGGGGGCCGGAACGCCCGGGATGAGGCCCAGGATTGCCGCGACGCCGAAGAGCAGGAACAGTGCGATCGCCGCGACCTTGATGGAGGCGAACCAGAATTCGAACTCACCGAAGGACTTCACCGAGCCCAGGTTGGTCAGGGTCAGCAGCACCATCAGCAGCAGCGCCCAAACCCACTGGTCGATGCCGGGCACCCAGCGGTGCATGATCGCCGCGCCGGCCGTCGCCTCGATGCCCAGCACGATGATCCAGAACCAGGCGTACAGCCAGCCGATGCTGAATCCGGCCCAGCGGCCCAGGGCCTTGTCAGCGTAGGTTGAGAACGAGCCGGTTTCGGGGTTGGCCGCGGCCATCTCGCCAAGCATCCGCATGACCAGGATAACGACGAGTCCCGCCGCAGCGTAGGCGACCAGGATGCCCGGGCCCGCCTGCTGGATCGCGGCGCCGGAGCCGACAAACAGGCCGGCACCAATCACCCCCGCGATGGCGATCATAGACAGATGCCTGGGTTTCAGGGACTTGGAGAGCTGCTGGTCAGCCTGCATGAAGCGCCGTCCTTCGTGGATTGTTTGGATCCGCGGTGGATCGTGAAAACTTGTGTGGCGGACCACATTGACGTCTCACAGTAAGCCCGGCACGGAGGCGTCCGTTCTGTGCAATCCCACAAATGACGGGCCGGCATTGCGGGCACAGGTCCAGGAAATGGGCGTAGGAGGCAAAAGATGTTGCCTCACGGACAATTATGAAATGTGCCTGAAACCACTGCTTCAGGCTCCCGCGGAGCGGGCCGGGCCGCCGACTCAGTAGTCCGGGTTGCTCGGCACCACCAGGCCGGTCTCGTAGGCGTAGACCACCGCCTGCACCCGGTCGCGCAGATGGAGCTTGCTGAGGATCCGCCTCACGTGCGTTTTAACCGTGGCTTCGGAAAGGAAGTACCGGTGCGCAATCTCGGCGTTCGAGAGCCCCTCGGCCATCGCCCCGAGCATCTCGGTTTCGCGCGCGGTGAGGTCCTCCAGCAGCGGATCCTTGGCCGGCCTGGCCCCGGCGGGGGATCCCGGTCCGGGGGCGTCCCCGGACTGGCCGGTGCCCGCCCCGTCGCCCCGGACATACTCTTCCAGCAGCCGCCGGGTGACGCGCGGCGCCACCACCGCGTCCCCGCTCGCCACCACCCGGACGGCACTGATCAGTTCGGCCGGCGCCACGTCCTTGAGCAGGAAGGCCGAGGCCCCGGCCTGGAGCCCGGCGAAGGCGTACTCGTCCAGGTCGAAGGTGGTGAGGATGATGACCTTGGCGTGGGCTCCGGATGCGGTGATCGCCCGGGTGGCCTCGATCCCGTCCAGCACCGGCATCCGCACGTCCATCAGCACGACGTCGGGGGCGAGGTCCCGGACCTGGCCCACCGCTTCGGCGCCGTCGGCGGCCTCGCCCACAACGCTCAGGTCATCCTCGCCCTCCAGGATCAGGCGGAAGCCCATCCTCAGGAGCGGCTGGTCATCCGCCAGCAGGATGCGGATCGGTCCGGTCCCGGCCATCGGTTGCCCTTCACTCATGTGCCCTCACTTCCCGTTGTCGCCGTTCCAGTGCAGCACGGCGTGCACGCGCCAGCCGTGCTCGGCGCTGCGTCCCGCCTCGACGGTGCCCGCGTAGATGCGGGCCCGCTCCAGCATTCCGGCGAGGCCCTGGCCGGTGCCCACGGACCCCGAATCACGTGCCCCCGCCGCTGCCGCGCCGCCCGAACCGACGGAGCCCCTGCCGTCGTCGACGACGTCGATGGTGACCGCGGATCCGTCCCGGACGACCGCCACGTCCACCCGCCCCAGGGAACGTCCGTAGCGCAGCACGTTCGTGAGTGACTCCTGCACGATCCGGTAGACCGTCAGCTGGAACGCCGCGTCGTCCGGCAGCGACGGGCCGGTATGCGAATAGTGCAACGGGAGGCCCGCAGTGCGGAAACCTTCCAGCAGTTTGCCCAGGTTGTCCCCTGCCACGAGCGGCTCACGCGGAGCCTGCCCGGGGGCGGCATCCTCACGCAGCACACCGAGGACACGGCGCATGTCCGCCAGCGCGGTGCGGCCGGTGCGGGAGAGTTCGCCGAGTACCTCCGCCGCCCGCGCCGGGTCCTTCTTGAGCACGACGGCGGCCCCGTCCGAAAGGCTGATCATCACGGTGAGGGAATGCGCCACGACGTCGTGCATTTCGCGGGCGATCCGGTTCCGTTCCGTGACTGACGCGAGCCGCCCTGCCCTCGCGGCCCAGGCTGCAATCTCCTGCTCGTGCGCGCGCCGCTGCCGGACCGAGACGCCGATTCCGGTGGCGATGACGTTGGAGAGGGCAATGCTGACGCAGGCCGCGATGCTGCTGATCAGCTGGAAGTTCTCCGGCGTGTTCATACCCATGTCCGGCAGCCGGCCATCCAGCGGGCCGACGGCCAGCCGGACGTACAGCAACACCAGCGGCGCTGTGGCCGCCGCGAGGCACCCCAGGGCGAAACGCCGGCTGCGCACCACTGCCACCGCGTAGAGCGCAAACCACAGCCCGGCGGAGACGTTGGAGCCCCACGGGTGCAGCAGGGTCACGCCGGCTTCCAGCGCAGCCACCACGGCTACCACCGGTACCGGATGGCTCCGCCGGAACGACAGCGCCACTGCGGCTGCTGCGAGCAGCACGGCCGCCGGCCAGACGCCGTCGTGCACTGATTCCACGGCTGTGGGGATGACCAGGAGCAGATAACAGGCCACGACAACGGCATCCATGGCCCGCGGATGCTGGAACAGGTAGCGCCGGATCCGGCCCCTCCGCCGGGCGGTGATCTCAGCGAAGGACGCGTCAGCCTGGCTGGCTGGCGCGTCCTTCACGGTGACTGCATCGATCATGCTCTGAGCCTAGACGGTGAGCCGGCGGGCCTAGACGTCCCGCTTTTTCAGCAGCACGGCGGCCAGGACCACGGGGATGACGACCCAGGCGCCCAGCACCAGGGCGGCCTGCCAGGCCTCCAGGGTGTCCGGGACGTGCTGCACGGCTGTCATCGGGTCGACCGTGTTGCCGGGCAGGTACTTGCGGGCCTGGACGAAGAAATCGCCCGGGATCAGCTGGAAGGCGATCGGTGCCACGAAGAACAGCCCGACCAGACTCATGATGCCGCCGGCTGAGTTGCGGATCAGCGACCCCAGGGCCATGCCGATCGCGGCAACGGCCGCAACGTAGACGCTGTTGACGAGCAGCATCTTGACTGACTGCGAGCTGGCGAGGTCCAGCTTGAGGCCGTAGTTGTCCAGGATCGGCAGCGACACCAGGCCGGCCAGGAACACGGAGGCCGCGGTGAGGACGAACGCCGTCAACATGACCACGAGCAGTTTGGCGGCGAACGCCGGGATCCGCTTCGGGACGGCCGCGAAGGTGGAGCGGGCCATGCCCGTGGTGAACTCGGAACTCATCAGCAGCACACCGAGGGAGCCCAGGATCAACTGGGCGAACGCGATGCCGGAGGTGGGGACGCCGACGGCGAGATCCCCGCCCTGGGCGGCGAAGGCAGCGGCAGCTTGCGGATCGGTGGCCGCGGCCTCGGAGAACTGACCCGTTCCCCAGGCGGAGAGGGCGCCGAAGCCAACAACTACCAGGACGGTGCAGCCGAGCAGGATCAGGGTGGACAGGAGGGTGCGGAACTTGATGATTTCCGAATTCAGCACGCGCAGAAAACTGGGGCCCGGGCCGGTGCTGGTTCCCGGCAGCTTGCCGGCAGGGTCACCGGCGGCGTGCGCGCCGTGGCGGGAGGGATCTAGGGTGGTGGAACTCATGGCTTAGTTGCCTCCGGACTGGACGGGGGCGGCGGCACCCGTGGCGATCAGCGAGTGGTATTCGACCTCATCCTTGGTCAGTTCCATGTAGGCCTCCTCAAGGCTGGCCTGAAGCGGGGTGAGTTCGTAGATCATGACGTGGCCGTCCAGGGCAGTGCGGGCGATCCGGCGCGGGTCCAGGCCCGTGACCTCGAGCAGTTCATTGTCCTGTAGCTCCACGGAGACGCCGTCGCCGGCGAGCAGGTGCATCAGCTGGTCCGGCTGGTCGGTGCGGACGCGGGTGCGGATCCGGCCCTTGCCGTTGATGATGTCCTGGATCGGCGCGTCGGCGATGATCCTGCCGCGGCCGATCACGATCAGGTGGTCCGCGGTGACGGCCATTTCGCTCATCAGGTGGCTGGAGAGGAACACGGTGCGACCCTCGGACGCCAGATGCCTGACGAGATTGCGGACCCAGACGACACCCTCGGGATCCAGGCCGTTGACGGGCTCGTCAAGGATGACGGTCTGCGGGTCGCCGAGGAGCGCCGCGGCGATGCCGAGCCGCTGTCCCATGCCGAGCGAGAAGCCGCCGACCTTCTTTTTGGCCACATCGGCCAGGCCCGTCATTTCGATGACTTCGTGCACGCGTCGCTTGGGAATGCTGTGGGTGGCGGCCATTGCCAGGAGGTGGTTGTAGGCCGAGCGGCTCGTGTGGACGGCCTTGGCGTCAAGCAGGGCGCCGACGTCGCGCAGCGGCGCGGCGTGCTGGGCGAACGGGGTGCCGTTGACGGTGACGGTGCCCGACGTCGGCCGGTCCAGCCCCATGATCATGCGCATGGTGGTGGACTTACCGGCTCCGTTCGGGCCCAGGAAGCCGGTGACCCGGCCGGCTTCGACGGTGAAGTTGACCCCGGCGACGGCGGTCTTGTCGCCGTAAACTTTGGTCAGGCCTCGTGCTTCGATCATGGAAGCGTTCCTTTAGCTAGCGGTGGGTTTGGCGTACACACCACGCTACCGAGCCGGGGAGCCGAATTCGCCGGTCCCAGGGATGATTCAGGGTCGGATCAGGGTAGTCCGGGAGGATGACGGCGCCGGCTGTCAGGATGCCGGCGAGTAGGGCGAGTAGTAGGTCAGGGCGCCCGGCAGGACCGAGAATTCAACGCCGCGCACCCCCGGCATGACTTCGCCGTCCACCGCGAGGACCATCGTGGTGTCCCCCGGTTCGACCCGGATACTCCTGGTTTCACTGAGGTGGGTGATTCCGGAGGTGGCGACGGTCCCGGTCAGCACGGACCACAGCAGCCGGAGCCGGGCGAAGGATTCGTCTGCGGTGATCATCCTGAGGTCGAAGACACCGTCGTCCAGGACAGGCCGGACCAGGGGGGCATGGTCGCGGGGGTAGTAGCGTCCGCGGCCGATGTAGAGGATCCAGAGTTTGTGCCGCACGCCGTCGACGATCAGGGTGGTGGGCGTCCCGGCGGCGAAGGTCCGGAACATGGCGACGACGCCGGCCAGGGGTTTGCCGAGGGCCGGCTGGAGCAGTTCGCGCCGGCGGACCAGGTTCGGGTAGAGGCCGATGCTGGCGGTGTTAAGCATGGTCACCTGCACCTGTTCCGGGCCGCCGGGAAGACCGCGCTCCACGGCCACCCGGCCCAGATCCGCCCGTGCCGCCTCGCCGCGGGAGGCGGCTTCAACGGCGGCCGTGAGGCTGGGGGTCCCGGCGTCGCGGGCGAAATGGTTCAGCGTTCCGCCCGGCAGGACCAGGAGCGGAAGGGAATGTTCGACGGCGGTCGCTGCCGCCGTGCCGACCGTTCCGTCCCCGCCCCAGACGCCCAGAGCCACGACTCCGGGCCGGCTGGCGACCCGGGAGATCCCCGCTGCAATGTCCTTCTCCCGGCCAATTTCATGTATATACGCCTTGGGGAATACCTTTTGGAGGGCGGCTGCCGTCTCCTCAGCGTAGGATCCGCCCAGGGTGTTGACCGCGATCCCCAGGCCCTCACCCTCCGGGAGCTCCGCGGCCTTCACGGCGGTCCGCCTGACCTCGGGGAAGGGCGGCCGGACCGGCCACCATTTCCGCGTCATTATGGCCGCCCCCGCCCCGATCGCCGACCCGAAGACGACATCGGAGGGCCAGTGCGCGCCGGTGTGAACCCTGGAGTAGGCCACGCCCGCTGCGAGGGGGGCCAGCGCGGCGCCGAGCGCCGGCCGCACAAGGCCCACGCCGAGGGTGAACGCCACGGCCGAGGCGGAGTGGCCCGAGGGCATCGAGGAGCTTGTGGGCTGGGGATGGACAAACCTGAAGGCCGGCAGGTGCTCCGGCAGCGGCCGGGCGCGAGGCAGCAGCGTCTTGAAGCCCACATTCGTCACCGCGGAGGCCACGGCCTGCGCCAGCACCCCGTGGAGGGCCGCCCGCCGTGTCCGCCCGGGGAAGAAGGCCATCACGGCGGCGATGCCGAACCAGAGCTTGCCCTTGTTCGCCGCGGCGGAAAGCCGCCGGAAGAGCTCGTCATGGTGGCCCCCGGGGAGGTCGGATATGGCGCGTACAAGTTTCCGGTCCAGCTTCCCCAGCCGTCGCGGCGCCTTCTTCAGCATGCTGCGCATCCGACCACCTTACTGCCAGCGCGGGCCGGAAACATATGCCGGAAGCCTAGCCGGCGCGCAAGGGTTTCGCGGCGCCGGCGAGCAGCAGTGCACCAAGAATCGGAAACATGATGGTCAGCAGCGCCACCCGGATTCCCACCAGGTCGCCGAGGTAGCCCAGCAGCGGCGGCCCGGCCAGGAAGGCGATGTACCCGATCGTGGATACGACCGACACGCGGGCGGCGGCGTATCTGGGATCGTCAGCCGCAGCCGACATGCCCATCGGGAACGCGAGGGCAGCCCCGGCTCCCCAGAGAACCGCACCGGCCGTGGCCAGCCAGAGGTTGCCTGCCAGCACGAAGAGCCCCAGCCCGGCCGCGGCGGCGGCCATGCTGGCACGGAGCACCGCCACCCGGCCGTAGACGTCGATCGCCCGCCCGCCGAAGAAGCGCACCGCGGTCATGGCCAGGACAAAGGCCGCAAACAGCAGCGCACCGGTGGATTCCGAGGCCTCCAGTCCGTCGACGGCGGCTTTCGCGATCCAGTCATTGCCTGCGCCCTCGGTGAGGGTCGCCCCCAACACCACCACGCCAATCAGCAGCGTGCGCCCGTCCCGCCAGGCCGAGCGGGCCTTGGGTTCCTTCGGCTCCCCGGCATGCGGCGCGGGTGCCGGGGTGTGCGGCAGGAAGTAGCGCGGGGCAAAGAGTGTCAGCACGGCGACGACGCCGGCGATCACCAGCAGGTGCGCCGGCAGCCCGACCCCGAGTCCCGCCAGGCCGGCGCCAATCAGGGCGCCCAGGAACGCGCCGCCACTGAAGGCGGCGTGGAACTGCGGCATGATGGTGCGCCCGAGCTGGTGTTCGACGTCGGCGCCTTCGATGTTCTGGGACACGTCCCAGAGCCCGACTCCCATGCCGAAGAAGAACAGGGCAATGGCCGTTCCCGGAACGGACTCCGCCAGCAGCGCGAGCGACACACCGACGCCGGCCGCGGCGGCGAGGAGGCCTGCGCCCCGCACGGCGTTGGCCGTCCCGATCCGTCCCACCACGGCGCCGGCGGTGGGCAGTGCGATCAGGGACCCTGCCGCCACGCACAGCAGCAGGGTTCCCATCTGCCCCGAGGAGATGTGCAGGATGTCCGTCACCGCGGGGATACGGGCGGCCCAGCTGGCGAACACGAGCCCGTTGATCCCGAAAATCAGGAAGGTCGCCGCGGCAGCGGCCTTGAGCTGAGGGCGGGTTGCTGTCTTGGTCATACGATCACTGCTTCCACCGAGTGTTGGGCGAGCTGGTCAAGTTCTTCGGGACTGAATTGCCGGTCTGTCACGAGGACGTCCACGGCATCGAGGGACGCGACGAGCGCGACGGCGCTGGCGTTCCATTTGGTGCCCGAGCAGGCGACGATCACCCGGCCCGCGGATTCCAGGCCGGCCCGTTTCACGGCCGCATCGTCCAGGTCGTGGGCCAACAGTCCGTCCCGCAGGTTCAGGGCGCAGGGCGTGACCACGGCCGCATCAAACCTCAACGAACGAATGTTGGATTCCGTCATCGGTCCACGGAAGGACAGTTCCCCGGCGATCAGGCTCCCGCCGGGCAACAGGAGTTCGGGACGCCGGCCGGCGGCCGGGCCACCTTCGGCCAGTACGTTGACGGCCCGCAACGACATCGGCATCAGGGTCATGTCCCGCTGCCGCAACTGGCGGGCCACCTCGGTGGCCGTGGTGCCGCTGTCCAGCCAGACGTGCCCGCGGTCCTTGAGCAGCGCGGCAACGCCCGCTGCGATCCGCACCTTCACCGCGTGGTCCTCGAGTTCGCGCTGCCCGTACTCGGGGTTCCCGCCGCGCAGCACGAGGCTGCGGGCGCCGCCGTGGACCCGTTTGAGGACTCCGTGGAGTTCCAGGACATCCAGGTCGCGCCGGATCGTGGCACCCGAGGCGCCGCATACGGTCATGAGCTCGTTGACCGTCACATCCTCCCGGTGGCGCAGCAGGTCAGCGATGCGCCGGTGCCGCTCCTCACTACTCATGTACAAATGCTAATGGAGAATGATCATTTAATCATTATCTGCGCAAAACGTGGTCCGGCGGCAGGGCAGACAGCAACGCGGGGTCACATCGGGCCCATCCTGAACCTCCGGACGGGCGCGATGTGACCCCGCGTTGCTGGGATTAGCGGGTGAGCTCCTCCAGCAGCTCCAGCACGTGCCGGTACTGGGCGCCCGTGGCCCGCGTCATGCCCAGTTCGCAGGTGCGGTTGCACGAGGCGTGGGCGGCGGCGCCCATTTCCACTACTTCCGCAGCCTGTTTCGCGGTCGCCGATTCCGTCAGTTCGGGGTGCAGCATGCCCCGGTCGCCGGCGAACGCGCAGCAGCCCCAGTTTTCCGGGATCTCAACCCGCTCGGCCACGGCCCCGGCGACGGCACCCAGCGCGTCGTTGAGTCCCATCCGGGTGGACGAACAGGTGGGGTGCAGTGCCAGGGACTCCAGTTTCCCGTGGTCGGGCAACCTGGGCAGGATCTGTTCAGCGGCGAAGTCCACGGCGTCCACCATGCGCAGGGCTCGCTGCCCTGCCGCGGGTACCTCCGATTCCACGGCCTGGCGCAGGCCCTCGGTGCAGGAGGAAGCGTCGCACACGATCGCGAGTTCGCCGTCCCGGGTTGCTTCCCGGAGGACGACGAGGGTCTTCTCCCGCATCGTTGTTTGGCCTGCTGCCATCCCCTTGGAGGACCAGGGCGTGCCGCAGCACAGGCCGTCGATCCCGGCCGGCACCAGAAGGGTGAGCCCGGCCCGGGCACAGAGCTGTTCGAAGCTGTACTGGACGCCGAGTCCTTCTGCGTCCGGACCTGCTCCTGCGGGTCCGAACATGGTGCCGACACACGCGGGGAAGTAGACGGCGTCAGCCTCGCCCGCCGGTGCCGGACGCTTCCGCACCGAACCGCCGCCCGGCAGTTCGGCCGAATACAGCGGCACGGTGTCTTTCCCGAGCACTGCCCGCGCTGCCTTGTTGGGCGGTGCGATGGCGGCGGCCGGGAGCTTGTTGACGACCGTCAGCGCCAGGGACGCGCCGCGGGTGACGCCGTCCCAGTGCCTGGCGGCGGCGTCCCAGGCGCCGTTGGCGAGCGGACCGGAGTCGGCCTTCCGGAGGCTCTTGATGAGGGATCCGGTGTTGATGTCCACCGGGCAGGCGGTCTGGCACATCCCGTCCACGGCGCAGGTGTCCACGGACTCGTACTCGTAGTCCTTTTCCAGCTCCTTGACCAGCGCAGTGTCCCCGGCCAGCCGTGCGGACTCGATGGCGCGCAGGGTGACGATGCGCTGCCGCGGCGTCAGGGTGATGTCCTTGCTGGGGCACACCGGCTCGCAGTAGCCACACGAGACGCAGCGGTCCACTTCCTCCGCGACGGGCGGCGCCGTCTTGATGTGCCGCAGATGCGCCAGCGGGTCCTCATCCATCAGCACGCCCGGGTTGAGCATGGCGGCGGGGTCGAAGAGCTGCTTGATGGTGCGCATGACGTCGTAGAGCTCGTCGCCGTATTGCCGGCGGACGAAGGGGGCCATGACGCGTCCGGTCCCATGCTCCGCCTTCAGCGAGCCGCCCTCGGCCAGGACCAGGTCCACCATGTCTTCGGTGAAGGCTCCGTAGCGGTCCAGTTCGGCCGCGGAGGCGAAACCGTCAGTGAGCATAAAGTGGACGTTTCCGTCCTTGGCGTGGCCGAAGATCACGCTGTTGCTGTAGCTGTATTTGTCGAAGAGCCGGATCAGTTCCCGGCAGGTACGCCCCAGCACGGGGACCGGGACCACAATGTCTTCCAGCAGCGCGGTGGTGCCCTGGGGGCGCGCTCCGGCGACCGAGGCGTAGAGCCCCTTGCGCAACTGCCAGAGCTGGCCGCGTTCCCGGGAGTCGCCGGTGAACCGGGCAGGGGCGGACAGCCCGAGGCCAGGGAGGATGCCCTCGCCGTGGCGCTGGAGGTCCGCCAGTTGCGCGGCGCTGCCGGCGGAGTACTCCACGAGCAGGGCGGCATGGTCCCGAACTGCCAGGTCCTGCACGACGGCGGGAGTTCCCTTGAGTGTCTGGCCCACCTTGAGGGACAGGGCATCCATCAGCTCAACGGTGGCTGCCCCGGTCCCGACGAGGGCCGGCAGGGCTGCGTTGGCGGCCTCGAGATCCGGGAACACCAGCAGGCCTGCGGCGGCGTGCGGGAGCCGCGGGATGGTGCGGAAGACCGCCTCGGCCACGAAGCCGAGGGTGCCTTCGCTGCCAACGATCAGGTGGGCCATGATGTCCACCGGGCTCTGGAAATCAAGCAGCGAGTTCAGGCCGTAGCCCATGGTGTTCTTCATCGAGAACTGCTGCCGGATCCGGCGCACGGAGTCCGCATTGTTCCGGACGCGCTCCGCCAGCCGGGCCAGGCCTGCGTAGAGTTCCGGCTCGAGGGCACGGAGTTTCCGGTCGGCGTCGGGTACACCGGTGTCGATCACGGTGCCGGAGGGCAGCACCACCGTCAGGGATTCCAGGGTTTGGTAGGTGTTGTCCACGGTGCCGCAGTTCATGCCGGAGGAGTTGTTGGCGACGACCCCGCCGATCGTGCACGCCGCCTCGCTCGCCGGATCAGGGCCGAATTTCCGGCCGTAGCGGGCAAGTCTCGCATTCAGCGCCCGCACGGTGACGCCGGGCTGGACGCGGACCCGCGCGCCGCCGTCGAGCACCTCGATGTCCCTGAAGTTGCGGCGCACGTCCACGAGGACACCGTCGGTGACCGCCTGCCCGCTCAGGCTGGTCCCGCCGGAGCGGAAGGTCAGCGGCACGCCCTGGGCGGCGCTGGCGCGCAGCAGCCCCCCGACTTCGGCGGCGCTCCCGGCCGTGACGACAGCCTGCGGGATCAGCAGGAAGTGCGAGGCATCATGGGCGTTGGCGTGCAGGTCGATCGCCCGGGTCTTCACCTGGGCGGGATCCTGCACCGCCGAGCGCAGGCCCGCCAGGTCCAGGGGCGCCATCAGGGAACCATCCAGCCGAGGACGGGGGTGGACTGCAGGAAGATCAGCACGGTGATGATCGCCAGCAGGCCGAGGCTCCAGCCGATCAGCTTCCGGAACAGGGTTCCCTCCGCGCCGTCAAGGCCCACGGCGGCGGCGGCAACGGCCAGGTTCTGCAGCGACAGCATCTTGCCCATCACTCCGGCGGATGAGTTGGCGGCGGCCATCAGCACCGGCGACAGGCCGGTCTGGACCGCGGCGGTGGCCTGCAGCTGGCCGAACAGGGAGTTGGAGGACGTGTCGGAACCGGTGAGTGCGACGCCGATCCATCCGATCAGCGGCGAGAGGATGGCGAAGAAGCCGCCCGCGGAAGCCAGCGCGACGCCCAGCGTGGTGGTCTGGCCGGACAGGTTCATCACGAAGGACAGCCCGAGGACGGCGGTGACGGTGACAATCGTCCAGCGCAGCTGGACCACGGTGTCCCGGTAGATGCGGAGGGCCTGTGAAGCCGTGATCTTGTAAAGCGCCATGGTGATCAGCCCGGAAAACAGCAGCAGGGTGCCGGTCGCCTTGAGGTGGTCGAGCTTGAACTTGGTGGCGGCAACCGGCTTGCCGGCCGCATCGGTGATGTCCAGGCCGGGCCAGGCGAAGGTCACGCTGCCGACCTGGCCAAGCCACGTCTTGACGGCCGGGATCTGGGCCACGGAGAACACCGCGATGATGATGAGGTAGGGGGCGATCGCCATCCAGATCTGCCGGGGTTCGGGCCGGGAATTGTCGGTCGGCACCGTGGTGCCTGCCGCAGACCCTGACGAAGAGCGGCGGGCGGGGGTCTCGTCGGCCGATCCGCCGACACGGGCTGCGCTGCCTGCCGCGACGGCGGCGGCGGCGTGCGCGGCGTCCGGAGCGCCCTCAACGGCACCCTCCATGCCGACGATTTCCTTCGGCTGCCACACCTTCAGCATCAGCAGCACCGCGGCCACCGTCACGACGGCGGCGACAACATCGGTGAGTTCCACGGCGAAGAAGTTGGACGTGACGAACTGGGCCACGCCGAACGCGGCACCGGCCACGAGGGCCACGGGCCAGGTCTGCTTCACGCCGCGCCGGCCGTCGACGATGAACACCAGCAGCAGGGGAACGATCAGGGCGATGAACGGCGTCTGGCGCCCGGCCATCGAGGACAGGTCATGCAGCGGCAGGCCGGTGACACCGTTCAGGGCGATGATGGGCGCGGCCATCGCGCCGAAGGCCACGGGAGCGGTGTTTGCCAGCAGCGAGACCACAGCGGACTTCAGCGGCTTCATGCCGGCAGCCATCAGCATCGCGGCGGAGATCGCCACCGGGGCGCCGAATCCGGCCAGGGATTCCAGCAGGGCGCCGAAGCAGAAGGCGATCAGGATGGACAGGATCCTCAGGTCGTTCGAGATGGAACGGATGGTGCGTCCCAGCACTTCGAACCAGGGTGTGGCCACGGTGAGCCGGTAGATCCACAGCGCGTTGACCAGGATCCACAGGATGGGGAACAGGCCGTAGAAGATGCCGGCCGCGGTGGCGCTCAGGGCCTGGTTCACCGGCATCTGCCAGCCGACGGTGGCCAGCACGAGGGACAGGGCCAGGCTGGCGAGGGCCGCCTTGGGGGCCTTGACCTTGAAGACGCCCAGTAGGACGAAGAGCAGGATAAGGGGAAGCGCCGCGCAGAGGGCTGAAATCATCAGGGACCCGGCAATGGGGTCGAGGATCTGCTGAAACATGTGTCTCCAGATTGTGTTAGGCGTCACAACACCGTGGCGCCCTATGATTGTCTAACAAGTACACATGATGGTCAAGAGAGACTTGTTGTCTTGTCTGGCAGGATTGGATGGAAAGCAAGAAATTTTCGCGGGAAGGGAGCTCCGGTGGCTGGCCGAATTGCAGCAGTCTCGATTGTGGAAGCGGTCGCTGCGGATCTGCGCACCCGGATTTTTGCCGGCGAGCTTGGGTCCGGGGAGTCCCTGACGGAATCACAGGTCGCCTCCACCTATGACGTGGCCCGGCCGACAGCAAAGGCCTCGATCGAGAAGCTCGTCGCAGAGGGCCTGCTGGACCGGGGGACCCACAAAACCGCACGGGTGGTCGAACTCGGCCCGGACTCCGTGCGGGATATCTATCTCGCCCGCGCCTATCTGGAAAGCGAAGTGCTCCGCCGGCTCGCCCGCACCGGGGACGTGCCCGAAGCGGCGGTGCAGGCCAACCGCGACATTGCGGCGCTGCAGACCGGCGCTCCGCTCGACGTCGTCGAACCGGACATGCGGTTCCACACCAGCCTGATCGACGCCGTCGGCAATGAACGGATCAGCCGGATGTACCGCTCGCTCGTGGGTGAAGTGCGGTTGTGCATGGTCCGGGTCCAGTCCCTGCAGCTCCTGGACACGGCGTTGATCCAGGCCGAACACCAGAAGATCCTCGAACTCATCGAGGCCGGCCAGGGCGAGGAAGCAGCCGGGCTGCTCGACGAGCACCTCGGCCGTGCCCGGGAACGGCTGGTCGCCGCTATGGGCGGAACCCCCGGTCCGGAGGCCGAACAGCCGTCCGGCCTGCTCCCGCAGTAACCCACCCCACCACCCCAACGCGGGGTCACTTGGCGCCCATAAACCCCTCGGGAATGGGCGCTAAGTGACCCCGCGTTGCTGGTGGCTGGCGTTGCTGGTGGCTGGCGGGGGCGTTGGTTAGCGGGCGCGCTCGACGCGCTTTTCGTCCCAGACCGGCTCGGCTGATTCGTAGACCTTGCCGTCGGAGCCAAAAACGAGGAAACGGTCGAAGGTCCGGGCGAACCAGCGGTCGTGCGTCACGGCCAGGACGGTTCCCTCGAAGTGGTCGATGGCGCGTTCCAGCGCCTCGGCGGAGTGCAGGTCCAGGTTGTCCGTGGGCTCATCGAGCAGCAGCAGGGTGGCACCCGAGAGCTGCAGCAGCAGGATCTGGAACCGGGCCTGCTGCCCGCCGGAGAGGGATTCATACTTCTGCTCCGACTGCGGGGCCAGACCGTACCCGTCCAGGGCACCGGCCGCCGCCTCACGCCCCATCCCGGAGCGGTGTTCGTCGCCGCGGTGCAGGATTTCCAGCAGCGTTTTGCCCAGCAGGTCGGGCCGGACGTGGGTCTGCGCGAAGAAGCCGGGCCGGATCCGGGCGCCGAGTTTCACCGTGCCCTCGTGCGGGACTTCGGCGATGTCGACGTCGGACACCGGCAGGTGCTCCCGTTCCGGGTCGGTGCCTCCGGTGGCGAGCAGGCGCAGGAAGTGGCTCTTGCCGGAGCCGTTCGAGCCGAGCACGCCCACGCGGTCGCCGAACCAGACCTCGGTGGAGAACGGCTTCATCAGCCCGGTGAGTTCCAGTCGCTCGGCGACGACGGCACGCTTGGCGGTCCGGCCGCCCTTGAGCCGCATCTGCACGTTCTGCTCGATCGGCAGCGCCTCGGGCGGGCCGGCTTCGAGGAATTTCGCCAGCCGGGTCTGCGCGGCGTGGTACCGGTTGGCCATGTCCGAGCGGAACGCGGCCTTGTTCTTGTACATGTTGACGAGTTCCTTGAGCTTCACGTGCTCCTCGTCCCAGCGCTTCCGGAGCTCCTCGAAGCGCGCGTTCCGGTCCGCGCGGGCGTCCACATAGGAACCGAAGCCGCCGCCATGGATCCAGGCGCCGGCGCCGTTGATCCCCGGTTCGAGGGTCACGATGCGGCCCGCGGCGTTGTTCAGCAGCTCTCGGTCGTGGCTGATGAAGAACACTGTCTTTTTCGACTCATTGAGTTTGGCCTCAAGCCAGCGCTTGCCCGGGACGTCGAGGTAGTTGTCCGGCTCGTCGAGCAGCAGCAGCTCGTCGGGGCCGGCGAAGAGCGCCTCGAGCACCAGGCGTTTCTGCTCACCGCCGGAGAGGCTCGACGCCGGGCGGTGCTGCGCGCGGTCAAAGGGCAGGCCCAGGGCCGCCATGCAGACCTCGTCCCAGACGGTCTCGACGTCGTAGCCGCCGGCATCCCCCCAGTCCACGATCGCCTGGGCGTACTTCATCTGGGTGGGCTCGTCGTCGTGTTCCATCATCGCCAGTTCCGCTTCGTCCACGGTGCGGGCAGCAGCCGCCAGCGCGGGCGGTGCGGCGGAGACGAGCAGGTCACGGACAGTGGATTCGTCACGGACCTGGCCCACGAACTGGCGCATGATGCCCATGTTGCCGGAACGTCCGATCACGCCTTCATCGGCGATGAGATCGCCGGAGATGATCCGGAACAGCGTCGTCTTGCCGGTTCCGTTGGGGCCGATCAGGGCCGTTTTGGTCCCGTCCGGGACCTTGAAGGTCACCCCGTTGAGCAGCTGGGTGCCGTCGGAGAGGAAGTAATCGATGTTGGAAACGTCAATATGAGCCACCCCTCCATCCTCCCACGGACGCTGCCGCAGTCGGTCAGCGGACCTCAGCCCGCAGCGGTGAGGAACTCCTTCAGGAGCGGCCCGGAGACGGTGGCGCCGAGCCCTCCTTCCTCGACGAACACGGCGACGGCGAGGTCCCCGTGAACCGCCACGATCCAGGCGTGGGTCTTGGGCGGGTTGTCGGAACCGAACTCCGCGGTTCCGGTCTTGGCGCCGACGGGGGCGCCCGGAACGGATGCCAGGAACCCGGCATGCCCGCTGGTCACGACGGCACGCATCATGTCCGCCAGTGCGGCGGCCTCCGCTGCCGCTACGGGCGCCGCGGCGGATGGCGCGGGTGCCGGCGGGGCCGACGCCGTCGTGTCACCGGACGGCGGGACAGCCTGAGACGTGCCGGATGTTCCGGTGGCGCCGGGGCTTCCGGCGCCCGGCGAGGTAACGCCCTCGTTTGGATTCAACACCAGCTGGGCGGCCACCGGGGCGCCCTTGCCGACGGAGCCCGCCATGACCGCGGCGGACAGCGGGGACAACAGCACCCTCCCCTGGCCGATCATCGAGGCCGCGTGCTCGGTCCCCGCGGCATCGCCCGGAACGGAGCCCAGGAAGGCGGACGCTCCAAGCGAGGGGGCTTCCACCGCGACGCCGAGGGAGGTGGCTGCGGCTTCCAGCTGGGCCTGGCTGACCGTGTCGCGGGCGTTGATGAACGCCGTGTTGCAGGAGTGCGCGAAGGCATCGCGCAAGGTCACGGAGCCCAGTGAGGAGGCCGGGTAGCCTTCCG
Organism: Arthrobacter sp. SO3; assembly: GCF_020532825.1. Lineage (GTDB taxonomy): Bacteria > Actinomycetota > Actinomycetes > Actinomycetales > Micrococcaceae > Arthrobacter. The sequence continues at coordinate 73,868 of NZ_MQTS01000192.1, forward strand.
CGTTCTTGAAGGTCCGGCCGTCGACGGACAGAGTAGCGGGGCACTCCACGGTGGACTCGGGGGTCATGCCGTTGCGGATCATGGCCAGGGAGTCCACGATCTTGAAGATGGAACCGGGGGCGTACTGGCCCAGCATGGCGGTGTCATAGCCGTTGCTGCCCGGTCCGGATGCGGCGGCGAGGACGGCGCCACTGGAGGGGCGGAGCGCCACGATGGCCGACGCCGGTCCCACCTTTCCCAGGATGTCCTCGGCCAGCTGCTGGAGTCTGGGATCCAGGGTCGTCTTCAGCGGCGTTCCCACCTTGATTTCGACCTGGAAGAGGGCCCGGCGGCCGCCGTTGAGCAAGGTCTGCCGTTCCTCGCGCGTGAGGCCTGCCTTTTCGGCAAAGACCTGGATCCCGTCGCTGCCGCGCAGTTGCGCGTCGTATTGCTGCTGCAGGCCTCCGGTGCCTGTGGTGTCCCCGGTTTTGAGCGTCCCGTTCGATTTCTCGATTTGTTCGGCATTCGCCTCGGCTGCGGTGCCCAGCAGGGCGCGGGCGAAGGTGCGGGAGGGCGACAGGGGCAGGGAATCGGGGATGGCGCGGGCGCCGGGAATCGCGCCGATCTGGTCATCGGTGATGGTCCGGCCGTCCTCGCGCAGGGTGATGGCGTTAACGAAAGCCTCGGGGCCGGCCGCCTGGACCTGCTGGGCGTAGGCCGCGGGGTCCACGCCCACCAGCTGGGCAAGCTGGGTGGCGGATGCGGCCGGATCGGACGAGGCCAGCCGGGGTTTGTCGATGCCGACGTTCACGACCGGCCGGTAGGTGACCAGCTTGGCGTCTCCGGCGCCCAGGATTTCCGCCCGCGCCGGGGACTGGGACAAGGTGCCCAGGATTTCACCCTCGGCCAGCCCGGGCGCCAGCAGACCAGGGCTCCAGACGGCGAGCCACTTGCCGTCAGACTTCTTGAACTGGGCGGAAGTGCTGTACTTCCACTCTCCGGAGCCGATCTTCCAGCTGTAGTCCAGCGGGACAGTGGCCGTACCGGAGTCCAGCGTCAACTCGCCGCTGTCCACCGTTGGCTTGACCGGGTCCAGTGCCTTGAACACCTGCCGGAGCTGTTCAGTGGCCGCACCGGAGTCCTTGCCTTCGAAAGCGACGGGGCCGACGTCAAGCGCTGCGACAGCGGAAGCAAGCTGCTTCGCCGCGTCCTGAGCGCCGGCGCGGCCGTCGTCGCAGGCCACCAACGAGGCGCCCAGAATGAGACCAATAAGGACAGATGAAAGTTTTGATATGTTCCCCACCGCGCCATTATGCCCTGTGCCGCGGAGATTTTCCTTGTCACACATCGCCCGCCAGTGCCCCGGCCCCTCCTGCCCGGCCCTACGTCCCCGTCGGGTTGCTTAGAAACGCCGGATGATCCTCCGCTGCGCGGCCACGGGGATCGCGGCGGTGCGGTTGTCCGCGTGGAACTTGCCGACCAGCAGGACGCGGATATCGTTCACTGTTCGTTCCTGGCCGGGAAATCCGAGAGGGGCAGCCGGATGGCCACCACCGTTCCTTCGCCGGGCGCGGACTCGATATCGAGGCTGCCTTGCAGTGCCGTCACGCGCTCCTGGAGTGACTTCAGCCCGTAGCCCGAGCCGTCGGGGCGCCGTACGGGGTCCGTAGCCTCGGCGGGATCGAAGCCTGCGCCGTCGTCGTAGATATCCATCGCCACCTCGCTGCCCAGGAAAGACAGGGTCACGACGGCGGTGCCCGCCCTGGCGTGCACCCAGACGTTCGCGAGGCTGGCCTGCGCCGCCCGGAGCAGGGTGGTGCGGTACAGGTTGGGCAGTTCCATCGGGGTTCCCTCAAGGTCGAAGCGGCAGCGCAGCCGGGTGCCGCGGGCGGCCGCCTCGGTTTCCGTCTTGTCGCAGAGCCGGCGCAGGCTGTTCACGAGGGGATCCTCCGGCGGGTTCCCCGCCAGGTTTTCTGCCGGGTTTTCTGCCGGGTTCCCCGCCAGGTTTTCTGCCGGGTTCTCCGCTAAAGCGGGTGGCTGAAGGCCGCGGACAAAGTTGCGCGCCTCGGCCAGGTTGGCCGAGGCCGTCTGCTGCACCGTCCGGAGCCGGTCCCGGGCGGTGGCCGAGTCCCCGTCGTCGAGCGACTTTTCCGCCGCACGGCCCATGAGCAGGATGCTGGAAAAGCCTTGGGCAAGCGTGTCGTGGATTTCGCGGGCGAGCCTGGCGCGCTCGGCCAGCGTGCCGGCGTCGCGCTGGCTGCGGGCGAGTTCGGCGCGGGTGCGGCGCAGCTCCTCGGCGGCCGACCGCTGGTTTTCCGCTTCCAGGTAGAGCGCCCGGTAGCCCAGCCCGGTGACCACGGCAAAGGCTGCCCCGAACGCCGGTCCCAGCACCATGGGCAGCTGCAGGGCGCCCCCGTCGGCTCCGGCGTTGTGGAACCACAGCGCCATGATGACCAGAATGGTGCTCAGGGCGATCGCCGGCAGCGCCAGCCGCAGTGCCAGCACGTGCAATTGCAGGAAGAAGAGCGGGAAGGCCAGCCAGACGAAGTCGGCGCTGACCGAGATCAACAGCACCCAGAGCAGGCAGACAGCACCCAGCCACAGGTGCGAATACGGCCGCGGGTCGAACCGGGACGGATCCGCGGAGTGGCGTTTCTCCAGGACGGTGCCCAGCAGGTAGAGGGCGGCGAGTATGAGCGCGAGGCCCAGGGCAAACCAGTCCGTGCCCTGGAGTCCCGTTCCCATCAGCCGCCCAACGGCGACGAACAGCAGCACGGCGAAGCCGCTGTGCAGGCAAACACGCAGGACGCGCAGAATCACCGCGGCCTGCGGCGTGGCTGCCGGGCCTGCCGGCGTGCTGCTGGCCTTGCCGTCCATGGCTTCAGCGTAGCGCCGCGCGGGGCAGAATCCGGTCCAGGCCCTGCGTTCCGAGGTCCGCTGGGCGTCCTAGATCCCGAGGGGCGGCACCGCAAGGCCAAATATGTCCTTCAGGGCATATTTTGCGGCGTGGAATCCGGGCATCCCGGTCACCCCGGGACCGGGCGGGGTCGAGGAGGAACACAGGTACACGCCGCGCAGCGGAGTCCGCCAAGGGACTGGGCCCAGGACGGGGCGCCGGATGATCCCGCGGAGGTCCATCAGGCCGGCGCTGAAATCTCCGCCGACGTAGTTCTCGTTGTACACGCCCAGTCCAGCCGCCGTCGTGACGTGATGGCCGAGGATAAGGTCGCGGAATCCGGGGGCGAAGCGCTCCAACTGGGCGATGACGGCCTCGGCCATGTCCACGGTGGAGCCTGCGGGTACGTGGCAGTAGCTCCACAGGATGTGCCGGCCCCCGGGGGCCCGTCCGGCGTCGAAGCGCGAGGGCTGCGAGACCAGGACATAGGGCCGGTCCGGATGCCGCCCCGCGGCGACGAGGTTTTCCGCCTCGGCCATCTCCGCACGGCTGCCGCCCACGTGGACCGTGCCGGCATCGGCCAGGCCCGGGGCCGCCCAGGGGACCGGGCCGGAGAGGATGAAGTCGATCTTGCAGGCCGCGTTTCCGAACCTGAAGGACTCAAGGGCGTGGCGGTACCGCTCCGGGAGCCTGCCGTCAGCAAGCCGGAGCAGTCCGGGGGGTGCCACATCCAGCAGCGTGGCCCGGACCGGGGGCAGCTCCGCGAGGGATCCGATTCCCGCCCCGGTTTCCACCGCCCCGCCGTGAGCTTCGATGTCCGCCACCATGGCCTGCGCGATCGCCGCGGAGCCGCCCACCGGGACGGGCCAGCCGACCGTGTGGGCCAGGGTCCCCAGCATGAGGCCCGCTCCGGCCGCAGCGGGGGCCGGAAGCTGCGACACCGCATGCGCCGCGGTACCGGTCAGCAGCGCGGGTGCAAGATCCTCCCGGAACCGCATGCCCCACAGGGGTGAGCCCTGCTCCAGGACCCGGGCGCCAAACAGGGCGGCCGCCACCGGGTCCCCCGGTATCCGCAGGAGCTGATTCAGCGTCAGGTCCGTGATTCCCTCCGCCCGCTGCACGAGCGGGGCCATCAGCCGCCCGAATGCGGCGCCGTCACGCCCCAGACCGGCCACCGTCCGCTCCAGGGAGCGGTACGCCAGCGCCGCCCGGCCGCCGTCGAGCGGCGTGCCGTACGAGAGCTCGGGAACCTCGAGCCGGATCCGCGCCGACAGCTGGAACTGCCGGAAAAACGGCGAGGCAAGGGCCATCGGGTGCACCGCCGAGCAGACATCATGAAAGTGCCCGGGCTCGATGAGTTCCGCTGTCCGCAGGCCGCCGCCAGGGGTCGGCGCCGCCTCGTAGACGTGCACCTTCAGTCCTGCGCGGGCCATGGTCACCGCCGCGGCGAGGCCGTTCGGTCCTGATCCAACAACGGCGACATCAGGCATGCCGGGCCGCCTTCCGCCACGGCAAAATGGAATCCGAAGGGTGCAGCGGGTCAACCCGCAACCAATCCGGAATACCCTCGAACGGGCCGCCCTGCGGATCATCCATCCCGTACCGGCGGACCACGTCGTAGCTGGGGTCCCAGACGTCCCAGGCCACCCGCGCCATCAGGTAGGCGGTGGCCAGCATATGGAACACCACGGCGAGGACGTAGTACGGCATATCAATATTGTGCTGGGACACGCCGCCGCTCGTCACCTGCCCAAGGTACAACCAGACAGCCGCCCAGTGCAGCCCCTCGAACGTCTGCCAGATCAGAAAGTCCCGCCAGCGCGGCCGGGCCAGGGCCAGGAGCGGGATGAGCCAGATGACGAACTGCGGCGAGTAGACCTTGTTCGTCAGGATAAACGCGGCCACGATCAGGAAGACCAGCTGCGCGAGTCGGGGCCGCCGGGGCGCGGCCAGGGCCAGCACCCCGATGAGCACACACGCCAGCAGAAAGAGGTTCAAGGCCAGGGTGTTGATCGACTCCGGCTGCAGGGAAACCCAGCCCAGCCGGCCGGCGACGAGGTTGTAGGCAAACCAGGGCGAGCTGTAGCCGGCGGGACGGTCTTCGGTGAACTGGTAGAAGTATCTCCAGCCCTCCGGATTGGCGGCGGCGACCGGGAGGTTGACTGCAAGCCACGCGACGGCGGCGGCGGCGGCAGTGACCAGGATGGCCCGGATCCGCCCGGTGCGCAGGGCCAGGAGCAGGACCGCACCAAGGATCAGCACTGGGTAGAGCTTGGTCGCAGTGCCCAGGCCAATAAAGATTCCGGCCAGGACGAGTTTGTTCCGGGAGAAGCAGTACATGCCGAGGGCCAGCAGCCCAACAGCCCACATGTCCCAGTTGATGGTGCCGGCCAGGATAAGGCCGGGGGCCACCGCCACCATGGCCGCGTCCCACGGCCGACGGCGGGCCATTCGTGCCGTTGCGAGTACCGTCACGATCCAGACGGCCGCGATCAGGGCGGCGTTGATGTCGAAGTAGGCGAGAATCCGGCTGGGGGTGACGCCTTCGCCCGGAACCAGCAGGGCCGTGGCGCCGGCGATGAACCCCATGAGGACGGGATATTCAAAGAACGTCCCCTGGGTGATGAACGGGAAGGCGCCGTCGCCGAGGCCGCGGTTTTTGAACAGCTCCGGAAAGTCCGAATAGCAGGTCGCGTAGAACTGGCCCGGGGTTTCCCAGCCATTGATCCGGCAATACGACTTGAGGACAATCCCGATGACCGCTGCCAGGACGGTGAGCAGGATCAGGACGCGTTCCACGGTGAAAAAGCCTGGCGAAACGATGCCGGGGGCTGAGCGGCGGCCCATTGGTCCGCCAATCAACTCGGTGAAATTCCTCAGCAGGGGGTCGCTGCGGCTCGGGATGACCAGTCGGACACGTCTGCGGTGCTCCGGCGGCTTTGTCTCCTGCATGTCCCTGAGCTTACCGGGGCCTCTCCGGCTGGCCGTGCTGCGCCGGGCGGCCGGCGCAGCGGGTCTCAACGCGGGTGCAGAACCGGTTGCTTAAATGGGGGAGCCCACGCATCGCCGCGTGGGCTCCCTGGGGATCAGTTCCGATGTCAGTCATCAGTTGCTCCTTCGACGGCCTGGACCCGCGTCAGCGGATGAGGCCGATCCGATACATGACAAGGTGGACGTCTTCACGCTTCTGGTCGAGGAGCTGTCCGTTGAACAGCGTCGTGTGCCTGGGGGCCGACTGGAGGCGCAGGAGCCTGTGGAGTTTCTGCTTCATGGTGGTCACCTCCCGCCGGTGGCTTGCGGTGCGTGGTTGGACGGCGGTGCTGGCAGTAGTCACGATGGACCTTTCATTGGAATTGCCGGGAAGGGTGGAGTAATTGGGCGCGCCAAATTAAGGCCTCTGTGAATTGGCGAAGAAAAGGCCGTAAATGGGCGTGGAAATACCCGGCGCTAAGGAAATGATTTCGCGAAAGCGAAAGGCTGGCGCCTGGACGCGGGAAGGCCGCAACCCCAACAGGAAGCTGGGTTCCGAACTTTAGGGATGCTGCGTACCCGCGGGATTCCGCCTGGGTCAGTCCGCTGTCACGGCATTCCCGGGAACGGGAGCGCCGGTATCGCCCCGGCTCCGGGCCCTAGGTGAAGGAAACCAGGCCGGGAGCGGAGGGGTCAGGAGGCAGTCGGGCCGAAATGCGGGCGCGGTTCAGCGACAGAGGCCGGGGTGGCGGTGACGGAGTACATCCATCCGCTAGTCAAAGTAATCATTTTCCCAACCTCCTTTTCTGTTATGCCGTGGCTCCGGCTGACTGGCCGGGCGACGCGCGCCTCGACCCCGGCAGGACGCTCTGGGGTCAGAAATAAAAATACACCATGAATGCAGCACTTGACTACCGAATTCATAAACTTTCTTGAAGTTATTTCTAAACCGTATTTAGAGGCCCCAGCGGACCACTGCCGGGGTCTTCTTGTCCCAGCCGAGCGTGCAGACTTTGGCCGTTCCCAGAATGAAGTGCCTGCCTTCGTGGGGATCGAGCCCCAGCCACCGGGCGGTGAGGATCCGGGAGAAGTGTCCGTGGGCCACGATCAGCACATTGTCCAGGCCGGATTCGAGCACCCGCGCCACAATCTTGTCCGCGCGCGCGGCGACGTCGTCCAGGGCTTCACCGTTCGGCACACCGTGGGTCCAGATCAGGTACTCCGGGTTGTCCTTGCGGATAAGGTCCGAGCTGATGCCCTCGTAGTCGCCGTAGTCCCACTCCACCGCGAGCGGTTCCAGCTGGGCGTCGGGGAACCCGGCGAGTTCGGCGGTCCGGCGGGCCCGCCGCAGGGGAGACG
>NZ_MQTS01000192.1:81097-91056 GCF_020532825.1 Arthrobacter sp. SO3
CACCAGGTCGAAGTCGACGGCGTCGAGCACCTTGCGTGCCTCCACGGACTGCTGTTCACCCTCCACGGTGAGCGGGAGGTCGGTGAGGCCGGTGTACTGGCCGCTCTTGGACCACTCGGTTTCGCCGTGCCGCAGGATCCACAGCTGCGGGCGGGGGCCGTTTGAAGGTGCAATCACTTAGGACTCCTCAGTTGAGAGTGCGACGGCGGATTCGGGCTGGGCAGCCCACCATTCGCGGAGCTTGGCCTCGGCCACGGCGGGATCCAGCGGGCCGTGTTCCATCCGTTCCTCGAGCAGGAATTTGTAGGCGCGCCCGACGACAGGGCCCGGCTTGAGGTCCAGCAGTTCCATGATCCGGCTGCCGTCCAGATCGGGTCGGACGGACTCGAGGGACTCCTGCTCCCGTAGGGCAGCGATCCGGGCCTCAAGATCGTCGTAGGCGAAGGCGAGCCGCTCGGCCTTGCGCTGGTTGCGGGTGGTGACGTCCGAGCGGGTCAGCCGGTGCAGCCGGTCCAGGAGCGGACCGGCGTCGGTGACATACCGGCGGACGGCGGAATCGCTCCAGCCTGCATCGCCGTAGCCGTAGAAGCGCATGTGCAGCTCCACGAGCTTGGCAACGGCCTTGATGGTGTCGTTGTCGAAGCGCAGCGCCTTCATCCGTTTTGACGTCAGTTTGGCTCCGACCATGTCGTGGTGCCGGAAGCTCACCGCGCCGCCCGGCTCGAAACGGCGCGTGGCGGGCTTGCCGACGTCGTGCATCAAGGCAGCGAACCGCAGCACAAAGTCCGGCCCGGGCACAGCGCCGCCGGCCCCCGTTTCGAGTGCGGCGGCCTGCTCCAGAACCTGGAGGGAGTGCTGGTAGACGTCCTTGTGCCGGTGGTGCTCATCGGACTCGAGGCGCAGGGCGGAGACTTCGGGCAGCACGAAGTCGGCCAGCCCGGTGTCCACGAGCAGGTCCACCCCGGCCCTGGGGTGTGCCGCGCAGATGAGCTTGACCAGCTCCTCGCGGACGCGTTCCGCCGAAATCATGGTGATCCGTTCCGCCATCCGTGACATCGCGGCGCGTACGTCCCCGTGCACCGTGATGCCCAGCTGGGCGGCAAAACGGGCGGCACGCATCATCCGGAGCGGATCGTCGGAGAAGGACGATTCCGGGGCGCCCGGGGTGGCCAGGATGGATGCGTGGAGGTCGCGGACACCGCCGAACGGATCCACGAGCTCCAGCGCCGGGAGGCGCAAGGCCATGGCGTTGATCGTGAAGTCACGGCGCAGCAGGTCATCGGTGAGCGACTTTCCGAACGCCACGACGGGTTTGCGGGAGTCGGGATCGTACGCCTCGGCGCGATAGGTGGTGATTTCGATCTGGAAACCGGCCTTGCGCATGCCGATCGTGCCGAAGGCGCGCCCGATTTCCCAAAAGTTATCGGCCCACTTCTTGATCAGGGCAACTGTCTGGTCCGGGGTGGCGTCGGTGGTGAAGTCCAGGTCGGGGGACACCCGGCCCAGGAAGAGGTCACGCACGGGGCCGCCCACCAGGGAGAGTTCGTGGCCGGCGTCGACAAACCGTTGCCCCAGCTCCAGGACCACAGGGTCTACCTGGAAATCAACAGTGTGCGAGTCAGTCTCGTGATGTGCGTGCGCCATAGTTTCTTAAGCTTGTCAGAAATCCCGGCCAGCACCACACCGAATCCTTCGCGGACCCCCGCCGTCGGCGCTGAACACGGGGGCGTCCCGGGCGATCCACTTTCCCGGCCGTCCACTTTCCTGCCATGTTTAGGTCATCAAGAGCGGACAAGAGTCGTTAGAGTGGACTTCATGGCCCATCCCGTACCGAGCGCTCCCGGCAGGAGGACAAACGCACCGTTGCCTTCGGCAATCGGTGCCAATGTCGCGCCGGTGCAGCACTCCGGGCAGGCCTCCCTCCCCACCGTGGAGGAAATCTCCGCCGGCGGCGTCGTGGTGGACACGTCCGACGCCGAACTCCGCGTTGCGATCATTGCCCGCCTTAATCGTGGCGGCCGGCTGGAATGGTGCCTTCCGAAGGGCCACCCGGAAGGCAAGGAAAGCAACGAGGAAGCCGCCGTGCGTGAGATCGCGGAGGAAACCGGCATCGAGGGCAAGATCCTCGCACCGCTGGGAAGCATTGACTACTGGTTCACGGTCAGCGGACACCGCGTCCACAAGACCGTCCACCACTACCTGCTGCAGGCCACGGGCGGGGAACTGACGATCGAGAATGATCCGGACAAGGAAGCCGTGGACGTCGCCTGGGTTCCCATCCTGGAACTGGCGCGGAAGCTGTCTTTCCCGAACGAGCGCCGCATCGCCGACCTCGCCAAGGAAGTACTGCCGGAACACCGCTAGGGCCGTGCAAGCGCCCTTGGGCCTGCTTCAAGGGACGCTAATAGCGGCTAAAGCCGCGCCCGGGTGAGACGATAAAGACAATGTCATCTGCCAAACCCACCCCCGCGCCCTCCGGCCCCGCCGATTCCAAAGCTGTCCAATCCGGAGAAGTCCGTTCCAGCGCCATCATGGCCGCGGGAACGCTGGTCTCGCGCTTTCTGGGATTCGGCAAGACCTGGATGCTGGCGGCCGCACTCGGCCTCGGCTCCACGGTCAACGACACGTTCATCAACGCCAACAACCTGCCAAACCTGATCTTCCTGCTGGTCGCGGGCGGCGTATTCAACGCCGTCCTGGTGCCCCAGATCATCAAGGCGAGCAAGGCGCCAGACAAGGGGGCGGACTACATCAGCCGGCTGCTGACGCTGGCCGTGCTGGTGCTGTTGACGCTTACGCTGCTGGTGACGCTGCTCGCGCCGTGGGTCATCGAGCTGACAACGCAGGGCTATTCCCCGCAGCAGAAGGCCCTCGCGGTGTCCTTCGCGTTCTGGTGCCTTCCGCAGATCTTCTTCTACGGCCTGTACGCCCTGTTGACCCAGGTGCTCAACGCCCATGGTGCGTTCGGACCCGCGATGTGGGCGCCGATCCTGAACAATATTGTTGCGATCGCCGGCCTCAGCATGTTCATCTGGACGTTCGGCGCGAACGTCAGCAATCCCCACACACTGGATACGTGGGGCTCCAGCCAGACCTTGCTGGTGGCGGGATTCTCCACCATTGGTGTCATCTCCCAGACGGCCATCCTGCTGGTTCCGGTATTCAGGCTCCGGCTCGGCCTCCGGCCGCGCTTCGGCTGGCGCGGGGTCGGCCTGGGCCAGGCCGCCAGGCTGAGCGTTTGGACCCTGGCGACGGCCGCCGTCGGACAGCTGGCTTTCCTCTACGTCATGCGCATCGCCACGATCCCGGGTGCGGAACGGCTGCGTCTGGAACAGGCCGGGGATCCGGCCGCCGACAGCCTGCCCGGCAATGCCGTGCTGGAGGTGGCGAGCCAGTTGTATCTGCTCCCGCACTCGATCATTGCGCTGTCGCTGGCCACGGTGCTGTTCAACCGGATGACGCGGGCCTCGCAGGCCGGGGACCGCGCGGCGCTGCGCAATGCGCTCTCCCACGGGCTGCGGACCATGGCCGTGGCGACGGTGTTCGGGGCGCTTGCCCTGTTCGCGCTTGCCGGACCGCTGGGCATGTTCTTCTCCGGCGGCGTGCCCCAGGACGGCGTCATGCTGGCCCAGACGCTGACCATCCTGGCGCTCAGCACCCCGTTCATGAGCGCCAACTTCATGATGTCGCGCGTGTTCTACGCCAACGAGGATGCCCGGACACCGTTCCTCATCCAGCTGGTGCTGGCCGTGGTGAACCTGGTTGCCGCTTTCACGATCCAGTTCCTGCCGTTCGATCAGATCATCTTCGCCATCGCCACCCTCTATACCGGCGACAATATCCTGTCCGTGATCCTGAGCGCGGTCTTCCTGCGGCGGCTCCTGGGACATCTGGACGGTCCTCGGATCGCCAACGCCTACATCAGGATGGGCTACGCCGCGCTGGGATCCGCCCTGGCTGGCGCTGTGGCGTTGTGGCTGCTGGGCAGCTACAGCCGGGAGGGATTCGCCTGGAGCACACCTGCCGCCGCGCTGGTGACAATCGCCGTCGTCGGGCCCGTCATGCTGGCGGCCTACCTGCTGCTGCTGAAGCTCTTCCGGGTGACCGAGCTGAGCGACCTGCTGCAGCCGCTGCTGGGCCGCCTGCGCCGCCGGTCGGAGGCCGTGCCCGCCGGAGGCCTTCCGGAGGGCGCTGCCGCCACACGTGCGAGGCCGGAACGGGCGACCGTCTCGGTGGACACCGGACTCATTCCGAGAATTTCCGGGGAATTCGACGCAGCGTCCTTCCGGGCAGGGCCGGATCTTGGCGAACAGGACGAGCGGGCCGGACGCGCCGGACCGGAAGGCGGTTATCTGCCCGCCGAGGACCTGCCCAACACCGCGGAGGGCGGTCTGGGCCGCGGCGAGGTCCCGCTGCCCGGGCGACGCACCTACCAGGGCCCGGCAGGGCACAACCCCTATTTCCCGTTCGGCGGCAAAAAGAAGAAATAGTAACCAGCAGGGGTCGCGGCGCCGCGCTTCCGCGGCCCTGACCGGCGCATCGGCTAGGATCGAAGACTAACAAGGGGAGTTGCAGACCCGGGGTCCACCGGCTTTACCGGGGACCTGCTGTCACTGATGCAGTGATCAGTTCGGCAGCTCCCGGACAGTCTAGGAGGAGCCCGTGTCCCACCCGATCGATGTCGGATCAGTACTAGGTGGCCGCTACAAGGTCACTGCCACTGTACTGACCTCACATGACCAGGATCTGGTGCTGGACGGCGTGGACCAGGTGCTCAACCGCGCTGTGAGCATCCTCGTTGCTGGGCCCGGAAACGCGGATCAAGTGGCACAGAGTGCCCGGGAAGTGGCCACCGGGGAGCGTCCCGGCAGTGTTCAGATCCTCGACCTTGGGGTCAGCGACGACACGACCTACCTGATTACCAACCACACCTCGGCCGCTGACCTGCTGGATCTCGTGGTGTCCTCCAATCCGCCCTACGTCGAACCGTTCTTCACGGACACACTGGGCAGCGAAATCTTCGGCCAGCCCCGCTCCCGTGAACCCGAAACCTATGACGGCCTCTACGCCGAAGAAGAGGTAGATGCCGGCTACATCAACTACGGGCAGAACCAGCAGCATGCCCCGACTCCGCGCGTGAGTCCCGCCGCACCACCGACGACCCCCTCCCGGCCGCCGTCGCGTCCGACGGTGTCACCCGCTGCAGGTGCAGCGGGCGCTGGTGCAGCCGGAGCTGCCGGACTCGCGGCCGGTGCCGCCGCCGCTTCCGGTGGTGCGGCTGCTGCGGCATCCCCCAAAGCGAGGTCCTCCGAGGCCGCACCCCGGGAAGCCCCGCCTGAGGTGACGGCGCCCCAGCCGGTGCAGGGGGGCGCACCGACCTCCGGTGCGCGTGACACCACGACGCCGGCTCCCGCCGAAACGCCCAAGGTTTCGCTGTGGTCCGACGACGATTATGATCACCCGCTTCCCGAAGACAGCCAGACTTCCCGTCAGACGGAATCACCGGAATTTGCCGCCGCGGCCGGAAGCGCCTCCGCGGACCGCGCTCCCGGGTTCTTCCCGGGTTCGGCCCGGGACGCCGACTCCGCTGCGGATGATGACTACTACAGCAAGGACGAGGAACCACGGCGCGAGCCCCGCTCCATGCGCTGGTTGGTCGGCGGACTGCTGGCTGCGGTCCTCGTGGTAGGTCTGGTTCTTGCCGTGACCAATCTCGGCAGCCTCTTCAAGACGACGCCGCAGCCCGTTGCGGGCGGAAATACCTCCGCCAGTGCGCCCGGTTCAACCCCGGCAGCGCCGTCGGGAACCGCCAGCCCCGCACCGGCCGCGGGGCCGCCCGCCATTGCTGACGTCACGCGGCTGGGCAACTTCGATTTCGCCGGCACCTATGACGGCGACCTGGTCAAGACTTTCGACGGCAATGCAGCCAGCTACTGGTCGGACATGGAATTTGCCACAGACAACTGGGGTGGCCTGGCCGCCGAGGTTCCTCTCGTCATCAAGCTGAAGAGCCCTGCCAAGATCTCCTCTGTGACCCTCAGCCAGCTGGGGGCCTCCGGCGGCAGCATCAGCGTTTTCACCAACGACCGTCCCTCCCTCGATGGTGCCAAGCAGGTAGGCAGCAACAGCTTCACCTCCTCGGATCTGACGATGCCGCTGCAGGAACCCGCCACGGCGCAGTACGTCATAGTCTCGATCAAGACCCTGCCCAAGCTGGCGGCGCCCAAGACCCGTTATGGATTCGGCCTGCGTCTGGCTGAGATCAAGGTCCAGTAGCCGGGCCGAAGCCACGGCTACAACCCGGCGGTCCTCGGTGCCAGGACGGTATCCTGAGTGCTGGCGTGATTTGGCAGCGCCCGGTCCGACCGGAATAACCAGCACCAAGTAGTAGTTGTGCCATGTGGCCGGCCACCCAGGCGGGCGCATCGACAAAGGAAGAGGTTCACCGTTCAGTGAGCACCGCAGAAAACACCGCCTCCGAAGTACGTGATGTCATCATCGTCGGCTCCGGCCCCGCGGGCTACACCGCCGCGGTGTACACGGCACGCGCCAACCTGAAGCCGCTGCTCCTCGCAGGATCAGTAACCGCCGGCGGCGAACTGATGAACACAACCGACGTCGAGAACTACCCCGGTTTCCCGGACGGCATCATGGGTCCGGACCTGATGGAGAACTTCGAAAAGCAGGCCGCCCGGTTCGGCACCGAAATCCAGTTCGAAGATGTCACGGAACTGGATCTCGACGGCGACATCAAGACCGTGACCATCGGCTCGGGGGAGACTTTCCGGGCACGCTCCATCATTCTTTCCATGGGTTCGGCCTACCGTGAACTCGGTCTACCCAACGAAAAGCGCCTCTCCGGCCACGGTGTCAGCTGGTGTGCAACCTGCGACGGTTTCTTCTTCAAGGACCAGGACATCGCCGTCATCGGCGGCGGCGACTCCGCGATGGAGGAGGCACTGTTCCTCACCAAGTTCGCCAGGTCAGTCACCGTGGTCCACCGCCGCGACAGCCTCCGTGCCTCAAAGATCATGGCTGACCGCGCATTGGCCCACGAGAAGATCGACTTCGTCTGGAACAGCGGGGTCGAGGATGTCCTCGGTGGGGACAAAGTCACGGGGCTTCGAGTGAAGAACCTCGTGGACGGCACCGAAACTGAGCTCGCCGTCACCGGCGTGTTTGTGGCGATCGGCAATGACCCCCGCACCGACCTCGTCAAGGGCAAGCTGGACCTGACGCCCGAGGGAACCATCGCCGTCGACGGCCGAACGTCGAAGACCAGCGTCAAGGGTGTGTTCGCGGCCGGCGATGTTATCGACCCGACGTACCGGCAGGCCATCACGGCCTCAGGGTCCGGCTGCGTCGCAGCCCTGGACGTCGAGCACTACCTCGCAGACTTCCACGCCTAAACAGCGCGTAGCAACCAACCGAAGAGAGAGACAGGCTATGAGCAACGCAAAAGACGTAACAGATGCTAGTTTCAGCACCGATGTACTGGCTTCTTCCAAGCCCGTCATTGTGGACTTCTGGGCTGAATGGTGCGGCCCGTGCCGCAAGCTCGGACCGATTCTGGACGAGATTTCCGTGGAGTACAGCGAGAAGGTGGACGTCGTCAAGGTTAACGTTGACGACAACCCTGCGATCGCCGCCCAGTACGGCATCACCTCTATCCCTGCCGTCTACCTGTTCCAGGGTGGAGAAGTGAAGGGCACCGTCATCGGCGCCCGTCCCAAGCAGTTCTTCGAGAAGGAATTTGCGGACGTGCTGTCCTAGTTCCCGCTCGGTCTGTGCCGACGAAGATCATTCCAAGGTGGCCTCACTTCCCTCCAGGAAGTGGGGCCACTTTTTCGATGTTGCTGAGAACTGACCCGGTCAGTTATATGGACCGGCCCATAGAAGCCAGTGCTCGTCCATCTTTTCCTGTAGAACAACACCCAAAAGTTGTTTTCTAATAGTTAATTCTCTCAACGTGGACCCCGGCGCCCCCACAGGTTGCGCCCTTGCCGGAGTAGGGCTGCCTCGGTCCGTCGTCCAGGGGCCGGGGACGGGCCTCCGTCAGGACTGAGGCCCGCCTTGCACGTGATGACCCCGCATCGAGACCGTGGTACCCGCACTCTGGAGTCGGGTAGTTGTCAGGTAATGCATGCTTCCTGTGCGGACGCACGACGATCCGGGGGAGACTGGTCTGCAGCCTAGAGACCAAGGATGCATAGAGTTTCACGTGAAACATTGTGGCTGTTGAGATGCGCTCACTCGTCGACCGGTTTCCGTGCCACTTTCGGAAGATGCGATGCGTTTGGTTTCACGTGAAACATGTTCGTCAAATATGGCCGGACCGCGCATATTTTCCCGCGGGACATCTGATCCTGCCGGTAGCGGTGAGCATCCGGTCTGGACGACTATTTGAAATCAGTGCAGAGAGAGAGTTGGGGGTTGCCTTTCCTGTCCGAACGGGTTCAGTGGGCGAAGCGGTAAGATTCCGACCGGTCGGCCAAGAGGGCTGGCCGAAAGCCCATATCCCTGCGCACTGCACACTGCAGACTGCAGACTGCAGACTGCAGACTGCAGACTGCAGACTGCACACTATTTCAACATCCCACGGTCAGCCCGTCTGCGTGCGGCATAGGTGACTCAGCGGGGGATACAGTGCGTCGCCTATTGACCGAAAAATTGCTCCTCCGCCTGGGCGTCGTTACCCTGACAGTTCTTGCACCGGCGGCCTGACGGTCCCTCCAGCCGTGCGACCCGCAAACATGACTGAGCAATCCTCCGGGAGAAATCGTCTAAGGGCCCGGTTTCAGGTGACGAGCGACAATACGCAGAAAAATTCGACAGAAGGGCGCGGAATCCCAGGGCGGCTCCGAGGTGTGACACCGGAATGTTTCACGTGAAACCACCACGAGATTGGAACTAAGGGTGGGCAGTATGAGCCGGACAATTGGACAACTGCGCTCAAGTCGGAAAGTATCTCCGTGGCCGCGGACTGTTTCCGTTCGAAACAGCAGTGGCCAACAACCCGCATCTGCACCAGCGTTCACACGGCATCCGGGTCATCCCTCGGCCAAACCCGATCCTCCTCAGCTGCGATTGTTTCACGTGAAACGGTGAAGAGAATACGGACGATGGCCAGTCACTGATCATTAGGCCCCACAACCCTATTATTCGATACGGAACTCTCGAATAACCACACCTGGGCAGAATGTGTCTGCGGACGATGGGACGTGTGAAGACAGCCCCTGAGGTGAAGCGTGGTTCACCACTACTTCAAGCAGCAACAACCGGCCCCCTTCTCGAACGAGGAGTTGGCGGACTCGGGGAAAGCGCTACAAATCCGACCGGCTGCACCAGAGCAATTGCAGGTACATTCCCGCCCGCAGGCCATTGTTTCACGTGAAACCTCACGAACTCGACGCCAAAGCTATTCGGTGGGGGTGGATGCCAACCAGGTACCGTCGGAACGTGACCCGCTACGCCCCCAACCGTCCAGCCGCCGAGCGCCGCAGTCATCGAAGCCGGCGACGGCTCCACAACGGCCGCTCGCGGACGCATGCAATATGTTTGGGAGCCATCCGTGGGTAGACCCAGTCGCCCGAATACAGTCCTCCAGGACCACATGGCAGCCTTCGGCTCGCTGCAGCAACTCGGACGCGGACGGTATTCCTGCGTCAAACGCACCTTGCCGTTTATCAAACTCAGCTGAAATTACTGCCCTGGCCTCCAGTCAGACGGTGGGTGATCGGACCATCAATATTCTCAAGGGTCTCGGAGGTCGGACCATGGCTCACCTTTTCGCGGCCCGCGGCCCCGACTGGGAGTGGGAGGATCCTCAGCGAGCGGCCAGGCGCCCCACGCTGGACGTCCTTTGCCGGCGGGAACGTCAAACGCCATTACTGCCTCTGGGTATCACCCGAGGCGTGCATGGACACCATCCACATACCCCCGGAAGGCACCGGGCCAAC
>NZ_MQTS01000192.1:91066-93353 GCF_020532825.1 Arthrobacter sp. SO3
GGAGAACTCCCTCGGTTCAGCTGCCTGTGGGACAAGGTGTCACATTCGTGGTTCCACCATTCTTCTCCGCTGCGGAGACCATTTGCTGGGCGGGATGGCCAGGACTCGACCCAGTTCACAATGGTCACCTGAACGAACCTGTCAGGCAAGGAACACACGCTCGCACCGTGGCCCAGGCGTCGGGCTCCGCTCCGGCCGAGACTCCTAACTCTGTGCTGCAGCCGGCACCATCGGATGGCCCGTCGTCCCCTTCGGGCCCCTGCCGGGCCGCACAGGGCTCCTCCGGTAGCGCGGCATCTGGCATCATGGTCAAAGATCTGACGAATCGTGATATCCCGGAAGGACCGCCGGCCAGGCGCCATGGCGTTGGATTTGCAGATTCACTGTCCGATTCCCACAGGGTTCTCCACAGAACTTATTCACAGAGTTATCCACAGGCCTTGAGGCATATCTCACAACTCGTGGCCTCAAGCATCCACGAGCCTATTGCTCCGATCGCATCCCCTCAATCCGGCAGGACATGTGCCCGGACGCCAACAACCCATTAGGCAACTTTTTTTTGGGTGCGGCCTGTCGGTGCCGCCGAACAAATCCCGCGGATTTCCCCGGAAAATTAACCAGCATCGGGGGATTTAGAAAGCACGGGCGGGTGTGTAGGAGGTCACTGTTCAAACCGGCGGATTGTTTCACGTGAAACAGCATGCTCCCCGGTCCCCGGGCAGGGCCGACCGGTGTGCTGACTGCACGGGTGTCCGTTGAGGTCAGGGGGCCGGAGGGCGCTTGCCGCGAAGTAATCCACAAAGTTATCCACAGTGATATCCACCGCCTTATCCACCGCCTGAGCAAACCCCCAACACGCACAATCTGGCGCCACTCGCCCGCATCTAGATTGCCGCATCTCAAGTGCCCGAGGAGAACAGCGTGTCACTCCGCACCCCGAACCCGAGTGCCCAGGGAACGATGCAGACGGATCCCGGCCCGACAGGTCGAGCCTCAAACTGAACGCTGCTATATCTGGCGGATCGTTCAGCCGAGTCGAATCTGGGTCGAGCCGGGCCAGCCAGAGGTTCTCCGGACGTCCGGCCCCCCGAGCCACCGAGCCACCGAGCCACCGAGCCTCCACGCCTCGGACCCAGCGACCCAGCGACCCAGCGACCGGCGACCGGCGACCGCCAACAATCGACCACTTGAATCGGCTTGGGCGGCCTGGACGCGGGGGAGCGCTCGGCAGCACCAGTATCCTCGAGCCGTAGTCCCCTCCGGTCCGGTGCGGGGCAGTCCGACCCCCGGGTTGTTCGGCCAAACCCGCCACTTCAGAATCCGTTGCCGATCGTTGCAGATGGGATGTGAAACTGCCGGCCCTGAACTGACGTCACCCGTGCTTGGGCTGCCCTCGATTATGGGTTTGTTCACTGGGGACTGAGGGATGATGAAGTTCGACGTTCCCAAGGCACGTGGACCGGCAAGGAGGCTGCTGCGCAGACCACGGGACGCTGGCTAAGGTCCCTGGACTTGCAGACGGCCGGGTAGGGCCATCGCCGGTCTGACTCTTCGCGCCCACCGCACAGGCTTCACAGTGCCCCGTCATCGGCCCGTCGCCGCGAATCACTTCCCGACCTAAGTGGATCGACGGGTTGACGCCTCATGCGCACTGACCATGGGGCGGCCAGACAGGGTGGCCACTTGTCATCCGAGGGGCCCTCCCGGGGGCCGAGACATCGGGGCTTCCAATGACGGTAGACCTGCGCATGGACGCCCATCTGCTGTCCGGCAGCCTGAGGGGGCGGGAGTGCCGCTACAAATTCCCCGAGCGGCTGGATGGGCCACCGGATCCTAACGACCAATCGAGGCTCAGGCTCAGGATCTCCTGCGCCGTGGGAATCCTTCGGACGATTCGCCGGGGGCTGCCCACTGGCTGGCTGTTGCTCCCGTGGGGTTCAGACGGGTCTGGGAGGCCGTCAGTCAGCCCAGGCGGGTCTGTCGCAGCCCAGGCCTGCCGGGCGCTCTTGCAGGGGCATCGCTGTCCTCCTACGCACAGTACCTGGCCGTAGCAGTGGCCAACATCGGCGCGTCAGAGCTCTCGAGCTGGGTACACCGGCGATCGTGCCTAAAACGTTCTTGCCCAGCCCTGCCGTCTGAATGTTTCACGTGAAACCTGAACACCCTCCGAGCCGCCAAGCATGCCCTGCAAGTCGGACCAACGGAAGCTGGCGAGTAGCGCTTGATGGTAGCGCGAGTCTGGACAGTTGGTAGCACGATTCCGGGAACACGGTAGCGCCCGCCCTGG
>NZ_MQTS01000193.1:0-2318 GCF_020532825.1 Arthrobacter sp. SO3
AGCCGGGGCGGGCTGTACTGCATGGCGACCCGACCGGACGCGAGGCGGCGCGGTTATGCCGCCCGGATCCTGCAGGCGCTGCTGCGTGAAGGGGACGCCCGGGGCCTCAGCGGCTGCTGGCTGCTCGTGATGGCCTCCAATTCCGGAGCCCGGGAACTCTACGCCCGCGCCGGTTTCGAGGCAGCCGGCCGGTACCTCTACCGGCAGGAACGGCCCAAACGGCACCTGACCGGCTGCTGAAACGGCGCCCGCCGCACCCGAAAGAATCGGGGCGGCAGACGCCGTCGGGCATATCGGGGCAGGAGGCCCCTAAGTGCCTTCCGTCTCATAGTGCAGACCGAGCCACGGCGACGCGGTCAGCTCACCGCCGGCGGGCTGCGGTGCCGACGGCCGTACGTCGCAGTCTGCAGCTGGTACCCGGCACACCCCGGACCCCTGCGAGCCGGGCGTCTGCATCCCGGCCACCTGGACGGGCCAGTGGTGCGGGAACGCGCTGTGGTGTCTGATTCTGGACATGGGGCTCCTCCGGGTCGTGGGCGGTTCAGGGAAGCTGCAGTGCCGGCCGGGCCGGCTGCTGCTGCCCGGCGGTTTCCGCTTCGGCAAGCAGTTCCCGGCGTCGGGCAGTTCCGGCCAGGTACGGGCCGCCCAGTTCCTCGATCGGGGTCCTGTACGTCTCGCGGGAGAAGTACACCGAGACGGCTGCGATCAGCATGCAGACCGTGGCGAAGACGGCCACGGGAACCCAGCCGGTGACGCCCGGGGCCAGGAGCATGCCGGCGATCATCGGGGCGAAGCCGGCCAGGACGAGTCCGAGCTGGTTGCCCATCGCCATGCCGGTGTAGCGCACGGGTGCGGCGAACTGCTCGGCGAAGAACGAGGGCCAGATGCCGTTGAAGCCCGAGTACAGCACCGTCATGTTCAGGAAAGCGGCCAGGAAAACCAGCACGATGTTCCCCGAGGACAGCGCCACGAAGTACAGGAAGATCGTGACCGAGCAGCCGATCGCAGCGCTCAGTAGCAGGGGGCGCCGTCCGATCCGGTCCGAGAGTTTCGCGGCCAGCGGCATGGCGAACATCGACAGCCCGATCGCTATGGCGTTGACGGTCAGGATCGAGGCCCGGTCAAAACCTGCGGTGGAAGTGGCGTACGCCAGCCCGAAGACCGTGAAGACGGTCTGCATGACGGACATGATCGACATTCCCACCACCCGCAGCACGTCGGCGCCCTGGAACTTGAGCACTTCCTTGACCGGCATCGGGGCGACCCGCTGCTGTTCCTGCGCCGCTTCGAAGACCGGGGTCTCGTCCAGATGTGTCCGCACCCAGTAGGCGATGCCCAGGACCACGATGGAGAGCAGGAAGGGGATGCGCCAGCCCCAGCTCATCATCGCTTCCTGGGGGAGTGCGGTGACCGGGACGAAGACCAGGGTGGCCAGCACCATGCCCGAGGCGTAGCCGGTCATCACGAAGCTGGTGAAGAAGCCGCGCCGGCCTTCCGGGGAGTGTTCCAGCGTGAGGGTGGAGGCGCCCGCGGACTCGGCGCCGGCGGAGAATCCCTGCGCCAGGCGCCCGGCCACCAGCAGGATCGGGGCCCAGACGCCGACCTGTTCGTAGGTCGGCAGGAAACCGATGCCGAGCGATGCCAGGCCCATGATGCCCAGCGTGAGCAGCAGGATCTTCTTGCGCCCCAGCTTGTCGCCGAAGTGGCCCATGACCAGTCCGCCCACCGGCCGCGCCACGTAGGCCACGCCGAAGGTGGCGAACGCTGCGACCAGTCCGATAGCGGGGTCGGCGGACGGGAAGAACAGGTGCGGGAACACCAGGGCCGCGGCCGTGCCGTAGATGAAGAAGTCGTAGTACTCCAGGGTGCTGCCCAGGAACGATGCCAGGGCCGCCTTCCGCGGCGTTTTGCGCGCGGCCGGGCTTGAATCGGGTGCTGTGTGCATGGGGATCTCCTTAAGACAACGGTGTCTTAGTGGAAGCCGGCTGGGAATCCCCGAGGTGGAAGTCCACCGAGAGGATTTGCTGGCTGTTGGGGAATGAGTAGGCCTTGAGCGGCTCGTGCAGCGGATGGGTGTTGTACACCGCGATGTCCTCGACATTTTCGAAGTCCGCGACGATTGCGTAATCGAAAGAGCGCTCGGTGTTGAGCTGGTCGGGACCGTGGGTCAGGCTGAGCATGCCGGGGATATTCCCGGCCATCGCGTTGAGTCCGGCGATCCAGGCCTGCTTGTCGGCGGGCGGGAAGTCCGGTTTGAACTGGAAGAGAACGGTGTGGCGGATCATCTCAGGCACCCACCAGTTCGGCTGCGTGGGCAG
>NZ_MQTS01000193.1:2344-11323 GCF_020532825.1 Arthrobacter sp. SO3
GGGCGCGGAACCGGACACGAAGCCGGGGTCCTGGCCGGCGATGGTGCGGCCGGCGAGGTAGCCCATGGTCATGATCGGGCCGAGGGTGGCGCCGGCGCCGGGGTAGCCGGCGGCGTAGGCGTTTTCGGTCGTGTTGCCGGCGGCGTAGAGGCCCTCGATGGGGCGGTTGTCCACGTCCAGGACGCGGGCCCGGCCGTCGGTGGCGACGCCGCCGTTGGTGCCGAACGCGCCGTTCACCACCTCCATGGCGTAGAAGGGGCCGGCCTGCAGCGGACTCAGGGACGGGTTCGGGTGCGGGTTGTCGTCGTCGCCCCAGTACTTGTCGTAGGCGCTTTCGCCGCGGCCGAAGTCGGGGTCCTCGCCCTTGACCGCGAAGGCGTTGAACCGCTCCACCGTGGCGCTGAGGTTCTCAGCGGGAACGTTGATCTTGGCCGCGAGTTCCTCCAGTGTTGCCGCCTCGATCAGGTAGCCGGGGGCGGGCTGGCCGGCGCGGTGGGCCAGGATGCCGTAACGCTCCATGTAGGTGTGGTCGACGATCACGTGTGCCGGGGTGTTGAGAGTCTGGTTCCGGGGGGAGTCCCAGGACTGCAGGCTCCGGGCCAAATCGTTGTAGTTCTGGGATTCGTTGGCGAAGCGGCGGCCGTGGCGGTTGACCATCAGGGAACCCGGGCCCTGGCGCTCAAAGCGGAGCAGGGTGCCGATTGGCTGCCCGTCCCGGGTGTCGCCGGTAACTGACATCGGGGCCCACCAGGCTTCCCGGGTGCCGCGGGTCTGACCGCCGATCCGCTGGGCCATCCGCAGCCCGTCGCCGGTGTTCGAGGGCGGCGAGCACATGGTGTACAGCCTCGAAGCGAGCATCGAGTCGGCCAGCGCCTTGTCCCATTCGAAGCCCCCGGTGGCGAGCACCACGCCGTCGTTCGCCTGGAAGACCTGACCGGATTCGAGCTCGACTCCGGTCACCCGGCTGCCGTCAGTGAGCAGCCGGTGGCCGCGGGCGCCGGTGACGAGCGCCGCGCCGTCGCGGACGAGGCTGGCAAGGAGCATGGACACGAGGGCCTGTCCCTTCGCAACGAGCCCGTCGGCCTGGCGCTGGTTCAGCTCATCCCACGGGAACTTGGTGAAGGCGCCCCAGTTTTCGTATTCCTGCATGCTGAACGGGGCGCGGCCGTCCGTGCGGACGTGCGCGGTGAGCGTGCCCAGTGCTTCTTTGCTGTTGAACAGCTCGGGTTCGACCGTGCGGCCGCCCTCCACGGCGCCGGGCAGGTCCTGGCGGTAGTCCGGGAAGTTGTTCAGGAAGATGAAGCGGACGCCGCATTCCTCTTCTACGAAGCGGAGCATCTGGTCCCCGTAGTCCAGGGCGGAGTCCAGGAGCTCCTGCCGTCCGCGCCCGCGGGCCACGGCACGGACGTACTCGGCGGCCGCCTCCTTCGAATCGGTGATGCCGGCCTCCCGGGCGTGGTGGTTGTCTGCAACCCAGAGCATGCCGCCGGAGACGGCCGAGGTCCCGCCCAGCAGGGCGCTCTTTTCCAGGACGACGACGGACTTGCCGGCACGGGCGGCGGTGGCCGCGGCGGTGAGGGCGCCGGCGCCGGAGCCGACCACAACGACGTCGTAGCGGTCGGTTGCGGTTCCATTGACGAATTTCATGGGTGTTGCCTTTCGAGGAATCGGGAAGGCCCCGCGGCTGCCTGGCAGTGTCCCCGGGGAACGGGCCGGCGTGGAACGAGCCGGCGTGGAACGGGCCAGGGCCGGAGGGGGCAAGGCTGGGAAGCCAGTGGGGGAGTGGTCAGGCCAGAGTGGAGTGGCCAGGACGGAACGGGACAGGGTGGCGGCGTCAGACGGCGGTGTAGCCGCCGTCGATCACCAGCTCCGAGCCGGTGGTGAACCGGGACTCGTCCGAGGCCAGATACAAAACGCCGTAGGCGATTTCATCCGGCTCGCCCTGCCGCGGCAGCGGGTTGGAGCCCACGAGCTGCTTGTAGTACTGCTCCGCGCCGATGTCCGACTGCTCGGCGGAGCGGCGGCTCATCCGGGTATTCATGGAGCCCGGGTGGATCGAGTTCACCCGGATGCCGTGGCTGCCGTAGGCGGCTGCGTCGGACTTGCTCAGCAGCCGGACGGCGCCCTTCGTGGCGTGGTACAGCGGGACGTTCCGTCCGCCGGTGATGCCGTGGATGGAGGAGAAATTCACGATGCTGCCCGCGCCCTTTTCGATCATTCCCGGAACGACGTACTTGGTCATCAGCCAGACGCCCTTGACGTTGACGTTGAAGATTGTGTCGAAGTCAGCCAGGGTGGCGGTGTGGGACGCGCCGGCCGGGCCGATGATGCCGGCGGCGTTGACCAGGATGTCCGGGGTACCGAGGTCGTCGGTGACGCGGCGGATCGCCTCGGCGACGCTGTCCTCGCTGGTCACATCGACGTCGTACTGGCTGATGCTGGCGTGGGAGTCGGCGGCCGGGACCCCGGCAACGTCGAGGCTGGCTACCTTTGCGCCGTGTTCGGCCAGCAGGGCGGCGGTGGCACTGCCCAGATCGCCGCGGCCGCCGGTGACGATGGCGGTCTTACCGGCCACGCGGTTCGCTGTGGTGTTCATGTGGTCTGCTCCTCGTAACTCCTGCAGCCTCATTGCTGCGTCTTAGCCAGAGTGACAGTGGGGTTGTGATGGGGACCACACGATTGCCGATGAATGGAAAAATAAGGTTCAGTGGCTCTGCCGGAGCGCGCCCTTGAGCTCGCCGCGCCAGCCCAGGGCGCGGGAGATACCGCGGGCGGAGGCCATCAGTACCGGGACGCGGGCGGGCACGTTCTCCTCGTTCCGGGGCACCACAACGCTCAGCGCGGCGACGACGGCATTGTCCGGGCCGAAGACGGGGACGGCGATGCCGCTGGATTCCTTCACGATCACCCCGGGCATCACGGCGTAGCCCCGTTGCCGGATTTCGGCCAGGTGGCGGCGCAGCTGGGGAGGGTCGGTGAGCGTGGTCTCCGTGAACTTCGTCAGGGGCCGGGCCAGGACGGTTTCCTGGTACTCGGCCGGCGAATTGGCCAGCAGCACCAGCCCCGAGGACGTGGCGTGCACCGGCAGGCGGCCGGCGATTTTCGTGATGTCCACGATCGTGGAATGAGACCCGATCCGCTCGATGTAGAGGACCTCGTCGGAATCCAGGAGGCCCAGGGTGGTTGAGTGCTGGACCACGGCCTGGACGTCCTCCATGAACGGCAGGGCGGCTTCGCGCAGCCCCACCATCTTGGAGCCGCGCGACACCAGCTCCCACATCCGGGTCCCGATGTGTACGTTGCCGCCCGGCTCCCGGTCGAGCAGACGTTCCACCAGCAGGTCGTTGACCAGCCGGTAGGTGGTGGTCACGGGCAGGCCGGTGCGGCGGCCCAGTTCGGCGACGCTCATGGAGGGGTGGCGGTCGTCAAAGGCGCTGACGATCTTGACGAAGCGGCCGATGATCGACTCGCCCGATGCGGAGTTGGCCACAGAACCTCCTCAGGATTCCCGCTCAATGGTAATCCTCCTCGCGGCGATCCGCGTCTCCGGCTCTACTGGGGGTCAAGCATTCCACCCCGGCTGCCGCAACGAAGCGCGCGGCCGACTGAACGGAGCAAAACCATGAGCAACCCCGTCCGCTGTGATGTCCTCGTCATCGGGTCCGGTGTGGCCGGTATGGCCGCCGCGTTGAAAGCCGCCTCGCAGGGGCTGAACGTTATCGTCGCGGAAAAGGAACAGTACTTCGGCGGCACGACGGCGATTTCCGCCGGCTGGGCCTGGGT
The DNA here is from genome assembly GCF_020532825.1 of Arthrobacter sp. SO3. Classification (GTDB taxonomy): domain Bacteria; phylum Actinomycetota; class Actinomycetes; order Actinomycetales; family Micrococcaceae; genus Arthrobacter. Next base: position 6,128 of record NZ_MQTS01000193.1, read on the forward strand.
CCCCGGCAACAAGCAGGGACTGGAGCAGGGCGATACCCGCGAGGAAGCGGAGACTTATCTGCGCAGCCTGGCGCCGGACACCTTTAATGCGGCCGGAGTGAGCGAGTTCCTCGACACCGTTCCGGAAGCCATCTCGTTCTTCGAAAACGAGACCGAGGTGAAGTTCACCTATCCGGAGAAGTCCCCGGACTACCAGATGGACCTGCCCGGCGCGAAACTCTCGGGCCGGGCGATCCTGCCGCAGGATGTCGATGCGCGGGTGCTGGGGGACAAGCGGCTGCTGATGCAGCCCTACATGAGCTCCTACACCGTCTTCGGCTACATGCCGCAGGTGGGCCCGGACATCAACGAGTTCTTCCATGTGAACCAGTCGGTCAAGTCCTTTGCCTACGTGGCGAAGAAGCTGCTGCGCACCTGGGCGGATGCGGCCCGCTACCGGCGCCCGGTCCTGCGTTCCAACGGCAACGCCCTGATGACCCGCATGGTGAAAAGCGCCGACGACCTGGGCGTGCGCCTCTGGAATTCCTCCCCTGCCCTCGCCCTGACGCGGGACGACGCCGGAACCATCACCGGGGCCGTCCTTGGGGGAGATCACGCCGCCACCGTGGAGGCACGACTGGGCGTCATCCTCGCCGCCGGCGGTTTCTCCGGCAACGGGGAACTGCGGAAGCAGTACTTCCCGCACGACGCCAACGGCGACGACCACTTCACCCCGACCGTGGGCCACGGCGGCGACGCAGCCACCCTGGCGATCAGCGCGGGCGGCCACATCGACAACTCGGTCTTCAGCGTGGGCTCCTGGGCGCCGGTCACGGTTTTCAAGTACCTGAACGGCAGGGAACGTCTCTTCCCGCATCTGCGGGCCATCGGCCTGCCGGGCCTGATCGCCGTCGACCGCCACGGCAAGCGCTTCGGCAACGAAGCCCTCAGCTACCACGACTTCGGCGGGACGATGATCGCGCACAACAAGGACGAGGACAGGACGTTCGGGTTTGTGATCGGCGATGCCAAGACCATGCACAAGTATGGTATCGGCTATGCCAAGCCCTGGCCGATGCCGCGCGGCTATTTCTACAAGACCGGCTACCTGGTCAAGGGGAACACCCTGGCGGAGCTGGCCGGAAAACTCGGCATTGACGCCGACGGTCTGCAGGAAACCGTGGCAGGGTTCAACCCGGCTGCGGAACGCGGCGAGGATCCGGCGTTCGGCCGCGGCTCCACCCTGTACAACCACTTCCGCGGCGACATGGAACACAAGCCGAACCCCAACCTGGCCCCGGTCGGCAAGGGCCCGTACTTCGCTGCCAAGATCCAGATGGGCGACCTGGGTACCTTCGCCGGCATCGGCGTCAACGAACGCTCCGAGGTCACCACGGAAGAGGGAACCGCGGTTCCCGGCCTGATTGCCGTCGGCGCGGCGGCGGTCAGCGTCTTCGGCGGCGGCTACCCGGGCTACGGATCACATATCGGGCCGGCCCTGGTGTTCGGCTACCGGGCGGGCCGGGACATCGCCAAACTCGCCGCCGACCGCGGGACCGCCCGCGTGGCTGGTGCCTGATCCGGTCCCATGTGGCCTCGCCGAGGGGCCGGCCGGCCGGTTGACTGGGCAATTGACTGGTCTACTAACTCACGACGGCGCAGGGGCCGGAGGCGACGATGGCAAACTCCCGATCGGGTGATTCGGTGATCAGCCGCGTGGTGCGGCTGATGAGCGCCTTCGACCGGGATCTCCCGACCATGACGCTCTCCGGCCTCGCCCGCCGCGCCTGCCTTCCCTTGACTACGGCGCACCGCCTGGTGGACGATCTGGTGCTGCACGGACTGATCGAGCGGTTGCCGGACGGGAACCTGCGTTCGGGGATGCGGATGTGGGAACTCGCCGCCCGCGGATCGAGGGCACTGAACCTCCGCGAAGTGGCCCTGCCGTTTATGGAGGATGTCCAGGCCGGCGTGCACCAGCACACCACCCTGGCTGTGCTGGACCACGGCACTGTCCTCTACGTCGAGCGCCTTTCCTCGCCGGCTTCCAGCCTGCAGGCGGCCCACATCGCCCAGCGGATGCCGATCCATGCTGCGTCATCCGGCCTCGTCCTGCTCGCGCACTCCGTACCCGCCGTCCAGGAAGAGGTGCTCGCCGGCCCCCTGGCGCAGGTGACCCCGGAGACGATCACGGACCCGGCCCTGATCCCGAAGCACCTGGCCGAGATCAGGCAACGCGGCTATGTCGCCATCCCGGGGATCGGGGTGACCGAATGGACCGGCATCGCCGTGCCTGTCTTCGGCCCGGACGGCATCGTCGCGGCTGCGCTCAATGCCATTGTTCCCAGGGATGAAGCGGCCGTGCCCGTTACGGTTCCGGCGCTGCTGACCGCCGCCCACGGCATTGCCCGCGCCCTCAAGGCGTCAGGCGCGGATCCCCGCCGGTGATTTGCCGAAAGCGAGGAGTGCGGGCGACGCCGCCGTGATGATTCCAGTCCTGCAGTTCCGCTCGGCCTCCTCCGGCCAGGTCCACGTCAGACTGAGTAGCGCTGGATCGATATAGTTGCGGCCTGCCCGAACTGATCGAACTGGCTGGAGCGGCTGGCCGGGGATTCGGGGCGCTGCACGCTCCGATGGATTGTTGAGGGTGACCAAGTGCTCGGCGGGATCGCCCTGCGTCACGAGGGAAACGAGTTTGTGCCGTGGGCCGGACATATCGGATATGGTATCCGGCCGTCCGCGCGCCGGCGCGGACTGGCAACGTGGGCTCTCGGCCGGATGGTCGGCGAGGCGCGGGCACTCGGCATGGAGCGCTTGCTGGTTGTCTGCGAGGCTGAGAACGTCGCCTCGGCGAAGACGATTTTGCGCCATGGCGGCATCTCCGAGGATGCCGCCGGCCGCGGCGCTGTGCTGCGTTACTGGATCCAGCCCGGTGGGCTGAACACCTGAGCCACGGAGCATCAGGCCAGACCGGCGGAGTTGCATCGCGGGAAGTGTGCCCGGATTGGTCAGAGCACGGCCACCTGCGCGGGGACTATCAGCGCGGCGGCTGGAAGCGCTCCCACGCTGATTGCCTGGTCATTCCCAGTGCAGCGCCAATGCGCGCCCAGCTGATTTTTCGTTCACGCGCGGTACCGACCCAGGCGCTCAGTCGCTCTTCGACCTGCGAGGCTACGGCGGCGACTTCCGGCAGGTGCGCGAGTAGTTGGTCATCAGTCATGGCCAGGGGAGACGCGGACTCCGATTCTGCCGTACTGCTGAACAGATCCATGGCTGCTGCTGCACAGTCCCGGCAGATGGCAACGCCGGGACCCGCCACCAAGCGACGTGAAGCGTTGGTCGGACCCGCGCAGAAACTGCACATCATGGGGCGAGCCGGCGCTTGTTCCAGTCCCACGGCATTCCCCCTACAAGTGATCGGCTACCAGTATTCAGCATAGTTGACTTGTCAGGTAAATCCTGACAGGTTGTCAGGCGTGACCTTACAGAGTGCTGCAGCCACCGGAGCCCGGCCACCCCTCGCGACGCCGCTCCTGCGGTTGCCTGCCTTCCGGAAGTTATGGACCGCCACTGGGTTAGAAGGCGCCGGGGACGAAGCCAGCCGGGTCGTGATCCCGATTGTTGCTGTCTCGACGCTCGGTGCCGGCGCCTGGGAGGTGGGGATCATCAATGCACTCGGCATGAGTGCGTTCCTTGTCCTGGGCCTGCCGATCGGCGTCTGGGTGGACCGGCTGCGTCGGCGCAGGCTGATGATCACCGCAGACGTGTTCCGGGCGTTGGTGGTCTTGAGTGTTCCGGCGGCCTTCATTGCCGGTGTCATGACAATCGGCCACCTGCTGGTCTGCGTGGCATTGATCAGCGTCGCCGATGTGGTCTTTACGACGGCACATGGAGCGTTCCTCCCGTCGGTGGTGGGCCGGGATAGAACCAGCGACGCCCATGCCAGGCTGCAGTCGGCGGCCAGCGCGGTCGCCGTCGGCTCCCCCTCCCTGACGGGGGCGCTGCTCGCTGCCATCGCCCCACCCTTTGCGCTGGTCACAGCCGGGATCTCCTACCTCCTGTCCGCGCTGGCCCTCACGGGCATCCACGTCGATGAGGACATCAAGCCAGACCGGGAGCACGGAGGATTCTGGCTTGCCGCCCGGGCGGGCTTGTCCTTCACCGTTCACCACCCGGTGCTCCGGGGTCTTTTCCTGTCCGGAATGATCCTTAACGCTGCCACCATGTTCGGGAGCGCCGCCACGGCGGTATACGCCCTCAACGTGCTGGGGCTCGGCCCCGCCGCTTTCGCGCTACTCAGCACATTCGCCGCCATGGGTGGCCTCGTTGCCTCCTTCGCCGCGCCAGCGATTCTGACCCGGCTCGGCATCGGAAGGACGAGGATTCTCGCTGGCATCGCCTGCCTCCCGGCTGTTGCGCTATTGCCCCTTGCCCCGGTCCTGCCATGGTTCCCTGCACTGTGGCTCGGTGTTTCCGCATTCGGATGGGCTTTCCTGGTCGTGGTCATCTCGGTAGCGGGCGCCGGCATCATCCCGCGCATCGCGCAATCCCGCAGGCTCGGAACAGTCATGGCCAGCAGCAGGCTCTTCACCCTTGGCATCATGCCTGTCGCCAGCCTTGCCGGAGGCGCACTGGCCGCATGGCTAGGTGTCCAGCCGGTGCTCTGGATCTGGGCACTGCTGGCCGGCGCCTCCGCGGTCCCAATCGCGCTCTCCCCGATGCGGACCTGGACGGAATTCCCGGCAGGTTCCGACTCTTGAGTTCTTGCACTGGCCGACTGACGATCAAGCTGGTCATGGGCTGATGGAACCCATGTGACGGCGGTGTGACGAGGCACGGGCAAGGCAACGGGATGCCGGGCCGAACGGCGGTTCCTGGAGCGGGCTGGCACGCAGCCGGTGCCGCTAAATTGTCGGAGGCTCCCTCTATTCTGAAAGTGTGGATAGCCGGACAGTGTGGAGTGCGGAGAGCAGGGCGGCTTTTGAGGCCGTCGTGGCGTCGGTCGCTGCGCTTGCTGCGTTCGCCGGCACCGGGGCGGACCGTGATTTTGATGCGTTTCGGGGTGTGGATCCGTTGCGGGATCTGGCCGATGACTGCCTGGATGGTTTGGCGGGGGTGGCGCGGCTGGAAGCGCGGACGGCGGCGTTGAAGGTGCGGCTGGGCGCGGACTACGTGCGGGCCGCCCGGGCCCTGACGCCCCCGTCGTTGCGGGACTCC